>JBKPNM010000044.1:0-38057 GCA_046732615.1 Actinomycetota bacterium | reverse complement strand
GGCCAGGCCGCGAAGCTCTGCAACAACCTCGTCGCGGGGACGACCATGGCGGCCCTGGGTGAGGCGTGCGCGATCGCCGTGCGGGAGGGGCTCGATCCGGCCACGCTCTACGCGCTCCTCACCGCCTCGACGGGCGACTCCCGGGTGCTTCGCACGCGGTTTCCCCTCGCCGGCGCGGACGCCGCGCATCCCGCCTCGGGCGAATATGCGCCGCTGTTCGCGCTCGACCTGATCGAGAAGGACCTCGCCCTCGCCCTGCGGCTCGCCGCCGAGCACGGCGTCGAGGCGCCCGCCGCCGCCGCCGCCCGAACCGCGTACCAGGCGGCGCAGGAGGCCGGTCTCGGAGGGCTCGACTACTCGGCCGTCTACCTCGTCCCGTCGCGGGGGCGTGTTCCCGAGGAACGCTCCGCGAAGCCGGAGTAGGCTCGCGTCATCCATCCGAAGGAGGATCCCATGGCAGACCCCGAGCTGGTTCCCGAGGCGATCCACGAGCAGGACGGTCTCAAGGTCTCGAAGAGCCCCTGGGGCGAGGACGACGAGATCGGGCGCCTGAACTGGGTCACGAAGGAGTCGACGGCGGCGATCCTCGACCATCTCGACGGCCGCCACGTCTTCGACCTGAACGTCGACTACTTCATCGGGATGCCGTCGTGGGTGGCGGCGGGCGACCCGCCGTACGGCATCTGGATGACGCACACGCCGCAGGGATCGGTGAACGACGACCTGTCGGGCGTCGGCAGCGAGGTGCACGAGGCCTACTCGTACTGCGGCGACTCGATCCATCTGTACACGCACTGCGGCACGCACATCGACACGCTCAACCACCTCGGCTTCTACGGGACCTTCTGGAACGGCTGGACGGCGGACAAGGACCTCGGGAGCCGCATCTGGACGAAGGGAGGCCTCGACAAGTACCCGCCCGTCATCTCGCGCGGCGTCATGCTCGACGTCGTGGGCACGCTCGGCGGCGACGTGCTCCCCGACGGGTACGCGATCACGCCGAAGGACCTCCAGGACACGATCGCGAAGCAGGGAGTCGAGCTCCGCAAGGGCGACGTCGTGCTCGTGCGCACGGGCCGGATGAACGTCTGGCCCGACTTCGACGGGTACCTGAAGAACACGCCCGGGATCGGCCTCGAGGCCGCCAAGTGGCTCTGCGAGGAGGTCGGTGCGATGTGCATCGCGGGCGACACGATCGCCCTCGAGGTGCTCCCCTCCGAGGAGGAGAAGGTCTTCCTCCCGGTGCACGCGTACATGTTCGCGACCGCGGGTGCGCAGATCATCGAGGTCGTCGACATGAACGAGCTCGCCGCCGAGAAGCAGTACGAGTTCGCGTTCCTCGGCCTCCCGCTCAAGCTGCGCGGGGCGACGGGCGCGCCGATGCCCTCCTACGCGGTGCCGCTGCGCGGCTGACGCGGCTGCGGCGCGGCCGGCGCTACGACGTTCCGTCGAGCGCCTCGACGTAGCGCTCGAGCGCGTGCTGCATCGCGCGGCACCGCTCGAGCTCGTGCTCGAGCCGCCCGATCTCGGGCTCCGGCCCCGCGTCGTCTTCGTCCGCCGTGTCCTCGAGCTCCTCGTCCTCTAGCGGCTCGTCGTCAGGCCCGTCGCCGTCGGCCGTCCCCAGCGCCTCGCGGACGCGGCTCGCGTCGTCAGGCGTCATCCGTGCGAACACGAGCGCGTCGACGTGGGCCCCTTCGGCTTCGAGCACGACCTCCCGCAGCTGGGAGTCGAGCGCCTGCTCGCGCTCGCGCTCGAAGGCGAGGGCCTCGAGCGCCTGTGCGCGCCGCCCCTCGCGTGCGATCGCAGCGCGGTCCACGCGGCAAGGATAATCGCGCTGTGAGCCGCGCCACGCGATCGCCCGGCGCCGTGCTCGTCGGGGCGTCCGCGGCGCAGACGTCGGTCTCGCTCGTCAACTTCGGCCTTCCCTCGATCGGCCCGCAGCTGAGCGACACGCTCGACATGAGCCTCTTCTGGCTGGGCGCCGTCCTCGCCTCGGGGCTGCTCGGGGCCGGCATGGCGCTGATCGCGGCAGGGAGCGCGGTCGACCGGATGGGAGCGCGGCGGGCGATGCTGATCGGGACCGCGATCGCGACGACCGGGCTCGTCGCCGCAGCCTTCATGCCGTCGCCGCAGACGCTCTTCGCGGCGCTCCTCGTGTTCGGGCTCGGGTCGGCGGTGATCCCCGTCGCCGGCACCGGCGCGCTGTTCGCCGTGTACCCGCCGGCGCGGCGCGGGTGGGCGCTCGGGATCCGCCAGACGGCGGTTCCTCTCGGGGGGACGATCGCCGCGGTGACGTACCCGGGCCTCTTCGCGCTCGGGGGCGTCGAGCTGACGATGCTCGGCTCGGCCCTCGTGGTCGCCGCCACGGGCGTCGCTTTCGCGATCGTCGCGGGTGACGACCGGAGGCCCGCGGAGAGCCGGATCGAGAGGCCGTTCCGCACGATCCTCGCCGCTCCCGGCCTGCGCCGGCTGCTCGCGGTGGCGGCCTGTTACATCATCGTGCTCCAGGCGCTCCTGGCGTACATCGTTCCGGCCGTGCGCGCGGCCGGGCACTCGCAGTTGACCGCCGCCGTCGCGTACTTCGGGATCAACGTCGCCGCGATGGTGGCGCGCATCGTGTGGGGAACGATCGCCGACCGCAACGGCGGCTCGCGGCGGGTGCGGACGCTCGTCGAGGTCGGTCTTCTCGCGGCCGGCGGGGCGGTGGTCTTCGCGGCAGCGCTGCACGGCGGCGGCGCGATCGTCGTCGCCGCCGCGGTCCTCTTCGGGCTCGGCGCCCTGGGGTGGAACGCGCTCGTGTACGTCAGCGCCGGCGAGCGCGTCGACGCCTCGCTCGCCGGGCGGTCGGTCGCGGTCGCGGCGACGGTCGTCTTCGTCCTCTCGGGCATCGCCACGCCCGCGCTCGGCGCCGTCGCGGACGAGGCGGGATGGGATGCGTTGTGGATCACGACCGCGCTGATCGCGCTGCTCGGCGCGGTGCTCGCGACGCGGCTCGGCGAGGTCTCGACGCTGGCTCGGGCACGCCCGGATCCGTGATCCACGCTCGCATTCAGGCTGGTTGCATATTGTATGGTCGCGCCGGTGAGCATCTTCGAGGCCCAGACGCCGCTGTCCCGCACCGCGGCGGCGGCAGCCGCCGATCTCATCCGGCAGGCGATCGTCGACGGCCGCGTGCCACCGGGCCATCGCCTCAAGGAGGAGGAGCTCGCGCAGCAGCTCGGGATCAGCCGCACGCCGGTCCGAGAGGCGCTGCTCGTGCTCCAGTCCGAGGGCCTCGTCGAGGCCGCGCCGAACCGCGGCGCGACCGTTCGGGCGTACGACACCGCCGACCTCGAGGAGATGTACGAGCTGCGGGCGCTGCTCGAGGGCCACGCCGCCGGACGCGCGGCGTCGCGCGTCACCCCGGACCAGCTGGCGCAGCTGCGGGAGAGCTGCACGCGGTTCGAGGGCCTGCTCGACGGCGGGGACGTCCAGGCGCTCGTGCTCGAGAACGCCGTCTTCCACGAGACGATCCTCGAGGCCACCTCCAGCGAGCGCCTGAGGGCGATGGTGCGCCAGGTGATCGCGCTGCCGCTCGTCTACAAGTCCTACGTCTGGTACTCGCCCGCGCAGGCCTCCGCCTCGTATCACTGCCACCTGCAGCTCGTGAAGGCGCTCGAGCGCGGCGACGCGCAGCGGGCCGAGCTCGTGATGCGCGAGCACGTCTACGAGGCGCGCGACGTCCTCGTCGCCCACGTCGGCGCCTCGGCGGCCCCGGACGCCGGAGACGCCGCGTGAACGCCGGGCAATCCGCGGCGAACGGGGGCGGGCCGCTCGCGGGCCTGCGGGTGATCGAGCTCGGCTCGTTGCTGGCGGGGCCGTTCACGGGACGGCTGCTCGGTGACCTCGGCGCGGAGATCCTCAAGGTCGAGGCGCCCGGCAAGCCCGACCCGATCCGTGAGTGGGGCAAGGCGCGCTACGAGGGACGGTCGCTCTGGTGGCCCGTCCAGTCGCGGAACAAGAAGTGCATCACGCTCGACCTCGGCGCGGCGCGCGG
Source organism: Actinomycetota bacterium (assembly GCA_046732615.1). Taxonomy (GTDB): domain Bacteria; phylum Actinomycetota; class Thermoleophilia; order Gaiellales; family Gaiellaceae; genus Gaiella. The sequence continues at coordinate 34,021 of JBKPNM010000044.1, read as the reverse complement.
ACAGGAGCTCCTGTTGCGCCTCGTGGAGCACGCCGACGTGGTGACCGAGAACTTCCGACCGGGGACGCTCGAGCGGTGGGGCCTCGGCTACGAGCGCCTGAGCGAGGTCAACCCGCGTCTCATCCTCGCCCGGGTGTCCGGCTACGGGCAGACCGGGCCCTATGCCGAACGGGCCGGATTCGCGTCGGTTGCCGAGGCGATGGGTGGGATGCGCTACCTGAACGGCTTTCCCGACGAGCCTCCGCCCCGGATGCACCTGTCGCTCGGGGACTCGCTCGCGGGAATGTTCGCCGCGCAGGGGATCCTCGCGGCGCTCTACTGGCGCGACGTGGCCGGCGGCGGCGTCGGACAGGTGGTCGACGTCTCTCTGATGGAGGCGTCGTTCGCGATGCTCGAGAGCACGGTGCCCGAGTACGACCGGCTCGGGATCGTGCGGGGGCCCCAGGGGACGAACCTCAAGGGGATCGCCCCCTCGAACATCTTCAAGTCGCGCGACGACAAGTGGATCGTGATCGCGGCGAACGCCGACAACGTCTTCCGGCGGTTGTGCGCCGCGATCGACCGGCCGGAGCTCGCGGACGACGAACGGTTCGCGACGCACCTCGCGCGCGGCGACAACCAGGAGGAGATCGAGGGGATCGTGGCCGACTGGGCGCGGCTGCACGACGCCTCGGAGATCGATCGCGTCCTCAACGAGGCGGGTGTCATCTGTGGCCCGATCTACACGATCGCCGACATCTTCGAGGACCCGCAGTTCAGGGCCCGGGAGATGCTCCTGGAGCACGTCGACCCGGAGTTCGGACCGTACATCGGGCCCGGGATCGTCCCGAAGCTCAGCCGGACACCCGGCTCGGTGCGCTGGTCGGCGACGTGGGAGCAGGGGAGCCACAACGAGGAGGTCTACGGCGGCCTGCTCGGCCTCAGCGAGGACGAGCAGTCGGCGCTGCACGAGGAGGGCGTGATCTGAGCGCGGTCACCGTTTGCGACGTCGGGCCGCGCGACGGGCTTCAGAACGACGCGGTGATCCTCGAGCCCGCCGTGCGGGCCGAGCTCGTCGACCGGCTTGCCGCCGCGGGCCTCCCGCGGATCGAGGCGGTCAGCTTCGTCAATCCCGCGCGCGTGCCGCAGATGGCCGGCGCCGAGGACGTCGTCGCGGGGATCGAGCCGCGAGCGGACGTCACGTACGCCGGCCTCGTCCTGAACGAGCGCGGCTACGAGCGGTTCGCGACGACGAGCCTGACGGAGGTCCACTACGCGTTCGCCGTCAGCGAGGAGTTCAACCGGCGGAACGCCGGCGCGTCGGCGGAGGAGTCGGCCGTGGCCGGCGAGCGGGTCGCCGCACGAGCGAAGGCGGATGGCCACCGCGTCACGGTGACCCTCGGGACGTCGTTCGGATGCCCGTTCGAGGGCGCGGTCGACCCGAGCCGCGTGCTCGCGTTCGCTGCGCGTTTCGCGGAGCTCGTCGACGAGGTCGTGTTCGCCGACACCGTCGGCGTCGGCGTCCCGCGCCAGGTCCGTCACCTCGTGTCGGAAGGCGCGAAGCTCGGCGTCCCGGTCGGCGTCCACTTCCACAACACCCGGAGCACGGGCTACGCGAACGCGCTCGTCGCGCTCGAGGCCGGGGCGACCGTGTTCGACGCGTCGATCGGAGGCATCGGCGGCTGCCCGTTCGCGCCGCGCGCCACCGGGAACATCGCGACGGAGGACCTCGTCTACCTGCTCCACGGCGAGGGGGTCGAGACGGGGATCGACCTCGAGGCGCTGATCCAGGTGGCCGCATGGCTCGAGGAGCGCCTCGGGCGGCCGCTGGAGGGGCAGGTCTACAAGGCCGGTGCGTTCGCGCCGGCCATGGCTCACTGACGACGGAGGAGAGGATGGCATTCAGGCTCGGAGTCGACGTGGGAGGGACGTTCACCGACCTCTTCCTCGTCGGGGACAACGGCGCCGGCACGCAGTACCGCGTGAAGACGCCGTCCACCCCGGCGGACCCTTCGGAGGGCGTGCTCGTCGGCGTGCGCAGGATCTGCGAGGAGTCGGGAGTCGCAGTCGGCGACCTTCGCAACATCCTGCACGGGACGACGGTGGCGACGAACGCCGTGCTCGAGTCGAAAGGCGCCCGAGTCGGCCTGATCACGACGCAGGGCTTCGCGCAGATCCTCCACCTCGCCCGCTCGCAGACACCCGGCCCGTTGGCGGGCTGGATCATCATGATCAAGCCCGACCCGCCCGCCTCGCTCGCCGACACGCGTGAGGCGGTGGAGCGGATGGGGCCGCGCGGCGAGACCGTCGTCGCGGTCGACGAGGAGCAGGTCGAGTCGATCGTCCGCGACCTCGTCGAGTCGGGCGTCGAGTCGCTCACCGTCGGCCTGATCAACTCGTACGTGAACCCGGCCCACGAGGAGAAGATCGGCGAGATCGTCGAGCGCCTCTATCCGGGGTTTCCGGTGACCCTGTCGTCCCACGTCCTCCCGGAGTTCCGCGAGTACGAGCGGACGCTCACCGCGTGCATGAACTCGTACGTGCGGCCGAAGGTGGCGACGTACATCCAGACGCTCGAACAGGAACTGACCGGGATCGGCGCAACCGCCGACGTCAACATCCTCCGCTCCGACGCGGGCCTGATGACGACCGCGGAGGCGACGCGGAACCCGATCTACGGCATCCTCTCGGGGCCGTCGGGTGGGGTCGCCGGCGCGCTCTACGTGGCACGCAAGGCAGGGTTCGACGACATCCTCGCCTTCGACATGGGTGGCACCTCGACCGACGTGGCGCTCTGTCAGAACGGTGAGCCGACGATCGGCCGCGAGACGTCGATCAGCCACTTCCGCATCAAGGTGCCGTCGGTCAACGTCCACACGGTGGGAGCAGGGGGCGGCTCGATCGCGCACGTGCCCGAGCTGACCAAGGCGCTTCGCGTGGGACCGCAGTCCGCGGGCGCCGACCCCGGGCCTGCCTCGTACGGCCGCGGCGGCGCCGAGCCGACCGTGACCGACGCGAACGTCGTCCTGGGCCACCTCCCCCCGAGCCTGCTCGGCGGCGAGATGACGCTCGACGTCGCGGCCGCCCGGACGGCGGTGCAGACGATCGCCGACGCGATGGGCCTCGGGTCGCTCGAGGAGGCCGCGGAGGGGATCGTCGCGATCGTGAACGAGAACATGGCGGGCGCGCTGCGCCTCGTCTCGGTCCAGCGCGGGCACGACCCGCGAGACTTCGCGCTCGTCGCCTACGGCGGCGCCGGCCCGCTCCACGCGAACGCCGTCGCCGAGATCATGGGCTCGTTTCCGGTGCTCGTCCCGCCGGCCCCCGGTCTTTTGTGCGCGATCGGCGACCTCGTGGCGGACTTCCGGGACGAGTTCGCCCAGACGTACATCCGAGTGCTCGGCGACGCGGATCCCGGCGAGGTCGGGTCGATCCTCGAGGCGCTCGGCGAGCGCGCACGCGCGTGGCTCGACGCCGAGGGCATCCCGGAGGACGCGCGCTCGATCACCTACACGGCCGACATGCGCTACCACCGGCAGGGGTACGAGATCCCGGTCGCGATCGACCCGGACGAGGTCCGCGGCGGGCTCGACGCGCTCGAGGAGCGGTTCAACCTGCTCCACGAGCAGCTCTACGGGTTCCGGATGCCGGGCACCGCGTCGGAGATCGTCAACCTTCGCGCGATCGGCTCGGGGGCGGTTCCGAAGCCGGAGCTTCCCGTCGGGGTGCTCGGCGAGGCCGACGCGTCAGGGGCGGTGGCCGAGGAGCACGAGATCGTCTTCAGGGGCGAGCGGCTGCCGACCAAGATCTACGACCGGGCGAAGCTCGCTCCCGGGAACCGATTCGACGGGCCCGCGATCGTGACCGAGTTCGACTCCACGACCGTCGTCCTCCCGGGGTACGCCGCTGAGGTCGACGTCAACTTCAACATCCTCATCAACCCGAAGGCGTAGGTGAGACGATGGCCACCATCACCACGGACAAGCCGCAGATCGCCGAGATCCCGACCGGGGTCGAGATCGACCCCGTCACGCTCGACATCATCGAAGGGGCGCTCAAGAGCGCGCGCTACGAGATGGACGCCGTCCTCTTCCGCTCCGCGATGAGCCCCGTGATCCGGGAACAGCACGACGAGTTCCCGATGATCACCGACCCACGCGGCCGTATGGTCGTCGGCCAGTTCGGCGCCTACATCAACGAGATGATGGAGGAGTGGGACCGCGGGGTCTTCCCGGGCGACGTGATCCTCACCTCCGACCCGTTCAAGTGCTCGGCGTCGATCTCGCACACGAACGACTGGCTCGTGCTCGTGCCGATCTTCTACGAGGACGAGCTCGTCGGGTGGTCGTCGCAGTTCGGGCACCAGATGGACGCCGGCGGGCCGCTTCCCGGCTCGCTGCCGACCGGGGCGAAGACGATCTTCGAGGAGGGGATCATCATCCCGCCGGTCAAGCTGATCGAGCGCGGCGAGGTGCAGGAGGACGTCCTGCGCCTGATCCTCAACAACGTCCGCAACCCGGAGATGAACCGCGCCGACCTGTTCGCGATCGTCGCGGGCTGCCGCGCGGGCGAGAAGCGCGTGATGGAGCTCTGCGACCGGTTCGGCAAGGAGACCTACCTCGCGGCGCTCCAGGCGCTCCTCGACCGCACCTACAACGCGATGAAGTTCCTCATCTCCGTCGCGATCCCCGAGGAGCCGCAGACGTTCGTCGACTACATCGACGACGACGGGCTCGGCAACGGCCCGTACAAGATGCAGCTGACGATCTGGCGGGAGGGCGAGCACGCCTTCTTCGACTGGTCGGGGACCGATCCCCAGGCCCTCGGCCCGATCAACTTCTACCTCTCAGAGGGCATGTTCAAGATGTTCATCGGGATCTACCTGATCATGGTCAACGATCCCCAGATCCTCTTCAACGACGGCTTCTATCCGCTGCTCCACGTCGTGATGCCCGAGGGGTCGCTGCTGCGGCCACGCTATCCGGCCGCGCTCGGCTGCCGCACGCACGCGCTCGCGCGGCAGTTCGACGTGCTCGGCGGGGCGCTCTGCAAGAACGCGCCCGAGCTGAACACCGCGGCCGGCTACGGCACGAGCCCCTACATGCTCTACTCGGGCTGGGAGGAGAGCGGGGACTTCTTCTACTCGATGGAGATCCTCTACGGGGGGATCCCCGGGAGACCGATCGGCGACGGGATGGACGGCCACTCGTGGTGGCCGCTGTTCGAGAACATCCCGACCGAGTACCTCGAGGCGTACTACCCGCTGCGGATCGACGGCTACACGACGGTCACCGACTCGGGCGGGCCCGGCCTCCACCGGGGCGGGAACGGCGTCGAGAAGCGCTACGTCTACCTCGAGCCGGGCGAGGTGTCGATCCACGACGACCGCTGGCTGACCCGGCCTTGGGGCGTCCTCGGCGGCCTTCCGGGCGCGCGCTCGACGAAGCTGCTCAAGCGGGCGGACGGCACGGAGCAGGTGCTGCCGTCCAAGTGCGACAACATCGTCGTCGAGCCCGGGGACATGCTCGTCTACCGGACGGCGGGCGGCGGCGGCTGGAAGGACCGGCTCGACCGTCCCGCCGAGCTCGTCGCGCGCGACGTCTCCTTCGAGCTCGTCAGCCGCGAATGGGCGAAGGACGGCTACGGCGTCGTCCTCGCCGACGACGGCTCGGTGGACGAGGCCGCCACGGAGGCCGAGCGCGCCCGGCAGCGGTCGGAGCGAGGCGACGCGCCCGCGTTCGACTTCGGGCCGGAGCTCGACGACGTGATCGCCCGCTGCAAGGAGGAGACCGGCCTCCACGCGCCGACACCCGCGAGGCCGCTCCGCTGGTCGCCGCTCGAAACCGGAGACGACGCGCTCGCGCGCGTCCGCGCGGGCGACGGCGTGTGAGAACGGAGGCGATCACGTGAGACCGTTCCTCGCGGCCGCGCCGGCGGAGGCCTTCAGGGCTTCTCGCGCGATCGGGATCCGCAACTGCGGATCCCGATCTTGCGCATGATCCGTCACGAGGGGTTTCACGGGCGCGCCGGCTTCGGCCGGCGGCCCGCCCTCGTGGTCGTCGACGTCAATCGCGGTTTCACCGATCCTGCCTCGCCGCTCGTCTGCGAGCTCGACGGCGTCGTCGAGGCGATCCGCCGCCTGATCGACGGCTTCCGGGCGGCGGGGCACCCCGTCGTCTTCACGACCGTGGCCTACGACGATGCGGCGAAGCAGGCGGCCGCCGCGTTCATCGCGAAGGTGCCGGCGCTGCTGACGCTGGAGGCGGGCAGCCCGTGGACGGAGATCGACCCGCGCCTCGCCCCACTCGTCGACGAGCCGGTACTGACGAAGCTGTGGGCGTCGGCCTTCCACGGGACACCGCTCGGGAGCCTCCTCACCGCCCACGCCTGCGACTCGCTCGTCGTCACCGGCGCCTCGACGTCGGGGTGCATCCGTGCCACCGCGGTGGACGCCCTCCAGCACGGATACCGCGTGCTCGTCCCCCGTGACGCAGTGGGCGATCGCAATCCCGCCGCACACGAGGCGAACCTCTACGACATCGATACGAAGTACGGTGACGTGGTGACCACGGCCGACGTGCTCGCCGGGATCGAGGCTCCGTCGTGATCGTGCGCGACGCGGGCGCGACGTGGCAGGTCGTGCTCCAGCCGGAGCACGCGGAGCTCTCCGAGGAGGTGGCGCGCGCGTGGGCCGACCGCGGCCCGCGTCACGGGTCGGTCGTCCTCGCCGCGCGTCGCCACGACGACGGGTGGGCGACCTGGGAGCGCTCGCCGATGGTCGACGGCGACGGGAAGCCGGTCTCGTTCCTCGACGTCCACGTTCCCGCGCACCTGGCGTTCTACCGCGCCGGGATCGCGGCGATCACCGACGAGGACCCGTACTCCGGGCTGCTCGTCTCGATGCACGGTGCGGGGATCTACCGCCAGCGGTACGGCTCGGACACGTCGCTCGGGCTCACGCGCGCTCCGGAAGCGCAGGCGCTCGTCGACGCGTTCGTCGACGAGCAGGAGGCAGCGTTTCCCGCTCGCATGGAGGATGCGGGGGTCGACGACGAGCTGCGGCTCGCGGACTACCACCGGCTGCAGTGGTTCGACCGCTTCTCCCTCGCGTTCTGCCTGCGCGAGTGGGACGAGCCGGGCGAGAGCTTCGAGGTCGGAGCGTTCCGCTTCGAGCCGATCGCGCCCTGGACGGCGCGGATCTCTCCCTGGCCGTTCGCCGAGCGAGAGCTCGAGTGCTCCCTCGTCCGGCGGTCCGTGCCGAAACGCGCCTGGCGCCAGGAGGAGTTCCGCGAGGCGTTCTTCGGGCTCGCTGCCGAGCGGGTCACGATCCGGTTCGAGGAGTAGGTCGTGCCCGACGAGCGTCTCAGCTGGCTCCGCGTGCCCACCGAGGACGAGCTCCCGCCGGACGTCCTCGAGCTGTGGCGGCCGTCGCTCGAGAAGCTCGGCTTCGTCCCGAACGTGCTGCGCCTGTACGCGCTCCGCCCGAGCCGTTTGCTCGCGTGGAACGCCTGGTACGAGGAGGCGATGAAGGGCGATTCGGGCCTGACGAAGCCCGAGCGGGAGATGATCGCGGTGGTGGTGTCCGTCGCCAACGAGTGCCCGTACTGCATCGCCGCGCACGGCGCGGCGCTGCGGAAGCTCACGAAGGACGCCGCGCTCGCCGATGCGATCGCGGCCGATCACACGACTGCTCCGCTCGAGCCACGCGTGCGGGCGATGCTCGACTACGCCCTCGCGCTGACGCTCCGGCCGGCGGCGACGAGCGAGGACGACGTGGTCGCCCTTCGTGACGCGGGATGGAGCGACGAGGACGTGATGGACATCGCGGAGGTGACCGGGCTGTTCAACATGTCCAACCGGATGGCCTCCGGTCTCGGCTGGGCGCCGAATCCCGAGTACGAGTCGCTCGGCCGCTGAGGCCGACTGCGCGTTTCCACCGCCTGAGAGCGCTGCTACGCTCGCATCCGGGTGGACCACGTTCTCGTCCTGAACGCAAGTTACGAGCCGCTGAACGTGTGCTCGACACGTCGGGCGCACGTGCTCGTGTGGAAGGGCAGAGCGGAGGTCGTGGAGCGCTACGACGAGCCGCTGCGAACGTCGACGAACACGTACGTTCGTCCCCACGTGATCCGCCTCGTGACGTACGTCCGCGTGCCGCGCTCCGTCAAGCGCCGCATCTCCCGTCGCGCGCTCTTCGCGCGCGACGGCTGGCGCTGCGTCTACTGCGGCGACAGCGCGGGACGGCTCACGCTCGACCACGTCGTGCCGCGGTCGCGCGGCGGCGACTCGGTGTGGGAGAACGTGGTCACGGCATGCGCTCCGTGCAACCTGCGCAAGGGCGACCGCCTGCTCGAGGAGACGCACATGAACCTCTCGCGGCCGCCGCGCGCACCGTCGCCCGTGCTCTTCATCAGCCTCGCGCTGCACCGCGTCCCGGAGGCGTGGGTGCGCTACCTCCCGCGCGTCGAGCAGGCGGGCGGCGTCGCGGCCGAAGCTGCCTGACAGTCGACGAGCAAGTCCGCGCTCGAGCGCGGAGAACGCGCCATCGCTCGGTAGCCACTCGCCGCAATCGCAGTTCGCACGGAACAGCGACCCGTGCCGTCAGCTCTCGCGGCCGGTGGCCGGCTTTGCCGGCCGGGAGGCCAGCTGCCGGCTTCCGTGAGCGACGCAGAAGGAGGGGCCCGCGGCGGAACCATGCGGTTCCCCCGCGTCACGCGGCGACGGTCTCCCACCCCTCGTCGCGGTCGGCGCGGTAGGAGCCGAACACGCGTAGGCGCGCGGTCTCGGCCCGCATCTCCGCGAGCGCGGCGCCGACCTCCTCGTCGAGCGGGTGCCCGCCGAGCACGCAGTCGAAGCGGTAGTCGAACGGACGCGACGGGATGGGTCGCGAGACGAGCTGCACCATGTCGATCTGGCGGCGTGCCAGCGGCTCGATCGCCGTGTGGAGCGCGCCCGGGCGGTGGTGGGTCTCGAAGGTCAGGGCCGTGCGCCACTCGCCGTGCCGGCGGTCGAGCCGCGTGTAGGGCGCGAGCGCTGCGAAGCGCGTGAACGCCTCGTGGTCGCCCACGTCGTCGGCGATCACGGCGAGCGAGTGGAGCCGGGCCGCACGGACGCTCGCGATCGCGACGACGCCGGGATCGCCCAGCTCCCCCACGGCGGCCGCCGCGTCGCCGGTCGTCGGCGCGACGGTGGCAGTTGCCCAGGGCATCGACGCGAGCAGCTTCCGGCACTGGTCGAGCGCGACGGCGTGCGAGCGGATCTCGCGCACGTGCCCGAGCTCGATCGCCTCGGGGCCGACGAGGCAGTGACGGATCGGGAGGATCGCCTCGGCGACGATCGAGAGCGCCGAGTCGTAGAGCAGGTCGTGCGTCTCGTTCACCGGCCCCGCGAGGGAGCTCTCGATCGGAAGCACGCCGTACGTGCACGTTCGCGCGGTGACCGCCTCGACGACCGCCTCGAAGGAGGCCTGGGCGATCAGCCGCGCGGCGGGGAAGAGCCGGTCGCACGCCGCGGCGCTGTGCGCCCCCTCGCGCCCCGGGTAGGCGACCGTGTTGTCGTTCTGGCTCATGTGCGCACGTCCAGCGATCGGAGCACTGCGTCCCCCATCTCGCCCGTTGTCGCCTCGCCGCCGAGGTCGGCCGTCGGCGCCGCCTCGAGCGCGTCGTCGACCGCCCGCTCGAGGGACGCGGCGTCGTCCGGCCGGCCGAGACCGTGCCGGAGCATCAGAGCGACCGAGCGGAGCATCGCAGCTGGGTTCGCGCTCCCCTGCCCGGCGATCTGCGGCGCCGAGCCGTGCACCGGCTCGAACAGCCCCGGCCCTCCGTCTCCGAGCGACGCCGATGCCGCCAGCCCGAGGCCGCCCGTGACCGCGGCGGCGACGTCCGAGAGGATGTCGCCGAAGGTGTTCTCCGTGACCACGACCCCGATGCTCTCCGGGGCGTTGACGATCGTCATCGCGAAGGAGTCGACGAGGGCGTGGTCGAGAGGCACGTCGGGGTACTCCGTCGCTCCGAGCTCGCTCACGACGTCGCGCCAGAGCCGCGACGTGTGGAGCACGTTCACCTTGTCGACCGAGGTCAGTCGCGACCCTCGCTCGCGCGCGATCTCGAAGGCGCGGCGCGCGATCCGCTCGACGTCGGGGCGCGAGTACTCGCAGGTGTCGAACCACGTGCCGTCGTCGCGTGTGCCCTTCGCACCGAAATAGAGGCCGCCGACCAGCTCACGGACGATGAGCAGGTCGATCCGCCCGGCCCGCGCCGGGCGAAGATTCGCGTAGACGCCGAGCTCCCTCCGCAGGGCGAGCAGCCCCTGCTCCGGGCGTACGGGCTGCCCCTCGAGCTCGGGAAGGCCGACCGCCGCCATGAGCACGGCATCCGCCGCGCGGCACGCGGCGAGCGTCTCGTCGGGCAGCGGCGTGCCCTGCGCGAGGATCGCGTTCCCGCCGAAGGGATGCTCGGTGTGCTCGATCCCGAGCGCGTCGAGCACGCGAAGCGCCTCGGCGGTCACCTCCGGCCCGATCCCGTCGCCGGGCAGGACGGCGACGTGCGTCACGCGATGACGTGGGTCGCCTCGTACGCGGCGATCGCGTCCTCGTGCTCGAGCGTCAGTGCGATGTCGTCGAGGCCGTTCAGGATCCGCTCGCGGGTCGCGTCGTCGAACGCGAACGGCACTTCCCGTCCATCGGGGGCGACGACGATGCGACGCTCGAGGTCGACCGTCATCTCGGAGCCCGTGTCGAGGTCGACGCTCTCCATCAGGCGCTCGACCTCGTCGTCGGGAAGCGTGATCGCGAGCATCCCGATCTTGCCCGCGTTCGTCCGGAAGATGTCGCCGAACGACGGCGCGACCACTGCGTCGAAGCCGTAGTCCTGCAACGCCCACGCCGCATGCTCGCGCGAGGAGCCGCAGCCGAAGTTGCGGCCCGCGAGGAGGATCGACGCATTCCGGAACTCCGGCCGGTTGAGCTCGAACTCGGAGCGCTCGTTGCCGTGCTCGTCGAGCCGCCAGTCCAGGAAGAGGAACTCCCCGTAGCCCGTCCGCTCGATGCGCTTGAGGAACTGCTTCGGGATGATCTGGTCGGTGTCGACATCGGGGCGGTCGAGCACGGCGACGCGCCCGGTGACGGTGCGCAGGGGCTTCATACGGCGACAGGCTCGTGCTCCAGCGAGCGGACGTCGACGAAGCGGCCGTGCAGGGCAGCTGCGGCTGCCATCTGCGGGCTGACGAGGTGCGTCCGCCCGCCTCGCCCCTGCCGGCCCTCGAAGTTGCGGTTCGACGTGGACGCGCACCGCTCTCCCGGTGCGAGCGTGTCGGGGTTCATGCCGAGGCACATCGAGCAGCCGGCGAGGCGCCACTCGAAGCCCGCGTCGAGGAACACCCGGTCGAGCCCTTCGTCCTCCGCCTGGCGGCGCACCTGCGCCGAGCCCGGGACGACGAGGGCCGTCACGCTCGGGTCGACGGTGCGCCCCTCGACGATCGACGCGGCGGCGCGAAGGTCCTCGATACGGGAGTTCGTGCACGAGCCGATGAAGACCTTGTCGATCCGGATCTCCTGGATTGCCTGCCCGGGGCGGAGGTCCATGTACGCGAGCGCCCGCTCGGCTGCCGCCCGGTCGTCGGGGTCGTCGTACGACGCGGGGTCGGGTACGGCGCCCGTGACGGGGACGACCATGCCGGGGTTCGTCCCCCACGTGACCTGCGGGACGAGGTGGGCGACGTCGACGACGACGTGCGTGTCGAACGTGGCGCCCGGGTCGCTCGCGAGCGAGCGCCATCGTTCGACGGCGCGATCCCAGTCGGCGCCCTTCGGCGAGTGCTCGCGGCCCTCGAGGTACGCGAACGTCGTCTCGTCGGATGCGACCATCCCGGCTCTCGCGCCCCACTCGATCGACATGTTGCACACCGTCATCCGCTCTTCCATCGAGAGCGCGCGGATCGCCTCGCCGCCGTACTCGACGACGTGGCCCACGCCTGCGTCGACCCCGACCTGGCCGATCGCGCCGAGGATGAGGTCCTTCGCGGTCAGCCCGGGCGGGCGTTCGCCGACGAACTCGAGGAGCATCGTCCGCGGCCGTCGCTGGTAGAGCGTCTGGGTCGCGAGCACGTGCTCGACCTCGGACGTGCCGATCCCGACGGCGAGCGCTCCGAGCGCCCCGTGCGTCGACGTGTGGCTGTCGCCGCAGACGATCGTCTTCCCGGGCTGCGTGAGCCCGAGCTCTGGGCCGATCACGTGGACGATGCCCTCGTGGCCCGAGCCGGTCCCGTGGAGCCGGATGCCGAACTCTTCGGTGTTCGCGCGGAGAGCGTCGAGCTGAGCCTTCGCCATCGGGTCGGTGACCGGGCCCGGGAGCGTCGGCACGTTGTGATCCATTGTCGCCACCGTGAGGTCGGGGCGCCGGACGCGCCGCCCGGCGAGTCGGAGGCCCTCGAACGCCTGGGCAGAGGTGACCTCGTGGACGAGGTGCAGGTCGACGTAGATCAGCGCAAGACCGTCGTCCTCGAGGACGACGTGCTCGTCCCACACCTTCTCGAACAGCGTCCGCGCCATGAGTGCCATGGTACGCGCCTGTGCCGGCTCAGGCCGCGGCCGCCTCCAGCCCGTCGAGGAAGGCGTCCGCGTCCGCGTCGATGTGCACCGGCGCGTACGTGAACGAGACCGGTCCGAGCGTCTTCAGGCCGTCGCCCGTGACCAGGAGCACGACGCGGTCGTCGCGGCCGACCTCGCCCGCCTCGACCGCCGCCCGTAGCGCGCCGAGCGTGACGCCCGTCGCCGTCTCCCCGAAGACACCCGTCGTGCGGGCGAGGAGCGCCATGTTCTCGCCCACGGCGTCCTCCGCGACGGCGTGGATCGCGCCGTCCGACTCGCGTGCGGTCGCCACGGCGAAGTCGCCGTCCGCGGGGTTGCCGATCGCGAGCGACCGCGCGACCGAGTTCGGGCGGACGGGCGTCACCGTCGTCCCCTCGCGGAACGCCGTCGCGACCGGCGAGCAGCCCTCGGCCTGCCCGCCCACCTGGCGCGGCGCGGGCCCGTCGAGGAGGCCCAGCGAGCGGAGCTCGGAGAACCCCTGGCCGACCTTGTGGAAGAGGGCTCCCGACGCGATCGGGATCGCGACGACGTCCGGGACGCGCCACCCGAGCTGCTCGGCGAGCTCGTACGCGAGGGTCTTCGAGCCCTCGGCGTAGTACGAGCGGAGGTTGACGTTGACGAAGCCCCACTCGAGCTCGAACGAGAGCTCCACCGAGAGGCGCGAGCAGTGGTCGTAGTGCCCGTCGACGGCATAGATCGTGGGGCCGTACGCGGCGGCCGCGGCGAGCTTCTCCGGCTCGAGGTCTGCGGGCACGAAGACGGACGCGTCCATCCCCTCCGCCGCCGCCCGCGCGGCGACCGCGCCCGCGAGGTTCCCCGTCGACGAGCAGGAGAGCGTCGTCAGGCCGAGCTCCTGGGCCTTCCGCGCAGCGACCGCGACCACCCTGTCCTTGAAGGAGTGCGTCGGGTTCGCGGTGTCCAGCTTGAGCCAGAGCTCGCCGACGCCGATCTCCTGCGCCAGGCGCGGCGCCGGGACGAGCGGGGTGAAGCCCGGAGCGAGCCTCGGCTCCTCCGGCGCCTCGACCGGGAGCACGTCGGCGTAGCGCCAGATCGACGGCGGGCCGGCGGCGAGCCGTTCGCGCGTCAGCGTGGTGCGGAGCCGGTCCCAGTCGTACACCGGGTCGAGGGGCCCGAAGCAACGGCTGCACGAGCCGACCGCCTCGGGAGGGTGCTCGGTCGCGCAGACCCGACAGGAGAGGGAGAGGGCTGACACGGGTGGAACCTCCTTCGTCTCGCTCGACACATCCGTCCGGGTTTGGCACCGGGCCCTCTCGCGAGGGGGGTTGCCGAGGCGTCACAGGGCCGGTCCCTCAGCCTCTCTCGATGTGGAGCGGGACGAGTCCCGCGCCGCAGCACACTGTATCGGCCCGGGCGCCTCCGCGCGAGAGTCCTCGTTCGAGCGGCGGCTGGCGCTCGGTTGACGAGCCTGTGAACTGCAGCGTAGGCTCGGCTGACATGTCACAACGGCATGGAGCCGCGAAAGGGGAGACGCGATGACCCATCCGATCCGTGCACTCTCGGCCACGCTCGCAGTCCTCGGTGCTGCGCTCGTGGCGGCGCTGTCCGTGGCCTCGGCCCCGGCCGCCGGACCGGCTGCCGGCGCGCCCGGTAACGCGAACGGCCAGCTCGGCCTCGTCGGGATGGATCACGTCGGCATCACCGTGCCCAACATCGATCAGGCAGTTGCCTGGTTCGAGGACGTGATGGGCTGCGTGACGCCGCTCACCTTCGGGCCGTTCTCCGACCCGACGGGCACGTTCATGCAGGACCTGTTGGATGTGCATCCACGCGCGGTGGTCGAGCAGATCACGATGGTGCGCTGCGGTCGGAGCGCGAACATCGAGCTGTTCAAGTACACGGCGCCCGACCAGCGCACGACGTTCCCGAAGAACTCCGACTGGGCCGGGCACCACATCGCCTTCTACGTGACCGACATCGACGCCGCCGTCGCGTACATGGTCTCGAAGGGCGCGCAGAAGTTCCTCGGCCCGCTGCCGGTGACGGAGGGCCCCGCGGCCGGCCAGTCGATCAACTACTTCCGCACGCCGTTCGGCACGTACGTCGAGCTGATCAGCTACCCGAACGGCATGGCGTACGAGCGCGACCCGAGCCGTCCCCTCTGGTCGCCGAAGCGGAACGGCACGGACCCGGTCGTGACGAGCGTGCCCGGCCTCCTCGGGATCGACCACGTTGGCATCACCGTGCCGAGCGTCCCAGAGGCGGTCGCGTGGTTCGAGAACATGCTCGGCTGCTCCTCGCCCCTCGCGTTCGGGCCGTTCGCAGGAGTGGGCGGATTCGTCGACGTCGACCCCGCCGCCGTCATCGAGCGGATCCAGCACGTGCGCTGCGGCGACGGGCCGAGCGTCGAGCTCTTCCAGTACACGTCACCCGACCAGGACAGGACGTTCCGGAAGAACTCCGACTTCGGCGGCAAGCACATCGCGTACTACGTCCGCCACATCGACAAGGCGGTCGCGCGCCTGGAGGCGCTCGGGGCGCACAAGCTCCTCGGACCGCTCGCCGTCACCGACGGGCCCGCCGCGGGCCAGTCGATCAACTACTTCCGCACGCCGTTCGGCACGTACGTCGAGCTGATCAGCTACCCGCACGGCGAGGCGTACGCCGCGACGGCGCCGATCCCGCTCTGGGACCCGCGCGACAACCGGCCGTAGCGACGAGGGGAGCGGCCGCGCCGCTCCCCTCACATCTCCTCGTAGTGCGACACCGTCACGGCGCCCCGCGACGCCGACGAGACGAGCGTCGCGTAGTTCGCGAGCGCGCCGCGGCGGTAGCGCGGCTCGGGCTCCGTCCAGTCGGCGAGGCGCGCGGCCAGCTCCGCGTCGTCGAGCTCGACCTCGAGCACGTGGCGGTCGACGTCGATCACGACGGTGTCGCCCTCGCGAAGAGCCGCGATCGGCCCGCCCTTCGAGGCCTCCGGCGCGACGTGGCCGACCATGAACCCGTGGGTCGCGCCGGAGAAGCGCCCGTCGGTGATCAGCGCGACGGACTCGGAGAGGCCCTCGCCGACGATCGCTCCCGTGACGTGGAGCATCTCGCGCATCCCCGGGCCGCCGTGCGGGCCTTCGTAGCGGATCACGACCACGTCGCCTGCGGAGATCCCGCCCTCCTTGACCGCGGCGAAGCACTCCTCCTCCGAGTCGAACACGCGGGCAGGGCCGCGATGGACGGTGCGGTTGTGCCCCGCGAGCTTCACGGCGCACCCTTCCGGGGCGAGGTTGCCGTAGAGCACCGCGACGCCGCCCCGCGCCTTGAGGGGCGTCTCGATCGGGACGACGACCTTCTGGCCCTCCGTCTCGACGGCGGCGTCGGCGTGCTCGGCGAGCGTCTTTCCGTCGACCGTGCGGGCGTCGTCGTGGAGAAGCCTCGCGCGGCGGAGCTCTCGCGCGACGAGCGCGACGCCGCCCGCGGCGTAGGCGTCGTTGGCGTGCCAGCGGCCCCACGGCTTCATGTCGGCCACGATCGGCGTCCGAGCGGAGACCCGCTCGAAGTCGTCGATGCTGAAGTCGATCCCGAAATCGCGGGCGATGGCGACGAGGTGGAGGACGGCGTTCGTCGAGCCGCCCGTCGCCGCCACCGACGCGACGGCGTTCTCGAACGAATGCTTCGTCACGTACGAGCGGGGCGTGACGTTGTCGCGGACGAGCTGCACCGCGAGCCGGCCGAGCTCGTAGGCGGCCTCCTCCTTCGCGCGGTGCAGCGCCGGGATCCCGTTCGTGCCGAAGGGCGAGAGCCCGAGGAAGTCGAGGATCGTCGACATCGTGTTCGCGGTGAACTGGCCGCCGCAGGCGCCCGCCCCGGGGCAGGCGACCGACTCGAGCTCGTGGAGGTCTGCGTCCGTCAGCTTCCCCGCCGCGTGGGCCCCGATTCCCTCGTAGACGTCGCCGATCGAGACCTCGCGCTGCCGGTACAGGCCCGGTGCGATCGAGCCCGTGTAGGAGACGACCGCAGGGATGTCGAGCCGTCCCACCGCCATCGCCGCACCCGGGTTCGTCTTGTCGCACGCGACGAGCATGACGAGGCCGTCGAACAGGTGGCCCCGCACGACGAGCTCGATCGAGTCGGCGATCACCTCGCGGGAGACGAGCGACGCACGCATGCCCGACGTTCCCATCGAGACGCCGTCCGAGACGGCGATCGTGTTGAACTCCATCGGCGTGCCGCCCGCGTCGCGGACGCCGCGCTTGACGTGCACGGCGAGGTCGCGCTGGTTGAGGTTGCACGGCATCGTCTCGATCCACGTCGTGCCGACGCCGACGATCGGCTTCGCGAGGTCGTCGTCGGTGAAGCCGGTGCCCTTCAGCATCGCGCGGGCGCCGGCGCGGTCGGGGCCGTCGGTCAGCGCCGCGCTGCGTCGCTTCGCGGGGTCGGATGGAGTGTCGTAGGGAGTCGTCACGGGTCGCCTCTCTCGATCGGGTTGGACGGGTCGCGGCACCATTCGCTGAAGGAGCCGGGGTAGAGCCTGACGTCCTCGCGCCCGGCGAGCACGAGTCTCTGCGCGACGACGGCCGCCGTCACGCCGGAGCCGCAGTAGGTCGCGATCTCCGTCGCTTCGGTTGTGTTGTCTGGCAACGGAGCGTCGAAGAACGCGTTCCGGGCGCCGGGGATTCGCCCGGCAACGGGGTCGAGCGGCTCGACGTCGCCGCGCCAGCGCTCCGGCGCGCGGGCGTCGTAGAGGACGAGCGACGGGTCGCCGAGCCGCGCGCGGATCTCGTCGGCCTCGATCGTGTCGTCGTCGCGGACGTGCGGCTCGAACGGCGCGCGCTCGACGCGCGGCTCCTCGGTCGTGAGCGGCCCGACGTAGGCGCGCTGGTCGAACGTCCCGGCCAGGTCGTGGCCGAGGTGGCGGAGGAGCCACCAGCACCGCGCCGCCCAGCCCGTTCCCTCGTCGAGCGCGAGGACGAACGTCTGGGGGCCGATGCCCGCATCGGCGAAGGCGGCGCCGAGGGCGTGCGGGTCGGGCAGCGGGTGGCGACCGCCGATCGCGGGGTCCACGGGCGGTGAGGAGAGCGTCGTCTCGGGGTCGAGGTGGACGGCGCCGGGCAGGTGGCCTGCCTCGTGGGCCTCGCGCGGGCGGCAGTCGACGAGGCGGACGCTCACAGCGCGCCCTTCGCGGGCACGGCGAGGACGAGGACGTCGTGCTGCGGGAACCGGCGCTCGAGGTCGCGCGCGCACGCGTCCGCGTCGTCGGCCCAGACGATCACGCTCGGGCCGGAGCCGGAGAGCGTCGCGCCGCGCGCACCCGCCGGCAGCTCGTCCCTGAGCTCGTCGAGCGCGGCCGACGGCCGGTATGGCTCGTGCAGCCGGTCGTCGAGGCCGGACGCGAAGAGCTCCGCGTCTCCGGCTGTGGCGCCGGCCGCGAGGAGCGCGGCTCTGGCGGCGTTCGCGGCCGCATCGGCGTGCGAGACGGTCCCCGGCAGCGTCCGTCTGGAGGCGTCGGTCGACGTCCGCTCGCGCGGGACGAGCGCGACCGGAGCCAGCGGCAGCGTGTCGGCGATCCGGGCGATGCGGCCTTCCCACGTGAGTGTGACACCGCCGACGAGCGCCGCGGCGAGGTTGTCGGGGTGGCTCTCGAGCTCCAGGCCGGCGGCCAGGAGCCCCTCGGCCGGAAGGTCGGGCCGCGCGGCGACGAGGCCGAGCGCGATCGCCGCCGCCGACGAGCCGAGCCCGCGCTCGAGCGGGATCCGGTTCGCGAACCGAAACCGCTTGCCGGCCGGATCCGCGAGGAGCCCGTACGCGCGGACGGCGAGGTTCGTTTCGTCTGCGGGAAGCTCGTCCGCTCCCTCGCCCGCGACGACGACGCCGCTGCCGTCCGTCAGCTCGAGCTCGTTCCAGAGGTCGAGCGCGACGGCCGCGCAGTCGAACGCCGGACCGAGGTTCGCCGACGTCGCGGGGGCGCGGACGATCATCGACCGACCGCGGCCGCGATCGCGTCGGGATGCGGCTCGACCGCGACGGGACGCGGCGCGAGGCGGTCGGCGAGCGTCGGGTCCTTGAGGCCGTGGCCGGTGATCGTGACGGCGAGGCGATCGCCATCGACGTCGCCGCGCAGGACCGCCGCGAGACCCGCGGCCGACGAGGGCTCGCAGAAGAGCCCCTCCTGGGCGGCGAGCGCCTTCCACGCCGCGACGAGCTCGTCGTCGGTGACCTGGAGCACGCTCGCGCCGGACGCGCGAACGGCCGCGACGTGCACCGGGTCGCCGATCCTGATCGCGCTCGCGAGCGTCTCCCGCCGCTTCTCCGCCTCGACCGACACGATCGGCGTGACGAGCCCGAGCTCGGCGAGCGCCTGGGCGTAGGACGAGGTGTTCCCTCCGCCGCCGTAGGGCAGGACGAACGCGTCCGGCGCGCCGTCGAGCTCTTCGACGACCTCGAGCACCGCCGTCTTCTGGCCCTCGCGCCGGTACGGGTTGAGCGAGTTCACGAGGACGTGGCTGCCGCGCGCGGCGAGCTCCTGCGCCGCCCCGAGCGCGGCGTCGAAGTCGCCCCGCACCTCGAGCACTGTCGCACCGAGCATGCGGGTCTGGGCGAGCTTCGCGCCCGCTACGGCACCCTGCGGCGTCAGGACGACGGCCGGGATGCCGCCGCGCGCTGCGTACGCCGCTGCGCTCGCGGCGGTGTTCCCCGTCGAGGCGCAGAGCACCGCCTCGGCGCCCTCCTCGAGCGCCTTCGACACGGCGAGCGTCATCCCGCGGTCCTTGTACGAGCCGGTCGGGTTCGACGCCTCCCACTTGAGCCACAGCTCGCGCACGCCGGCGCGTCGAGCGAGCCTCGGCGCGGCAAGAAGCGGCGTCGAGCCTTCTCCCAGCGAGACGACGGGCGTGGCCGCCGACACCGGAAGCCGACTGCGAAACCGCTCGATGAGGGGCACCGTCACCGACGCCAATCTAGGCGTGATCCGCGGCGACAGCGCCGATCACGCCCAGCCGAGCTCCTCGACGCCGCGCTCGGAGACGACCGGCAGCGCCGCCGCCTCTCCGCGGGACTCCGGAAGCGCGCGGATCGCGGCGAGCGCCGCCTCGATGCGGCCGGCAGGAGCCTCGTGCGTCACGACGTGGAGGACGGCGTGGCCGTTCGCCGGCTGCTGGACGAGGCGCGCGACCGACACGCCCTCGACGGCGAGCTCCTGCGCGAGCCGGGCGAGCACGCCGGCGCGGTCGTCGACGAGGAGTCGCAGGTACCAGAGCGACGAGAGCTCGCCCGGCGGCATCCGCTCGATCCGGTGCCACACCGGGTCGCCCTGCAGGAACCCGGTCCCGCTCGTCCCGACGATGGAGACGAGGTCCGCGACGACCGCGCTCGCGGTCTCGATCCCTCCGGCGCCGGGTCCCTCGAGCGTGATCTCGCGGATTGCGTCGCCCTGGAGCATCACGGCGTTGAAAGCGCCGTCGACCGCTGCGAGCGGATGGTGGGCGTCGACGAACGCGGGGCCGACGCGCACGTCGACCCGCCCGTGGGCGAACGTCGCCCGTCCGAGGAGCTTGACGCGCATGTCGAGCTGCCGGGCAGCGTCGACGTGCTCGGCGCGCAGGCCCTCGATGCCCTCGACCCCGACCCACTCGAGCGGCACGCGGCAACCGAACGCGACGGTGGCGAGGATCGCCATCTTGGCCGCCGCGTCGAGGCCGGCGACGTCGTCGGTCGGGTCTGCCTCGGCGTAGCCGAGCCGCTGCGCCTCGGCGAGCGCGTCGGCGTACGAGTGGCCCTCGCTCATCGCCGAGAGGATGAAGTTGGTCGTCCCGTTGACGATCCCGAGCACCCGGTGGACGTTCGTCACGACGAGCGACTCGCGGAGCACCTTGATCACGGGGATCGCGGCGCAGACGGAGGCCTCGAAGCGCAGCTGTGCCCCCGCCGCTGCCGCGGCCTCGAAGAGCTCCGCGCCGTGCCGCGCGACGAGCTGCTTGTTCGCGGTGACGACGGAGCGACCCGACCGGAGGAGCCGTACGACGTGGTCGCCCGCGGGGTCGACGCCGCCCATCAGCTCCGCGACGAGCCGTATCGACGGGTCGTCGAGCACGTCGCCGACCTCCGTGGTCAGGACGCCGGCGCCGGGATCGAAGCCACGCTCGCGCGCGGGGTCGCGGACGAGCGCCCGGACGACGCGCAGCCGGTGGCCGGTCGCGCGCTCGATCTCGTCGCCCTGCTCGGACAGCAGCCGATGGACGGCAGCGCCGACGGTCCCGTAGCCGAGAAGCGCTACGGGAACGTCAACCGACTGCACTCGTGTCCTCGCGGCGCATCAGCGCGCGGAGCTCCTCGCCGACCTGCTCGATCAGCTGGTTCGCGGCCTCCGCGCGGTGGCCCTTGAGGCCGGCCTCGCCGCTCTCCATCTCCGCGATCCAGACCTTCGCGAACTCGCCCGACCGGATGTCGTCGAGGACGGCCTGCATCCGCTCGCGCACGTGCGAGTCGATCACGCGCGGCCCGCTCACGTAGTCGCCGAACTCCGCCGTGTCGGAGATCGACCAGCGCATGTGCTGGAGGCCGCCTTCCCAGATGAGGTCGACGATCAGCTTCAGCTCGTGGAGGCACTCGTAGTACGCGACCTCGGGCTGGTAGCCGGCGGCGACGAGCGTCTCGAAGCCGGCCCGGATCAGCTCCGTCGTGCCGCCGCAGAGCACGGCCTGCTCGCCGAAGAGATCGGTCTCCGTCTCCTCGCGGAACGACGTCTCGAGGATCCCCGCCCGCCCGGCGCCGATCCCGACCGCGTACGCGAGCGCGACGTCCCGCGCGCGCCCCGAGGCGTCCTGCTGGACGGCGATGAGCGCGGGCGTGCCGAGCCCCTCGGTGAACAGCCGTCGAACCACGTGGCCCGGCCCCTTCGGCGCGACCATGATCACGTCGTGGCCGGGCGCCGGCGCGATGCGCTCGTACAGGACGTTGAAGCCGTGCGCGAAGAGGATCGTCGCGGCGGGGTCGAGCGTGGGCTCGACGTCCTCGGTGAACACCTGCGGCTGCACCTGGTCGGGGAGCAGCAGGGAAACGAGCCGGGCGCCGCGGACGGCCTCGGCGATCGGGCGCACCTCGAGGCCCGCCTCCTCTGCGGCGCTCCACGACGACGAGCCCTCGCGGAGTCCCACGACGACCTTGACGCCCGAGTCCCGGAGGTTGAGCGCATGGGCGTGGCCCTGGCTGCCGTAGCCGACGACGGCCACCGTGCCGTCGAGGAGGGAGAGGTCGCCGTCGCGGAGGATCCTGGCCATGCGTCGTCCTTTCGCTGGGGTTCGGGCGAGATATATCGCGGAACGTCAGTTGATGGCGGCGAGACGGCGCGGCGCCCGTCGTCGCGAGGAGGAGCGCGGCACGCCGATCCGCCCCGTGCGCACGAGGTCGAGGATCCCGTACGGATGGCAGAGCTCGTGGAAGGCGTCGAGCTCCTCCGGCGTGCCGGTCAGCTCCAGCACGACGGCGTCCGAGCCGACGTCGAGCAGCCGCCCGCCGAGCGCCTCGGCCGTCGTGACGAGCTCGGCACGGCGGTCGGGCGCCGCCGAGACCCGCACGACGAGCAGCTCTCGCTCGACGGCCTCGCCCGCAACGAGCTCCGTGACGCGCAGCACGTTCACGAGCTTGTGGATCTGCTTCTCCATCTGCTCCAGAGAGTGCTGCGTGCAGTCGACGCGCAGCGTGATGCACGAGACGCCCGGGCGCTCGCTGGGGCCGACGGCGAGCGACTCGATGTTGAACCCGCGGCGGGCGAACATCGTCGTGATCCGCGTCAGGGCGCCGGGGCGGTCCTCGACGACGACGGACAGAGTGTGCTTCACAAGGCCCTCGCTTCCACGTCGAGGCCTGCGTCGTCGTACTCGAGCATGTCGAGCGCGGCGGCGCCGGCGGGGATCATCGGGAAGACCTGCTCGGCGGGGTCGACCCGGCAGTCGACGACGACCGTCCGGTCGAGCTCGAGCGCGTCGGCGAGCGCCGCGTCGAGCTGCGCCTCGTCCGCGACGACCATGCCCACCCCGCCGTACGCCTGGGCGAGCCGCGCGTAGTCGGGCACCTGCGCGGTCAGATGCACGTGCGAGCGCCGGCCGTCGAAGAACATGTCCTGCCACTGCGTGACCATCCCGAGATGCGCGTTGTTGACGAGGACGACGACGATCGGCAGGTCCTCGAGGGTCGCGGTGACGAGCTCCTGGGCCGTCATCTGGAAGCAGCCGTCGCCGTCGACGCACACGACCTTTGCCTCGGGGCGCGCCGCCTTGGCGCCGATCGCGGCCGGGATGCCGAAGCCCATCGTCCCGAGCCCGCCCGACGTGACGAAGCTGCGCGGCCGTTCGGAGAGGACGTACTGCATCGCCCACATCTGGTGCTGGCCGACGCCGGTCGTCACGATCACGTCCGTTTCCGCGGTCAGCCGCTGGAGCGTCTGCAGCACCTGCTGCGGCTTGAGCCACTCCTCGCTCGTGCCGTAGCGGAGCGGGTACTGCTCACGCCAGGCGCGAAGCTGCGCGAGCCACAACTCCGGCACCGGTGCGTGCTCCGCGCGATGCTGCGCGACCTCGTCGGCCAGCGCCGCGACGGCGGTGCGAAGCGGCCCGACGACGGGGATGTCGGCGCCGCGAAGCTTCGAGATCTCGGCGGGATCGATGTCGAGGTGGACGACGGTCGCTCCCGGCGCGAAGGCGGAGAGCTTCCCGGTGACGCGGTCGTCGAAGCGCGCGCCGATCGCGACGAGCACGTCGCAGGAGTTCAGCGCGAGGTTCGACCACTTGGGTCCGTGCATCCCCGGCCAGCCGAAGTGGAGCGCGTGCGTCTCGGGGAACGCGCTCTTGCCCATCAGCGTCGTGACGACCGGCAGCGAGCCGGCCTCGGCGAGCCGCAGGAGCTCGGCGCACGCGTCGCCGTTCAGCGTGCCGCCGCCGACGTAGAGCACCGGCTTCCGCGCCGTCGCGATCGCGCGGGCCGCCTCCTTGACCTGGAGCGGATGGACCTTCGTCGGGGGCCTCCAGCCCGGCAGGTCGACCTCCGCGGGGTACGAGAAGTCGACGAGCGCCTCCTGCACGTCGCGCGGGACATCGACGAGCACCGGGCCGCAGCGGCCCGAGCGGGCGACGTGGAACGCCGCCTTGAGGGTCGCGGCGAGCTCGCGCGCGTCCTGCACGAGCCAGGAGTGCTTGACGATCGGCATCGTGATGCCCGTGATGTCGCACTCCTGGAAGGCGTCCGTGCCGATGAGGCTCGAGCGGACCTGGCCGGTGATGCAGACGAGCGGCGTCGAGTCCATCCAGGCGTCGGCGATGGGGGTGACGAGGTTCGTCGCCCCGGGGCCGGACGTCGCGATCGCGACGCCGACGCGGCCGGACGCGCGTGCGTAGCCCTGCGCCATGTGGCCGGCGCCCTGCTCGTGGCGGGCGAGGACGTGACGGACGGCCGTCCCGCGCGCCATCGCGTCGTAGGTCGGCATGATCGCGCCGCCCGGAATGCCGAACATCACGTCCACGCCCTCGGCCTCGAGGGAGCGGAGGATCGCGTCGCCGCCGGTCATCCTCACGGGCCGACCCCCAGCGCGAACTCGGTGTCGCGACGGGCGCTGCGGAGCAGCGCGAGCACCGCGTCGACGAACTCGCGGCTCGTCGCCGTGACGCTCGTCCCCTGGTAGGCGGCCGGCCGCTGCGACGCGCGCAACGCGGCGGTGAGGCTCTCCTCCAGCGCCTCGCCGGCGGAATGACGGCCGAGCCCCTCGGAGAGCAGGAGAGCGGTCGCGAGGAGCATCGGGCTCGGGTCGGCGACGCCGTGGCCTGCGAGGTCGCTCGTCGTCCCCTCGGCCGGACCGAAGAGGCTCGGGCCCGTCGCGGACAGCTGCCCCGACGCAACGAGGCGGCGGCGACCGCCGAGGCGAGGCGCCTCCGCGACCGCATCACCGAGCACGCTCTCGGCGACGAGCACGCCGGTCGATCCGGCGGCGAGCCGCCGCAGCGCCTCGGTCAGCGTCACGTGCTCGACGTCGACGCCGGCGTGCCGGTCGGCGTGACGGTCGACGCGCTCGGTCCAGCCCGCCGAGACGCCGACCGACGTCAGGCGTCCGGAGCGGTTCCGCGCGGTCGCGAACGCGCGCTGCAGCGTCCAGTCGGCGGCACCGTCGTCGAGCGGCGCGAAGGCCGTCACCTCGCCGGTGTCGTCGAGCACACGCGTGATCCGGGCGCCGAGGTCGAGTGCCGCCCGAAGCCCTTCGAGTGCGGGGGCCGTGTCGCCGGCGACGAGGACGGCGTCCGCACTCGCGGTCGCCTGGCGCGTCGCGGTCGGCAGCAGGTGCCCGGACCGCGTGAGCGCCTCGGTGTCGAACGGGGGATGCAGCTCCTCGACGTCGAAGCCGTGCTCGCGGGCGAGGCGGGCGAGGGCGCGGCTCGCAGCCGCGGTGATCTCGGGGCCGATCCCGTGGCCGGCGAGGCAGGCGACGACGTACGTCCGGCGGCCGGTCATCGGAATCGGTGGGGTGTGGGGAAGGTCGACATCGGTGGAGCTCCTCTCGCTCGGCACGCCCGGCGGACGCACCTCTTCTGGGGTCTCGGTCGGCGTGTGCGCCTCGGACGGCGCGTGAGCGTCGATCTCCCCTAGACGGGGAGAATCAGGATGAGCTCGATGCCGCCGCCGATCGCCACCACGGGGCGCGGTACGAGAGAAGGTGCGGGTACGGCGTGGCAGAGCCTCATCGCACCCCAGAGTGCCCGAAGGGCGCCCTCTGTGTCAATTCGACCTTCGTCGGGACCTGCCGTGCTTGCGGCTAGGCCGTTGACTCTCTACGATCGATCATCGATGGATCGCGACGCGGTGAGACGCACGTCTGCGCGTGCCGGGGCGCTCGTAGCCCCGATTGCGTTCATCGCCTCGAAACGGCGCTAGCCGGCGACCTCCTCCCGCCCCCGCCAGCTAGCAGCCGACACCCGGCGGGAGGATCATCATCGACGTGTGCACGAAAGGCGGTACCACCCCTCGTGACAGACCAGCTCCACGACGCGACAGCAGAGCGCGACGCCTGCGGGATCGGGCTCGTCGCGGACGCGAACGGACGCGCGTCGCGCGGGCTCGTCGACCGCGCGCTCGCGGGGCTCGCCGCCGTCTCGCACCGCGGCGCGTGGGCCGCGGACGGCGTGACGGGAGACGGTGCCGGGCTCCTCCTGCCGCTCCACTCGTCGTTGACCGGTCACGAGGGTGCGGGCGTCGCGATGTGCTTCCTGCGCGAGCCGTGGCTCCGTGGGATCGTCGAGGAGGCCTGTCGCACGGAGGGCCTCGAGCCGTTCGGCTGGCGCGACGTGCCGCACGACGTCGCGGCACTCGGCTCGACGGCGACGGCGAGCATGCCCCGGATCGCGCAGCTCGTCCTCGCCCCGTGCCGCGAGCCGGACGCGGAGCTGCGCGCGCACCGCGCGCGCCGGCGTGCCGAGCGCGTCGACGGCGTCTACGTTGCGTCGCTCTCCTTCCGGACGGTCACCTACAAGGCGCTCTGCGCCGCCACGCAGCTCGCGAGCTTCTACCCGGACCTCGGCGACAGCGCGTGGACGGCGCCGTGGGCCATCTTCCACCAGCGCTTCTCGACGAACACCGAGCCGAGCTGGGAGCGGGCGCAACCGTTCCGCTTCCTCTGCCACAACGGCGAGATCAACACGATCGACGGCAACGTCGAGTGGATGGAGGCGCGGGAGCGCGCCCGCGGGCTCGACCCCGTCCTCGCGCCCGCGCTCGACCGCGCCGGGTCCGACTCGGCGCTCCTCGACAACGCGCTCGAGGTGCTCGTGCGGGCAGGGCTCGACGTCCGCGAGGCGGTGACGCTCCTCGTGCCGCCCGCCTGGCAGAACGACCCTCGGATCGACGACGTGGAGCGGGCGATGCACCGCTACCACGCGATGCTCGCAGAGCCGTGGGACGGCCCGGCCGGCCTCGTGTACTCGGACGGCGTCGTCTGCGGCGCGGCCCTCGACCGGAACGGTCTGCGGCCGCTGCGGGTCGCGGTGTGCGACGACGGCCTCGTCGCGGTCTCCTCCGAGGCGGGCGCCGTGCCGCTCTCCGAGGGCGCAGCCGTCCGGCGCGGCCGGCTCGGCCCCGGCCAGCTCCTCTCCATCGACCCCCGACGAGGGTTGCTCTTCGACGGCGAGCTGAAGCGTGAGCTGGCCTCGCGCAAGCCGTACGGCGCGTGGGTCGAGGCGAGCGTCCGCTTCGCGGAACAGGGTGAGCCGCTCGCGGCCCCGCAGGAGGAGCTCGCGGCGCGGCACGCGCTCCACGGCTACACGCGCGAGGAGCTCTCGCTCATGCTGCGGCCGATCGCGCAGAGCGGCCAGGATCCCGTCTACTCGATGGGCGACGACGCGCCGATCGCGCCGCTCGCCGGCCGCGGCAGGCCGCTCGCTTCGTACTTCCGGCAGCGGTTCGCGCAGGTGACGAATCCCGCTATCGACCACTACCGCGAGCGGACGGTGATGTCGGTCGCGACGCTCGTCGGCGCCCGCGCGCCGCTCGACGCCGAGGGACCGCTCCCGCCCCTCGCCGTCCTGCCCTCGTTCCTCGTCACGCCCGACGGCCTCGCGGCGCTCGAGGCGGACGACGTCGACGCGACGTTCACCGCCGAGGAGGGCCTCGCGAGTGCGGTCGAGCGGGTCGCCGACCTCTGCGTCGCGCTCGTCGAGTCGGGGAGCACCGTGCTCTGCCTCACGGACGCCGCCGCGGGCGGCGACCGCGCGCCCGTCCCGTCTCTCCTCGTGGTCGCGGCCGCCCACGGACGTCTCGTCGAGCGGGGCCTCCGGACGGCGTGCTCGCTCCTCGTCGCGAGCGACGAGACGCGCGACACGCACATGGTCGCGACCCTCGTCGGCTTCGGCGCGGACGTCGTCTGCCCGCGGCTCGCGCTCGAGACGGTTGCTCGCCTCGCCGAGACCGACAAGGTCGGGGGCGACCGGCCCTCCCCGGCCGAGGCGCAGGCACGGCTGCTGCGCGCCCTCGAGGACGGCGTGCTCAAGGTGATGTCGAAGATGGGCATCTCGGACGTCGCGAGCTACCGCGGCGCGCGGCTCTTCGAGGCCGTCGGGCTCGACCGCCGCCTCTGCCGCCGCTTCTTCGGGGGCACGCCCTCGGCGATCGGCGGGATCGGTCTCGACCGGCTGGAGCGCGACGCGCTGGCGCGGCTCGCCGCGAGCGCCGCCGAGAAGCCCGAGCTCGAGAACCCCGGCTTCTACAAGTTCCGCAAGGGCGGCGAGCCGCACGCGACCGACCCCGACGTCGTCTCCGCGCTCTCCGACAGCGTCACCGCGGCGCACGCGCTCGTGAAGGCGGTGAAGGGCGAGCGGCAGGAGCTCTACGACCGCTTCGCAGCGATGGTCAACGAGCGGACGCCGATCGAGCCGCGCGACCTGCTCGAGCTCGTCCCGGCCGGCGAGCCGGTCCCGCTCGACGAGGTCGAGCCCGTCGACTCGATCGTCCGGCGCTTCTCGGGCGGCGCGATGTCGCACGGGGCGCTCTCCGCCGAGGCGCACGAGACGATCGCGATCGCGCTCAACAGGCTCGGAGGCCGGTCGAACTCCGGTGAGGGCGGTGAGGACCGGACCCGCTACCGCGACGAGCGCAACTCGAAGATCAAGCAGGTCGCCTCGGGCCGGTTCGGAGTAAGCGCCGAATACGCGGCCTTCGCGGAGGAGCTGCAGATCAAGATCGCCCAGGGGTCGAAGCCGGGCGAAGGCGGGCAGATCCCGGCGCACAAGGTCAGCGAGGAGATCGCGCGCCTGCGCGGCACGAGCCCCGGCGTCTCGCTCATCTCGCCGCCCCCGCACCACGACATCTACTCGATCGAGGACCTCGCGCAGCTGGTCTTCGACCTCCGCGAGGTGAACCCGGACGCCGACATCTCGGTGAAGCTCGTCTCGTCGAGCGGCGTCGGCGTGATCGCCGCCGGGGTCGCGAAGGCGCACGCCGACGTCGTCCACGTCGCAGGCGCGGACGGCGGCACCGGCGCAAGCCCTCTTCCCTCGATCAAGCACGCCGGCGCTCCCTGGGAGCTCGGTCTCGCGGAGACACAGCAAGCGCTCGTCGCAAACGGCCTCCGCGGCCGCGTGCGCGTCCGCGTCGACGGCGGCTTCAAGACCGGGCGCGACGTCGTCGTCGCCGCGCTGCTCGGAGCCGACGAGTTCTCCTTCGGGACGGCGTTGCTGCTGGCAGAAGGCTGCCTCATGGTGCGCTCGTGCCACCTCGACACCTGCCCGGTCGGGATCGCGAGCCAGCGACCCGAGCTCCGCGCGAAGTTCCCGGGCACGCCGGAGATGGTCGAGGCGTACCTGCGCTTCGTCGCGCTCGAAGTCCGCGAGCATCTCGCCCGGCTCGGCCTGAAGACGCTCGACGAGGCCGTGGGACGCGTCGACCTGCTGCGTCAGCGGCGCACGGCCGACCCGTCGGCCGACGCGCTCGACCTCGGCGCGCTCCTCGTGCGCACCGGCCAGGGTCACGCCCGCTACGTCGGGCAGCCGGTTCCGCACGAGGGCGACCGGCTGGGCGCGCTCCTCCTCGCGCAGGGCAAGGCCGCGATCACGGGCGCGCGGCTCGTCGAGGCCGCGTACCAGGTGACGAACGCCGACCGCGCGATCGGCGCCAGGCTCGGAGGCGCGATCGCGAAGGCCGTCGGCGACGCGCCGCCCGCGGGCCGCGTGCGGGCGCGCTTCGAGGGCTCGGCCGGCCAGAGCTTCGGCGCGTTCCTCACCGCCGGTGTCGAGCTGCGGCTCGTGGGGGAGGCCAACGACTACGTCGGCAAGGCGATGTCGGGCGGCCGCATCGTCGTCTCGCCGTTCGCGGACGACGCGGGCGACCCGTGCCTCGTCGGCAACACGGCCCTCTACGGTGCGACGGGGGGCGAGCTCTTCTGCGCGGGCTCGGCCGGCGAGCGGTTCGCCGTCCGCAACTCCGGCGCCGTCGCCGTCGTCGAGGGCGTCGGCGATCACGGGTGCGAGTACATGACGCGCGGCACCGTCGTCGTTCTCGGCCCGCACGGGCGGAATCTCGGGGCCGGGATGACGGGCGGCGAGGCCTTCGTGCTCGAGCCGGACGAGCGCCTCGTCAACGGCGATCTCGTCGCCCTCGTGCCGCTCGAGCGCCACGAGGGCGAGCAGCTGATCTCGTTGCTCGAGCGCCACGAGAGGCTCACGGGCTCTCCGCGGGCACGCCTCCTCCTTGCCGACCCGGAGCGCGCAGTCGAGCGGTTCAGGCGGCTCGCGCCGCGCACCGAGCTGGCGGAGCGGGAGGCGGCGGAGCAGGGCCGTCTCACCGCTTGACGCATAAAGCAAAGGTTCGTGCATACTATGCGGATGCCGTACGTCAGCATCGTCGGCTCGGCCGGCTACACGGGACAGGAGACGCTCGACCGCGTCCTCCGGCACCCCGATCTCGAGCTCTACGCGGTCGGGTCGGACTCGCTCGCGGGGCAGGACGCGACGGCGCTCGACCCGCGCCTCAATCGCAACGGTGGCAAGCGCGTCCCGCGCCTGATCACGAACGCCGCCGCGCTCGCGTGCGAGTCGGACGTGACGTTCCTCTGCCTCTCGCACGAGGAGGCCGCCGACCTCGAGCCGCCGGCGCGCGGCGTCGTGATCGACCTCTCGGGCGCCCATCGCCTCGCCGACGCGGCGCAGTACGAGGCGTGGTACGGCTTCACCCATCCGCGCCCGGAGGAGCTCGGCGGGTGGTCGTACGGCCTCCCCGAGCTGACGCCGCCCGAGGGCCGGCTGATCGCGAACCCGGGGTGCTACGCGACCGCCGTGCTGCTGGCGCTCGCGCCGATCGCGGGCGCGATCGAGCCCGACAGCGTCGTGGTCGACGCGATGTCGGGAATGACCGGCGCGGGACGCTCGCCAAAGCCGTCGACTCACGCCGGCTTCGTGCTCGAGAACGTCTCGCCGTACAAGGTGGGCACGCACCAGCACGTCGCGGAGATCGCGCAGCTCCTCGGCTTTCCCGTCTCGTTCACGCCGCACCTCCTGCCGGTCCGGCGCGGGCTGCTCGCCACGTGCAACGTCCGCTCGACCGGAGCCGATCTCCGCGAGCTGCTCGAGGAGCGCTACGCGGCGAGCCCGGTCGTGACGGTGCTCCCCGAGGGCGTTGCGCCCGAGCTCGCACGGGTGCAACACACCGACGCCGCCGAGCTCGGCGTCTTCGCCGACCGCCACACCGACCGCACGATGGTCATCTGCGCGATCGACAACCTCGGTAAGGGTGCTGCCGGCCAGGCGGTGCAGAACGTCAACGCGCTGTTCGGCCTCGCGGGGACCGCCGGGCTGCGGCTCTCGGGGGTGCTGGTCTGATGTCCGTCACCGCCGCCCGCGGCTTCGTGGCGGCCGGCGTCGCGGCGGGCATCCGTCCGTCGGGGAAGCCCGACGTCGCGCTCCTGCGCTCGACGTCGCCCGCGGTCGGAGCCGCGATGTGGACGCTCAACCGGGTGCAGGCGGCGCCGGTCGTCGTCTCGCGGCGGCACCTCGAGCTTGCCGAGCCGCAGGCCGTGGTCGTCAACGCCGGCGTCGCGAACGCGGCGACAGGGCCGGCCGGCGAGGAAGACGCGCGCGCGACGGCCGAGCGGGTCGCGACACGGCTCGGGGTGCGGCCGGAGGAGGTCGTCGTCCTCTCGACGGGCGTGATCGGCCCGCGCCTGCCGATGGACTCGCTGCTTCCCGGCGTCGACGGCGCGGCGGCCGCGCTCGCGGCCGACGGCGGCGCGGACGCGGCGCAGGCCATCCTCACGACCGACTCGGGCCCGAAGACGGCCATCGTCGAGCAGGACGGCTTCACCGTCGGCGGCATGGCGAAGGGGGCCGGGATGATCCACCCCTGCCTCGCGACGATGCTCGCGGTCGTGACGACCGACTATCCGCTGGAGCCCGGTGAGGCGGACGCCTTCCTCCGCTCCGCGGTCGACCGGTCGTTCAACCGGATCTCGGTCGACGGGGACTGCTCGACGAACGACGCCGTCGTGCTGCTCGCGAACGGCACCTCCGGAGTCGCACGCGGTCCGGGACTGGACGAACGCTTCGCAGGAGCTCTGGAAACGGTGTCCTCCGACCTCGCGCGGCAGATCGTCGCCGACGGTGAGGGAGCGACGGTGGTCCTCGAAATCGTCGTCTCGAGCGCGTCCTCCGACGAGGAAGCGCGCGCGATCGCGCTGCGCGTCGCGACGTCCCCGCTCGTCAAGACGGCGGCGTTCGGGCACGACCCCAACTGGGGGCGTGTGCTCGCCGCCGCCGGATCCGCGCCTGCGAACGGAGGTTTCGCGCACCTCGACCCGGCGCGGCTGTCGGTCTCCTTCGACGGGACGCAGGTCTTCGCGCACGGCGCGCCGACCGGGCTCGTCCCCGAGCTCGCCGGCGCGGCCTGCCGCATCGAGCTCGACCTCGGGCTCGGCGACGGCGACGCGGCGTACCTCGCGTCCGACCTCTCGTACGACTACGTCAAGCTGAACGCGGAGTACACGACGTGACGGTCGTCCTCAAGCTCGGCGGCCGCGTGGCTGCGGACGCGGTCCGTGCCGCGCTGTCAGAGGTCGACGGGCCGGTCGTGATCGTCCACGGTGCGGGGCCGCAGATCACGGCCGGGATGGAGCTGCGCGGAATCTCGCCGACGTTCGTCGCTGGACGCCGGGTGACGACTCCCGAGGTGCTCGAGGTCGTCCGCGAGAGCCTGGCGTCGGTCAACGCCGAGGTCTGCGCGGCGATCGGCACCGATGCGGTGGGGCTGTTCGGCGACGAGATCGGCCTGGAGGCGAGGCGGCTGAGCGAGCTCGGCCTCGTCGGCGAGCCCCTGCCCGGCGCGCCGCCGGCCGTCGTCGAGGCACTGGCCTCCGGGCAAGTGCCCGTCGTCGCGCCGCTCGCCTCAGGGCCGCTCAACGTCAACGCGGACGAGGCGGCGGCCGCGCTCGCCGTCGGCCTCGGCGCCGAGCGGATCCTGTTCGTCACCGATGTTCCCGGCGTGCTCGTCGACGGCGAGCTCGCGACCGTGCTCTCTGCCGACGAGGCCGAGGCGGGTCTCGCGGAGGGACGCTTCGACGGAGGCATCGTCCCGAAGCTGATGGCTGCCGTGCGCGCCGCGCGCGGCGGCGTGCGCGCGTCCATCGGCTCGACCGAGGTTCCGGCGTGAGCCGGGCAAGTGACACAGTGTCACTTGCGTCTCGCGCGGCGGTGCTTCCGACCTACGCGCGCGCCGACGTCACGATCGTGCGCGGGGAAGGCTGCCGCGTCTGGGACGACTCCGGCCGCTCGTACCTCGACTTCGGCGCGGGGATCGCGGTCGTCGGGCTCGGCCACCGTCATCCCGCCGTCGCGGCCGCGGCGCACTCCCAGCTCGACGAGCTGTGGCATGCGTCGAACCTCTACTGGACCGAGCCGATGCTCCGCCTCGCGACGCTGCTCTCCGAGCGGTTCGGCGGCGCGCAGGCGTTCTTCTGCAACTCGGGCGCCGAGGCGAACGAGGCGGCGCTCAAGGTCGCGCGCAAGGCGACGGGCCGGTCGCGGATCGTCGCCCTGGAGGGCGGCTTCCACGGGCGGACGCTCGGCGCGCTGTCGGCGACGGGTCAGCCCGGCAAGTGGGAGGGCTTCGGCCCGCTCGTGCCGGGGGTCTCGTTCGCCCGCCCGAACGACGTCGAGTCGCTCGAGGCGGCCGTCTCCCCCGGCGGCGAGCTCGCGACGATCATCCTCGAGGCGGTGCTCGGCGAGGGAGGCGTGCAGCCGCTCGACGAGAGCTTCGTCCGGGCGGCGGCGGAGATCGCCCACGAGGTCGGTGCGCTGCTCACCGTCGACGAGGTGCAGGCGGGCCTCGGCCGCACGGGCACGTTCTTCGCATTCGAGCAGCTCGGGATCGAGCCGGACCTCGTGACCCTGGCGAAGGGCCTCGGCAACGGCCTCCCCATCGGCGCCTTGCTGGTTCGCGAGGGCGTGGCCGAGGCGATCGGCCCGGGCGACCATGGATCGACCTTCGGCGGCAACCCGGTCGCGGCCGCCGCCGCGTGCGCCGTCGTGGAGGCGATCGACGACGCGGTGCTGGAAAACGTCGCGGCGCGCGCGGCTCAGCTCGCGCGGGGTCTCGAGGTGCTACCGGCGACCGTCGCCGTGCGCGGGCGGGGGCTTCTCCTCGCGGCAGTGCTCGACCGCGACGCAGGCGAGGTGGTCGACGCGTGCCGTGAGCGCGGGTTGCTCGTCCTCACCGCCGGACCCGACGTCCTGCGGCTGCTGCCGCCGCTGGTCGTCACGGCCGACGAGGTCGACGAGGCGCTCGGCGTCCTCCGTGAGGTGCTCGCATGAGCAACGCCGTCCGCCAGCAGGCGATCCTCCGGCTCGTCCGCGATCGCGCGATCTCGACCCAGTCCGAGCTCGTCGACGCGCTCCGCGAAGAGGGCCACGACGTCGTCCAGACGACGATCTCCCGCGACGTGCACGAGCTCGGGCTGACGAAGGTGCGTGCGCCCTCCGGGCGCCTCGTCTACGC
>JBKPNM010000043.1:0-35939 GCA_046732615.1 Actinomycetota bacterium | reverse complement strand
CCCCGCGCCCGAGGACGGCGAGGTACAGCGCCAGTAGCCCGACGACGACTGCCGCGCCGACCACCTCGAGGGCGAGCACCGCGCCCGGGACGCGGTTGTTGAGGGCCGAGATGCGCACCGTCTGCTGGTCGATCGTCTCGTTGAGCGTCTCGACGTAGAGACGGGGCGCGCTCGCGGTCGGCGCTGCCGCGATCGCCTCGCCGGCGAGCCGCCAGAGACGCCGCTGGAGAACGGACTGCTCTGCCGCCGTCCGCTTCATCGCGTCGCTCGCCGGGACCTCGCGCGACAGTCGAAGAGCCAGGTCGGTGTATCGCCGCAACAGGTCGAGCGACTGCGAGCGTGCGGGCTCTGCGATGAGCTGCGCGCGGAGGTACGTCGTCCCGATCGCATTCGCCTCGGCGACCACGGCAGCGCGCCGCGACTCGTAGCGGCCGACGGCAAGGCTGAGGCCGAACGCCAGGATCAAGCCGACGAGGCCGAGGAGCGCCGCCTGGAGAACGCCGATCGGCTCCCGCAGGACGTCGGTGTGCCGCCGCAGATAGCGCCCGACGGCGGCGCCGACGACACACGCGCCGGCGACGACGGCGAAGACGAGGAGCGCCACGGCCCAGCTCGGGAGCGAGAAGAACACGGCGCGACACTACGCAACCAGTGACGGACGCGCCCGCCTCGAACGGCGCATCGAATCGTCCGGCGAAGCATCGGTGGGGCAGATACGGGATACTTGTCGCTTGACCGCTCCGACCGCCCCCGTCCGAGCATGAGCGCGACGTCCGAGCGTCCGCGCATCGTGGTCCTCGGCGGCGGCTTCGGCGGGCTCGGCGCAGCGCTCGAGCTCGGGGACTCGAACGTGGACGTCGTCCTCGTCGACCGGCACGACTACCACACGTTCCAGCCGCTCCTCTACCAGCTGGCGACCGGCCTGCTCGAGACGAGTGCCGTGGCGCACTCCCTGCGCGACCTGGTCCACGACCAGGGCAACGTCACGATCCACAAGTCGGCGGTGAGCGCCGTCGACCTGACGGGTCGGACCGTAACCCTGACCGACATGGCGCCGCTGGCCTACGACTACCTCGTGCTCGCGCTGGGTGCGGAGGTGACCTTCTTCGGGACCGCCGGCGCGGCCGAGCATGCCTTCCCGATGTACACGCTGGCCGACGCGCTGCGCCTCAAGGAGCACGTGCTCGGACGGTGGGAGGCGGCCGACAAGGATCCGAGCCTGCTCGACGACGGCGCCCTGAACGTGGTCGTCGTCGGTGGCGGACCGACCGGCGTCGAGAGCGCCGGCGCGATCGCCGAGCTCTATCGCGGGGACTTCGCCAAGGACTACCCGGGCATCTCGCAGGAGCGTGCCCGCGTCGTCCTCGTCGAGGCGGGGCCGGAGATCTTCGCGATGTTCAAGCCGAACCTCCGCGCCTATGCCCGCGAGGCGCTCGACAAGCGGGGGGTGGAGGTCGTCACCGGTGAGGTGGTCGCGTCCGTCTCCCCAACCCGCATCACGCTGAAGTCCGGCGCGGAGATCCGGACCCACACGCTCGTCTGGGGCGCAGGGCTGCAGGGAAACCAGCTCGTCCAGTCACTCGGGCTCGAGCTGGAGCGCGGCAACCGGATCGGAGTCGGGCCCGACCTGACGGTTCCCGGTCATCCGGAGGTCTACGCCGTCGGAGACGTCGCCGCGATCACGGACGCGAAGACCCAGCACGTCCTGCCGCAGCTGGGCTCGGTCGCGCTCCAGTCCGGAGAGCACGCCGGCAAGTCGATCGCGCATCGCGTGCGCGACAAGGAGGCGAAGCCGTTCAGGTACCGCGACAAGGGCACGATGGCAACGATCGGCCGCGGCGCCGCGGTCGTCCAGATGCTCGGTGGGCGCACGATGAAGGGCTTCAAGGCGCAGGTCGCGTGGGGCACCGTGCACCTCGCGCTCCTGCCGACCAACGAGGACCGGGCGAAGGCGATCGTGGACTGGGCCGGCGCCGGCTTGACGCACCAGCGCACCGGCCGGATCACGGTCGGGAGCGGGTCGCAGGAGCCGGACCGATGACCGAGGCAGCCACCGCCTTCTTCGAGGCCCTCGGTCGCGAGGGCCACCACCCGATGCTCGCGAGCGTCAGGGCGACGGTGCGGTTCGACCTCAGGCACGAGGGCAAGACGGAGCGATGGTTCCTGGCGATCGACAGGGGTGATGTGGCCGTCTCCCGCCGGAACGTCGCGGCGGATTGCGTGATCCGCGCCGAGCGGTCGCTCTTCGAGGGGCTGGCGAGCGGGCACGTGAATGCGATGGCCGCGCTCCTGCGCGGCGACCTCGTCGCCGAGGGCGACCCGGAGGTCCTCGTCCGCCTGCGTCGGCTGTTCGCCGCCCCGCCGAGATCCGGCGACCCGAGAAGTGAGCCTGCGGCGAGCGAGGCATGAGCGACGGTCTCGTCAAGATCCTCGACGGCAACACGTTCGTCGTGAGCGACGCGTGCGGCGACATCGAGGCGTCGCTCACCGACCCGACAGGGCTGTTCTCGTTCGACACGCGGTTCCTCTCTCGGTGGGTGCTGACGGTGAACGGCGAGAGGCTGAATTCCCTGTCGGTCGACGACGTGCAGTACTTCGAGGCGCGGTTCTTCCTGGTGCCGGGAACCGGGACGGTCTACATCGACTCGAAGCTCTCCGTGATCAGGGAACGGGCTGTGGGCGACGGCTTCCACGAGGAGCTGACGATCCTGAACCACGACGACGAGGCCGCGCGCCTCGACGTCCGCGTCGACGCCGGGTGTGACTTCGCCGACCTCTTCGAGGTCAAGGACGCGCTCACGAAGAAGGGCACCTACACGACGCGCGCCCAGGGTCGGCGCCTGACGCTCGGCTACGAACGCGAGCGGTTCACGCGTCAGACGGTGATCTCGGCGTCCGCCCCCGCGAAGGTCGACGAGCACGGGCTCACGTTCCGGGTCGACATCGCGCCTCACGGCTCGTGGACGACCGATCTCGACGTCGCGACCACGACCGGCGGCCCGGCCGGCGCCCGCCTGCGACCGAAGTACACGCGCGGCCGGAAGCGCGCGCGTCCCTCGATGAGCGTCGACCTCGACCGCTGGCTCGAGGAGGCGCCGCGCCTCGAGTGCGACTGGGACGCGCTGCGGCAGACGTACCGGCGTAGCCTCGTCGATCTCGCCGCGTTGCGCTTCGCACCCGCGATCTCGGGCGGCCAGAGCCTCCCTGCAGCCGGGCTGCCGTGGTTCATGACGATGTTCGGTCGCGACAGCATCTTCACGAGCCTGCAGGCGCTCCCCTTCACGCCCGAGCTCGCCGCGACGACGCTCCGCGCCCTCGGGAGCTGGCAGGGCTCGCGGGTCGACGACTTCCGCGACGAGGACCCGGGCCGGATCCTCCACGAGCTCCGGTACGGCGAGATGACGGCGTTCGAGGAGCGACCGCACTCGCCGTACTACGGCTGCGCCGACGCGACGCCGCTGTACCTCGTGCTGCTCGACGAGTACGAGCGCTGGACGGGGGACCGGAAGCTCGTGCGCGACCTCGAGCGCGAAGCGCGGGCGGCGCTCCAGTGGATCGACGACTACGCCGACCTGCAGGGCGACGGCTACGTCTGGTACCAGCGCCGCAACGAGGAGAGCGGCCTCGAGAACCAGTGCTGGAAGGACTCGTGGGACTCGATCTCCTACCGCGACGGCCGCCTCCCGGGATTCCCGAGGGCGACCTGCGAGCTCCAGGGCTACGCCTACGACGCCAAGGTGCGAGGCGCCCGCCTTGCGCGGCGCATCTGGAGAGACGACGAGCTCGCGGATCGGCTCGAGCGGCAGGCGGCCGACCTCAAACGCCGTTTCAACCGCGACTTCTGGGTCGAGGACGGCGAGTACTTCGCGCTCGCCCTCGACACGGAGGGGGGACAGGTCGACGCGCTGACGTCGAACAACGGCCACCTTCTCTGGAGCGGCATCGTCGACAAGACGAAGGCCAAGGCGGTCGCGGGGCACCTCACAGGCCCGAGACTCTTCTCGGGCTGGGGCGTCCGGACGCTCGCGGAAGGCGAGGGACGCTACAACCCCATCGGCTACCACGTCGGCACGGTCTGGCCGTTCGACAACTCCTTCATCGCGTGGGGCCTGCGGCGCTACGGGTTCAAGGACGAGGCAGCGCAGATCGCGGCCGGCATCCTCGACGCCGCCGAGCGCTTCGAGGGACGGCTCCCGGAGGCGTTCGGCGGCTACGACCGGGCCGTGACGCGCTACCCGGTGCAGTACCCCACGGCATGCAGCCCACAGGCCTGGTCGACCGGTACGCCGCTCCTCCTGCTGCGGACGATGCTTGGCCTCGAGCCGCTCGACGACCACCTGATCGTCGACCCGGCCCTGCCCACCGGGATCGGACGTCTCGAGCTGCTCGACATCCCGGGGCGATGGGGGCGGGTCGACGCCTTCGCCCGGGGACGCGTCGAGGTGAAACCGACGAGCCACAGGAGGACGAGATGACGACGAGCGAGACCGTGGCGGCGCCGAGCGCGAGGACGGAGCGAGACCCCGGGACGCCGAGACCGGCGGACGTCTTCGTCGTCTTCGGAATCACCGGCGACCTCGCCAGGGTGATGACGTTTCGCTCGCTCTACCGCCTCGAACAACGGGACATGCTTCACTGCCCCATCGTCGGCGTGGCGGTCGACGACTGGTCGCTCGACCAGCTCGTGCAGCGGGCGCGCGACTCGATCGTCGGCACCGGTGAGCAGCTCGACGAGGCGGTGTTCGAGCGCCTCGCGGAGCGGTTCTCGTACGTCCGGGGCGACTTCGGCGACTCGGGCGTCTACGAGCGCGTCGCCGAGGCGGTCTCCGGGGCCGAGACGCCCGTCTTCTACCTCGAGATCCCGCCCTTTCTCTTCGGCAGGGTCGTGCAGGGCCTCGCAGAGGCCGGCCTGACGAAGGGCGCGCGGGTCGTCGTCGAGAAGCCGTTCGGCCACGACCTCGAGTCCGCGCGAGAGCTTGCCGACCTGCTCCACCAGTACGTC
This sequence comes from Actinomycetota bacterium, assembly GCA_046732615.1. Taxonomy (GTDB): domain Bacteria; phylum Actinomycetota; class Thermoleophilia; order Gaiellales; family Gaiellaceae; genus Gaiella. The sequence goes on along the minus strand of JBKPNM010000043.1, from coordinate 30,937 downwards.
GACGAGTCGCAGCTGTTCCGCATCGACCACTACCTCGGGAAGATGGGGCTCGTCGAGATCCTCTTCCTCCGGTTTGCGAACAGGATCTTCGAGCCGATCTGGAACCGGGACCACATCGAGTGCGTCCAGATCACGATGGCGGAGGACTTCGGCGTCGAGGATCGCGGGCACTTCTACGACCCCGTCGGCGCGCTGCGCGACGTCGTCGTCAACCACCTGATGCAGGTCGTCGCGGCAACGGCGATGGAGCCCCCGTCGCGCGGCGACACCGGAACGATCAAGGACGCGCAGGTCGCCCTCTTCCGGGCCGTGGTCGAGGCCGATCCCGCGCACTACGTGCGCGGCCAGTACGACGGCTATCTCGGGATCAACGGCGTCGCAGCCGATTCGACGACGGAGACGTACGCCGCGCTCAGGCTCGAGATCGAGAACTGGCGCTGGTCGGGCGTCCCGTTCTTCATCCGGACCGGCAAGCGCCTGCCGGCGACGCAGACGGAGGTTCGCGTCGTCTTCAAGCACCCGCCGCGCCTGGGGTTCGGCCTCGCCGCCCCCGAGCCGAACCAGATCGTCGTCAGGCTCGACCCGTCCACCGCCATCAGGGCGATCGTCTCGGCGCGCCGCGCCGACACCGAGGGCGCGGGGCGGATCGATCTGGACATGGAGTTCGCAGAGGAGGGCGGCGAGGGGCCGACGCCGTACGAGGTGCTCCTCCACGCCGCGATGGTCGGCGACACCACCCGCTTCACGAGGCAGGACGGCGTCGAGGAGACCTGGCGCGTGATGCAGCCGCTGCTCGACGCACCGCCGCCCGTGCACGCGTACGAGCCGGGCTCGTGGGGGCCGAAGGCAGCGGAGGACCTGGTGGCAGGCTTCGGCCGCTGGCACGGTCCGTGGGTCACATGACCGACGTCGACGTACGCGCCGGAGCACGACAGAGCGCGGCGGCACCCTCGCCGTTCCCGCCGATCGCCGACTACGCGTTCCTGTCGAACTGCCACACGGGCGCGCTCGTCGCGGCGGACGGCGCAATCGACTGGCTCTGCTTCCCCGCCTTCGACTCGCCAAGCGTGTTCGGCAGTCTGCTCGACCGGCAGGCGGGCTTCATGCGCCTCGGGCCGTATGGGATCAACCACCCGTCGGCGCGCAGCTACGAGCCGGGGACGAACGTGCTCGTCACGACGTGGAAGACGCCGATGGGCTGGATCGAGGTGCGCGACGCGCTGACAATCGGCCCGTACGCCGCCGCGGACGCGGTGACGCCGCACACCCGCCCTCCGGCGGACGACGACGGCGACCACATGCTCGTGCGCACGGTCGAGTGCATCGAGGGCCAGGTCGAGGTCGAGGTCGTGTGCGAGCCGGCGTTCGACTACGGTCGTACGCCGGCCGAGTGGACGCTCGTCGACGACGACCTGCACGCGGCGGACGCGAGCGGCGCCGGGCAGGCGTTCCGGCTCTACTCGTCGCTGGCGCTCGGGATCGAGGGAAATCGCGCCCGAGGGCGTCACATGCTCGAGGAAGGCGAGCGCGCCTACTGCTGCCTGAGCTGGGCGGACGGGCTCGCGGGGCCGCACGCGGTGGAGGAGGCCGACGAGCGGATGGCGGCGACGACCCGGTTCTGGCGGTCGTGGCTCGGCCGTGCACGGATCCCCGACCACCGCTTCCGCGACCCGATCCAGCGCTCGGCGCTCGCGATCAAGGGACTGACGTACATGCCCACCGGCGCGACCGTGGCCGCGCTGACGACCTCGCTCCCCGAGACGCCCGGGGGCGAGCGCAACTGGGACTACCGCTTCACGTGGATGCGCGACACGACCTTCACGCTCCAGGCGCTCCACTGGCTGAATCTCGACTGGGAGGCCGACGAGTTCATGCAGTTCGTCGCCGACCTCGACGCGAACGAGGACGGCGCGCTGCAGATCATGTACGGGATCGACGGCCGACGCGACCTGACCGAGTCGACGCTCGATCACCTCACCGGCTACGCAGGCGCGCGGCCCGTGCGGATCGGCAACGGCGCCTACGACCAGCGCCAGAACGACGTCTTCGGCGCCGTGCTCGACTCGATCCTTCTGCACACGAGGAAGAGCGAGCGGCTGCCGCGGCGGCTCTGGCCGATCGTCGAGACGCAGGCGGAGTGCGCGACGAAGGTCTGGCGCGAGCCCGACCAGGGGATCTGGGAGGCACGCGGGGCGCCGCAGCACTACGTCTCGTCCAAGCTGATGTGCTGGGTCGCGCTCGACCGTGCAGCAAAGCTCGCCGTGATTCGCGGCGACGAGGCGAAGGCGGACGAGTGGCGCGCAACGGCCGAGGAGATCCACGCGGACATCCTCGAGCACGGTGTCACCGCTGATGGCGTGCTCCGCCAGCACTACGACACCGACGCGCTCGACGCCTCGGTGCTGCTCGCCGCGATCTTCGACTTCCTGCCCGGCGACGACGAGCGGCTGCACGCCACGGTCGAGGCGATCGCGGAGCGGCTGACGGAGAACGGCTTCGTCCTGCGCTACCGGACGGACGAGACCGACGACGGCCTCTCGGGCAAGGAAGGCACGTTCCTCATCTGCTCCTTCTGGCTCGTCTCGGCGCTCGCGATCGTCGGCGAGCTGCAGCAGGCGCGCGACCTCATGGAGCGGCTGCTCCGGATCGCGTCGCCGCTCGGCCTCTACGCCGAGGAGTTCGACGCCGAGACCGGGCGCCACCTCGGCAACTTCCCGCAGGCGTTCTCGCACCTCGCCCTGCTGGAGGCGGCCGCGCGGATCATCGTCCCCGAGATGCTCGAGCAGTACTGAGAGAGAGGCGCGATGGCCACCGACGCCGCGCCCGCACGCATCCGCAGCACGATTCCCGCCCGCCTCGACCGCCTGAGCTGGTCGCCGTTCCACACCCGCAGGGTGACCGGGCTCGGCGCGGCCTGGGTCCTCGACGGTCTGCAGATCACGATCGCGAGCTCCGTGACGGGCGTCTTGGCGCAGCCCGACACTCTCGACACATCTCGGGCGTCCTGCTCGCGATCAGCGGCTTGATGTTCGACAAGGGCCACCTCGACGCGACGACGCAGACGTTCTGCTGGATCGTGATCTTCTTCTTCGCGTCGGCAGGGGCGAGCGCCGCCCACCTCACCGTCAGCGAGACATGGCCGATCGAGATCCGCGCCGAGGCGATCGCGGTCTTCCTCGCCATCGCGCAGTTCGGAGCGTTCGGCCCCGCGTTCTACGGCTGGCTGATCGGCGACGGCTCCAGTCGGACCGGGCTCTTCGTCGGCTACGTCATCGGCGGAGCGATCATGGTCGTCGGCGGGATCGTCGAGCTCGCGATCGGGATCAAGGCGGAGGGAAAATCGCTCGAAGCCATCACGAAACCGATCACGGCGACGGACGCGCCAGCGTTGGATCCGGTGCCCGCCTAGCGCGAACGAGGAGGACCATGGACGCCTACGACGTCATCATCATCGGCACCGGGGCAGGCGGTGGCACCCTCGCACGCCACCTTGCCCCCTCGGGCAAGCGGATCCTGCTCCTCGAGCGCGGGGACTGGCTGCCGCGGGAGCCCCAGAACTGGTCTGACCAGGACGTCTTCGTGGACAACCGCTACGTCTCGCCTGACACGTGGTACGACGCGAGCGGCAAGCCGTTCCAGCCAGGGGTGCACTACTTCGTCGGCGGCGCGACCAAGCTCTACGGCGCGGCGCTGTACCGGCTTCGCAAGGAGGACTTCGGCGAGCTCCGGCACCACGACGGGCTGTCGCCCGCCTGGCCGATCCCGTACGACGAGCTCGAGCCGTACTACACGCTCGCGGAACAGCACTACCACGTGCACGGCGCCCGCGGTGAGGATCCGACCGAGCCTCCGGCGAGCGCGCCCTATCCGCACCCCGCCGTGTCGCACGAGCCGCGGATCCAGCAGCTTGCCGACGACCTCGCGGCGGCCGGCTACCGGCCGTTCCACGCGCCGTGCGGGATCATGCTCGACGAGTCGAGTCCGCCGTTCTCAACGTGCATTCGCTGTGCGACGTGTGACGGCTTCCCGTGTCTCGTGCACGCGAAGTCCGACGCCGAGGTGCTCGGCGTTCGGCCGGCCCTCGAGCACCTGAACGTGACGCTGTGGACGAACGCGAAGGTCGTCAGGCTCGAGACGAACGGCGAGGGCACAGCCGTCAGCGAGGTGGTCGTGGAGCGGGACGGGGCAGAGGAGCGGGTTGCGGGACACGTCGTCGTCGTCGCGTGCGGCGCCGCCAACACGGCGAAGCTGCTGCTGCAGTCGGCGAGCGACAAGCACCCGAACGGCCTCGCCAACGGCTCGGATCAGGTCGGCCGCAACTACATGTTCCACGACTCGACGGCCGTCCTGGCGCTCTCCCGCGAGGAGAACCCGACGGCGTACCAGAAGACGCTCGGGCTCAACGACTTCTACTTCGGGGACGACGGGTTCGAGTACCCGCTCGGGAACGTTCAGATGGTCGGCAAGTCGACGGCGCCGATGTTCCGCGGCGAAAGACCGCGCGAGACGAAGCTGGCTCCCGATTGGACGCTGGAGCGGATGGCGCGCCATGCGATCGACTTCTGGCTCTCCACCGAGGACCTCCCACGGCCCGAGAACCGCGTCACCCTCGAGCCGGACGGCAACGTCAAGCTGACCTACACGGAGACGAACCTGGAGGCGAAGAAGCGGCTCTACGCGAAGGTCAAGTCGATGCTCGGCCAGCTCGACATGAACCCGGGCCACCTCATCCACCGCTTTGCGTACATGAAGAACGACATCCCGGTCGCGGGCTGCGCGCACCAGGCGGGCACCTGCCGTTTCGGTGTCGATCCCGAGACGTCAGTGCTCGACGTCAACTGCAAGGCGCACGAGGTCGACAACCTGTACGTCGTCGACACGAGCGTCTTCCCCTCGATCGGCGCCGTGAACCCGGCCCTCACGGCGATGGCGAACTCGCTCCGCGTGGGCGACCAGCTGCTCGAGCGACTGCGGTAGCAGCCCCACGGCGGGGACGATGGCGACGTCAGACGAGACGAGGGTCGTCAACGCCGCCGGCGTCGTGCAGGGCATCGCGCTCGTCACGTTCCCCGCCGCGAGCACGATCCTCACCGACCCGGCCGAGTACGACCTGTCCAGCACGCAGTACGGGATGCTGTTCCTGCCGCAGGTCGTCACCGCGATCGCCGCAGCGCTCGCCGGTGCGAGCCTCGCCGGCCGCTTCGGAACGAAGCGCGTCTACCTCGCCGGCCTCTGCGCCGGCTTCGTCTCGATGGTCTTGCTTCTCGCCAGCGCCGTCGTCGCGGGCGACTCGGGCGCGTACCCACTGCTGCTCGTCGCTACCGCGACCCTCGGCGCAGGCTTCGGCCTCACGGTCCCCGCGCTGAACACGCTGACCGCGGACTTCCACCGAGACGCCCCTGACCGTGCGGTTCTCGTCCTGAACGCCCTCCTCGGCTTCGGCACGGTACTCGCTCCGATCTTCGTCGCGATCTTCGACGGCCTCGGCGCGTGGTGGGGCCTGCCGCTGGCGTCCGCGAGCCTCCTCGCCGTGCTCCTGCTCGTCAGCGCGCGCCTGCCGCTCGACGTCCGCGTCGCCCGCGCGACAGCTTCGCAGGCCCCACGAGGGATACCGAGCCGGTTCTGGGTCTACGCCGGATTTGCGGTTCTCTACGGTACTTGCGAGACGGTCAACGGCAACTGGGCGCAGCTCGACATGACCGACCTCGGCTCGTCGACCACTGCGGCGTCCCTCGCCCTCACGGCGTTCTGGGCAATGGTCACGGCGGGCCGGATCCTCTTCGCCGCGATCGAGGCGTGGTTCTCCTCCCGGCTCACGTTCCACGTGCTCCCCCTCGTCCTCGCGTGCGCCTTCGTGCTCGTCGCGCTGCTACCGGACGATCGGCCCGGGCTCGGCGTCGTCGCGTTCGGCCTCGCCGGGTTCGGGTGCTCGGCGCTTCTGCCGCTGACGATCAGCTTCGGCCAAGAGGAGCTCTCGGCCTACGCGCCGGCGGCGGCGGGCGGTGTCATCGCCTTCTACCAGCTCGGCTACGGCATCGCCGCCTTCGGCGTCGGACCGCTGCGCGATGCCGGCGTCGAGCTGTCGACCGTCTACGGGCTGGCCGCGATCGTCGCCGTCGCGATGTGCGCCTGGTCGTTCGTCGTCGCCGCGCGGCGACCGCCGCGCGGCGCGTCACTCGACCCGCTCGCCGGCGGAGCAGCACGATGAGCCCGCCATCGGGCGAGCAGGTCGAGATCGTTCACGACGGCCAGCGCGCCGTCGTCGTCGAGGTAGGCGGCGGGCTTCGCACCTACACGGTGGCCGGCCACGACGTGCTCGACGGCTACGGACAGGACGAGCTGTGCACGTCGGGCCGCGGGCAGGTGCTGATCCCCTGGCCGAACCGACTCGAGGACGGGAGCTACGAGTTCGACGGGCGGAAGCACCAGGCGCCGATCGACAATCGGGCGCAGAACGTCGCGATCCACGGCCTCGTCCGCTGGGTGACGTGGAGGGTCGGCCGGCGACTGCCGCATGCCGTCGTGATGGAGCACCTGCTCCATCCGCGGCCCGGATACCCGTTCGCCCTCGCGCTCGCCATCGAGTACCGCCTGTCTGGCGAAGGGCTCGCGGTGACGACGACCGCGACGAACGTCGGCACCGACCCGTGCCCGTACGGCTGCGGCGCGCACCCGTATCTCCGGCTCGGCGCCGCCGGGGTCGATTCGCTGCTCCTCGAGGCTCCGGGCCGCACGGTGCTGTCGTCGAACGAGCGGGGGCTGCCGACCGGCAGGTCGCCGGTTGCCGGAACCGAGTACGACTTCCGGCGCCGACGGCCGATCGGCCGGACGATGCTCGACAGCTGCTTCACCGACCTCGAACGCGACCAGGACGGGCGCGCGCGCGTCGACCTCGGCGATCCCGCGAGCGGCAACGTGCTCACGGTCTGGGTCGACGGGCGCTACGGGTACCTGATGCTGTTCACCGGGGACCCTCTCCCCGACGTCGACCGGCGAAGCCTCGCGGTGGAGCCGATGACGTGCCCGCCGAACGCGTTCCGCAGCGGAGAGGGGCTGGTCCGCCTCGAGCCGGGCGAGTCCGTCACGAGCTCGTGGGGCATCGCGCCGCGCGGCTTCTCGAACGCGTCGTGACCCCGCCGGACGTCCGCTCGCTCGTCCTCGTCCTCGCGGCGTCGACCGTCGCGGCGATCGTCGCGCGCCTCCACCGGAGACTCCTGCTCCCGACGGTCGTGGTCGAGATCGTGCTCGGGATCCTGATGGGGCCGGAGGCGCTCGACATCGCCGACACCGACCCGTACATCGAGTTCCTCGCGACGATCGGGCTCGTCTTCCTGTTCTTCTTCGCCGGCCTGGAGGTGATCGAGAAGCGGGTGCCGCGCCGCGCGCTCGCCCTGGGGACGGCCGGCTGGGCCATCTCGATCACGGTCGGCCTCGTCGCCGGCGCGATCCTGCACGAAGGGGGACTCGACGCGGAAGGATGGCTGCTCGGCGTCGCCTTTGCGACGACCGCGCTCGGGACCCTGGTCCCGATCCTCTCCGACGCGGGGCTCCTGCGGACTCCACTCGGCACGGCGACACTCGGTACGGGCGTCGCGGGCGAGTTCTGGCCGATCGTCGTCATCTCGGTCTTCCTCACCGGCGTCTACGGGTCGTTCGTCGAGGTGCTCCTGCTCGTCGCGTTCGGCGTGCTCGTCGCTCTCGCCGGTGTCACGGCCGTTCGCGCGCGTCCGCCGCACGTCGTGCGCGTGCTGCAGGAGACGGTGCACACGACGGGGCAGGCGGCGGTCCGGCTGGCGATCCTCGTCCTCGCGGCGCTGGTCCTCCTCGCGAGGGACGTCGGCTTCGACTTCGTCCTCGGCGCCTTCGCGGCCGGGCTCGTGATCGGGCTCGTCCTCGACACACCCGACGGCGAGGTCGTGCGCATGCGGCTGGAAGGCATCGGCTTCGGCTTCCTCATCCCGATCTACTTCGTCGCCACCGGAATCGACTTCGACGTCGACAGCCTCCTCTCGCCGCGCGGCCTCGGGCTCGCGGCGCTCTTCCTCGCGCTACTGCTCGTCGTCCGCGGCACGGCGGCGCTGCTCTGGCTGCGCGAGCTCGGCCCGCCCGGAACGCTCGTCCTCGCGCTCTTCGCGGCGACCGGGCTGCCGCTGATCGTCGCGATCGTCGACCTCGGTACCGACCGCGGCGCGATCGCTCCGGACGTCGGCGCGTCGCTGGTCGGCGCCGGCATGATCTCCGTCCTCGTGTTCCCGCTCCTTGCGACGAGCCTCGTCGGCCGCCGAGGCGAGACGCGCGTCGCCGCGCTCGAGGCCGACGAGGCGACGGAGTACTGAGCTGCCGTGAACGCTTCGGGGCGGCAGGCGGCGACAGGAGTGAGAGACTGCCCGTGATGACACCGCTCGCGGACACGGCGCTCGAGCTCGCCCGCTGGCAGTTCGCCGTGACGACGCTGTTCCACTTCGTCTTCGTGCCGCTGACGCTCGGGCTCGCGCCGCTGCTCGCGGTGATGCAGACGCTCTGGTACCGCACGCGCGACGAGCGGTGGCGACGCCTCACGCGGTTCTTCGGCACGCTCTTCGTGATCAACTTCGCGATCGGCGTCGCGACCGGCCTCGTGATGGAGTTCCAGTTCGGGATGAACTGGTCCGCGTTCTCCGCCTACGTCGGGGACGTCTTCGGCCCGCCGCTCGCGATCGAGGGGATCGGAGCCTTCATGCTCGAGGCGACCTTCATCGGCCTCTGGCTGCTCGGCTGGGACCGCCTCTCCCCGAGGATCCATCTTGCGACGATCTACCTCGTCTGGATCGGGACCTGGCTCTCGGCCTACTTCATCCTCACCGCGAACTCGTGGATGCAGCACCCCGTCGGCTACGAGATCAACGAGCAGACCGGCCGCGCCGAGGCCACCGACTTCCTCCCGATCCTGTTCCAGGGATTCTTCCTCTTCGCCTGGGCGCACGCGATCCTGGCCGGGCTCGTGACGGCGAGCTTCTTCGTCCTCGGCGTGTCGTGCTGGCACTTGCTCCGGGGCCGCAACGTCGAGCTCTTCCGCAGCGCGGCCAAGCTCGCGATCGTCGTCGCGCTGCCCGTCTCGTTCGTCCAGCTCGGGCTCGGGAGCGAGTTCGGGGTCGCCGTCACCGATGCCCAGCCGATGAAAATCGCCGCCACCGAGGCGCTCTGGGACACCGAGCAGCCGGCCGGCTTCTCGCTCTTCCAGGTCGGCGGCTTCACCGAGGACGACCAGACGCCGTCGTTCGACATCGAGATCCCGGGCCTGCTGTCGTTCCTCGCCACGAACTCGTTCAAGGGCGAGGTGGTCGGGATCAACGAGCTCCAGAGCCAGTACGAGCAGGAGTTCGGGCCGGGCAACTACGTCCCGGACGTGCGACTCGTGTACTGGAGCATGCGCGCAATGGCGTACCTCGGGACCCTCCTCTTCCTGATTGCACTGTGGGGGCTCTGGCTCGTTCGCCACACGAAGCTCGACGGCGCGACGTGGTTCCAGCGCGCGGCCCTAGTCGCGATCGCGTTCCCCTTTCTGTCCAACTTCGCCGGGTGGATCCTCACAGAGGCGGGGCGCCAGCCGTGGGTGGTCTACGGACTGCTGCGGACGGAGGACGCCGTCTCGAGCACCGTGAGCGCGTGGACGGTCGGCTTCAGCCTCACCGTCTTCGTCACCCTCTACGCGGTTCTCGGGGGAATCGACGTCTACCTGATGCGCCGCTACGCACGGCTCGATCCGCCGGCGCCGACGATCGAAGGCGAGGAGGGGACCGCGCCCGAGCCGGCGCCGGCGTACTGACATGACGCTCGAGATCCTCTGGTTCTGCCTGCTCGCCTTCTTCTGGACGGGCTACTTCGTGCTCGAGGGGTTCGACTTCGGCGTCGGGATGCTGCTGCCGATCCTCGGCAGGGACGAGCGCGAGCGGACGACGATGCTCGAGTCGATCGGCCCGCTCTGGGACGGCAACGAGGTGTGGCTCGTGATCGCCGGCGGGGCGACCTTCGCGGCCTTCCCCGTCTGGTACGCGACGATGTTCTCCGGCTTCTACCTGGTGCTGCTCGCGATCCTCGGCCTCTTGATCGTGCGGGTGCTGTCATTCGAATGGCGCGGCAAGGCCGAGTCGGCGCGTTGGCGATCGGTCTGGGCGTGGCTCAACACCGTCGCCTCCTTCGGAGCGCCGTTCCTGTGGGGGATCGCCCTCTCGAGCCTCCTCCACGGCGTCCCGATCGCCTCGGACGGGACGTTCGCCGGCGACGTGGGCGACCTCTTCAGCCTCTACTCCGTCGTCGCCGGCATCGCCGTCTGCCTGCTCTTCGCGCTCCACGGCGCGGTGTTCCTCGCGCTCCGGACGCTCGGCGACCTCCGCGTGCGCGCCACGCGCACCGCAGCGCGGATCGCACCCGTCGCGGCGGTCGTCGGCGCGGGGTTCCTCGTGTGGACGCTCGTCGTTGCCAACGATGTCAACGCGAAGGACCTCTTCCCGGGCGTCGTCCCGGCCGCGATCGCCGCAGTCGCGGCCGTCGCCGCCGTCTTCCTCACCCGGGCCGGCAACGAGCTGTGGGCGTTCGTCGCCACGGCAACGACCATCGCGGGCGCGGTCGTGACGCTGTTCGTGAGCCTCTATCCCCGCGTCCTGGTCTCCGATCCGGACTTCGCGAACAGCCTCACCGTCGACAACGCGTCGTCATCGCACTACTCCCTGGCGGTGATGACGGTGGTGGCGGTCGTCCTCCTCCCGGTCGTCCTCCTCTACGAAGCGTGGACCTACCACGTCTTCCGCGCCCGACTCGGAGGCGAGGACGTGGGGACGCCGATCGACCTCGTCGCCCGCAAGACCGAGGGCTGAGCAGCACGCAGCTCAGGCTCGGACGCGCCGCGCGAGCGCGGCCAGCTCGCGGTTGAACCGCTCGGGAGCCTCGATGTGCGGAGCGTGGCCGACGCCCTCGTACCACGACACCTCGGCGGTCGGGCACGTCGCGAGCACGTGCTCGGCCATCGCAGGCAGCACGACGGAGTCCTCGCGCCCGTGCGTCACGAGCAGCGGCACCTCGATCGTGCGCAGAACGTCGTCGTCGTCGATCTCACGTGATGCGAGGCTCGCCCGGACGGCGGCCGGAACGACGACGTTCCAGCAGACCGCCGCCTCCACGTCGTCGTCCGACACGGACGCGACGAGGCACGTCCGCACGAACGAGCGCATGGCGCGGATGCTCGTTGGGAGGTCGTCGCTCGTGGCGTCGACGAAGTGGTCGAGGAAGCCCGGCCCGATGAAGGTGCCGAAGGCCGTCTCGCCGAGCTTGGTCACGCCTTCCACGAAGTCGATCGCCCCGATCCGCTCCTGGCCGCGGAGGCGTATGTAGTCGCAGATGACGAAGGCGCCGTACGACCAGCCGACCAGCACCGGCCGGACGAGACCCAGCTCGTCGACGATCGCCGCGAGGTCGTCGGCCCAGAGCCGGTCGTCCGTGTAGTGCTCGGGCTCGACCGGCGCTTCCGACATGCCGTGCCCGCGCAGGTCGAACGCGACGAGGCGGAACTCCTGCGCGAGCGAGCTCTCGACCTGCTTCGCCCAGCACAGGTGATTCTGCGACCAGCCGTGGACGAACACGATCGGCGTACCGTCTTCCGGCCCCCAGTCGCGGACGTGCAGCCCGAGGCCTCCCCCGCCGCGCACCGTGTGCGTCGTCGCCTGCACCGACGTCTTCGTCCCCGTTGCGACAGCTGTCATCTCGCCTCCCGTCTCTCGTTTTCGACGATGGTGGCGGGGCGCCGGCCGGAGCACATCGGGGGGAGGTCCTTATCTTCCTCGGGCGACCTCCCTATCTCCGGCCGACGAGCTGCGCGATACTGGCTGGAGGTGACTCGCGCAAGCGAGGTGTTCGTCGGGCGACGTCCCGAGCTCGAAGAGCTCGAGCGTGTGCTCGCCGCGACGCGCGCCGGGAGCGGCGCGACCGTCCTCGTTGCAGGAGAGCCGGGCATCGGCAAGACGCGGCTCGCATCCGAGCTCGGCCGGCGCGCCCGGGACGCCGGGTTCGAGGTCCTCCTCGGGCGCTCGCTCGACCTCGTCGGCACGGAGCTCCCCTACCAGCCCTTCGTCGAGGCGCTGCGCCCGCTCGGAAAGCCGTGGCCGGCCGACGCACACGTGCGCGGCTCACAGCTCCACGTCTTCGAGGGCGTGTCGACGCTTCTGGCCGGACGCGCCGCATCGACGCCCGTCGTCCTCGTACTCGAGGATCTCCACTGGGCGGACACGTCGACGCTCGACCTCGTCGTCTTCCTCGCGCACAACCTCCGTGACCGGGCTGTCCTCTTGCTGGCGACCTACCGCGCCGACGACACGTCCTCGGCGGCCCGCATGCGACGGTTCGAGCACTCAGCTCTGCGCAGCGGGTCGGCGTTCCGCGTCGAGCTTCGCCCGCTCGAGCCCGAGGCCGTCGCCGCGCTGCTCGAGGCTCACGCCGACGTCTCGCTGCCGGCCGCGCTGACCGACTCCATCGCGGCGCGTGCGGAAGGCAATCCGTTCTTCGCCGTGGAGCTGCTAGCCGCTGCCCGCGGGGAGAGCGGTGAGCTGCCGCGCGGCCTGCGCGACCTCCTCCTGCAGCGCGTCGATCGCCTCGACGAGCCGGCGCAGGCCGTCGTGCGCCTGGCTGCAGCAGCCGGCCGCGACGTCGCGTACTCGCTCCTCGCCGCGACCGCGTCGCCCGAGCGCGACGTGCGCGAGTCGTTGCGTCGAGCAGTAGAGCACGGGGTGCTCGTCGCCGTACCGGACGCGAGCAGCTTCCGGTTCCGACATGCCCTGCTGGCGGAGGCGATCTACACGACGATCCTTCCCGGCGAGCGCGAGGAGCTGCACGCGCGGCTCGCCGGGGCGCTGGTGCGCCTCGGGGATGCACGAGCGCCGGAGCTCGCGACGCACTGGGCGGCAGCGGGCCGCAGCAGGGAGGCGCTCGCGATGTCGGTGCAAGCGGCGCGCGAGGCAGAGGATGTCTTCGGCCTCGCCGAGGCGCATGCGCATCTCGAGCGTGCGCTCGCGCTGTGGGAGGCGGTGCCCGACGCTGTCGAGCTGACCGGCCTCGATCTTGCAGAGCTGTGTTCATGGACGGCCGAGCTGGCGAGCGAGGTCGGCGCCGCCTCGCGGGCGGTCGAGCTCGGCCGAGAGGCGATTGCAGCCGCCGGCGAAGACGACCCGCACCGGGCCGCGATCCTCCACGTGCGCCTCGGCGAGTATCTCGAGCAGACCGGCAGCGAAGAGGCGTGCCTCGCGGCGGTCGAGCGCGCCGTCGAGCTCGTCCCGGCAGAGCCGCCGTCGCCGGAGCGCGCGTTCGCGCTGGCGACGCTCGCGGGGTCGTTGTCGGTGCTGTGGCGCCAGGCTGAGTCGTTGCCGATCTGCGAGCAGGCGCTTGCACTGTCCCGAGAGGTCGGCGCGCCCAAGGCGGAGGTCAGAGCGCTGACGGTGCTCGGCAGTGACCTCTCGTACCTCGGTCGCGGTGATGAAGGTGTCGCCCAGCTCCGCGAAGCCCTGCGGCTCGCCGACGAGATTGGCGACCGGATGGGCCTCGAGCGGGCTTGGATCCACCTCACGGACGTCCTCACGATGCTGGGACGGCTCCGCGAGTCGGCACGGATGGGGCGGGAAGGTCTCCAGGAGATGCGCCGGCAGGGGATCTACAGCCCTCTGCTCGTGACGAACCAGATCGAAACCCTGGCCGCGCTGGGGGACTGGGAGGGAGCGGACGGGCTCAGCGCGACCGCTCTCCGGGGCATCACGTCGAGCTTCCCGTACTGGCTGCTCACCATGCGCGCGGGGCTCGAGATCGGCCGTGGAGAGCTGGACGACGCGCGAGCACACCTCGAGGCCGCGCGTCCGACGCTGCGCGAGGACCACGTCCTGGGCCTGTACGACAGCTACGTGGCCGAGCTCGCGCTCTGGGAGCGGCGCTGGACCGATGCGAACGCTGCTATCGACGAGGGACTCGCCCGCGCGCGCCCGCGCGAGGCTGCGCAGATGCGTGTGCAGCTGTGCGCCAAGGGCCTGCGCGCGCGGGCGGAGCTCGCGGCGCTCGCGCGTGCCCGCCGCGATGCGGAGGCAGTTCGAGCATGGCTCGCGGCGGCCGACGACCTCCTCGACGTCGCCCGGCGTGCAGCGGCAGATGCCTCGGCTGTCACGCCGAACGCCGGCGGCTGGCTCGCCCTCGCGGAAGCAGAGCACGAGCGCGGCCAGGGCGCAGCACGGCCCGACTCATGGTCGGAGGCCGCGGAAGCGTGGGAGCGCCTCGAGCGCCCTCCGCTCACGGCGTACTGTCGCTGGCGCGAGGCGGAGGCGTTCGTGGCCGCGGGAGCCTCACGGGTGGAGGCGAGCGTCCCGCTCAGAGAGGCCCACGCCATCGCGGAGCGGATCGGGGCGACGCCGTTGCTGCGCGAGCTCGACGCCCTCGCCCAGCGTGCGCGACTCGACCTCACGCCGACCGACGCGGAACCGAACCGCGAGGAGAGCCTCGCCGACGCTCTCGGGCTGACGCCCCGCGAGGGCGAAGTCCTGAGCCTCGTCGCCCGCGGCTACACCGACCGGGAGATCGCCGAGACGCTCGTCATCAGCGTCAAGACGGCGAGCGTCCACGTCTCCCACATCCTCGGCAAGCTCGGCGTGCCGAACCGGCGCGAAGCCGCTGCGATCGCACACCGGCTCGGCGCGTCGCCCGCGATCGACCTCTGAGCGACGCGGCGCGCGAGCCGGCGTCAGGCCAGTCGGCCCAGCACCACCCCGAACACGGCGTGACGCCAGGTGGCCTGGGCGAACGCCCGCGGGCTGGTGAGGAGCGGCGGCACGCCCGGCTCCCCTCGCGCCGGGTGATAGCGGTCGACGAAGAAGCAGAGCGGGTAGAGCGCGACGTGCTCGGCGAGCGCCATACCCACTGCCAGCTTCTTGGGACCGATCGACGAGCGGCGGCGAGCCTCGTGGTACGCGAGCCCGAAGAGCGCGCCGTTGCAGGCGTGCGCCGCGAGACCGGCCGCGCGCCAGCCTCGTCCTCGCACGAGCCCCTTGCCGAGCACCGCCACGTCCGAGTAGTCCGAGCGGAGCGCTCGCTGGTCGAGCGGCTCGTGCAGGCCCCAGACGAGGGCGGCGACTGCGCCGGCCGCGGCGGCGCGGGGGCGCCCCCCGGAGATGATCGTCGGAGAGCTCACTCGGTCGCCGATCCCACGATCTCCTCGAACGCAGGCTCGCTGCGGATGGCATCGAGGTCCGAGTCGCCCTTCGCGTATTCGCGGAACCGCTCGGACATCTCGATCGAGCGGCGAAGATGCGCGATCGCCTCGTCCGTCCGGCCGGTGAGGCTATCGACGCAGGCGAGGTTGTAGTGGAGGAGTGCGTACTGGGGATTCTCGTCCAGCACCTCGCGCAGACGCTCGGCCACGACCTCGTGCTCGCCCGCGTGGTACTGGCGCCCGAGGGGCATCCAGAGCTCCCACCCGACCGGGTCGTACGCCTTTCCCGGGACGCCGCCGACGGCGACGATGGTCGTTTGGGGCTCCTCGGCGAACGCCGTCCGCTTCACGCCCGGCGGCGCGAAGACGAACGTCCCCGCGGGGGCGTCGACACTCTCGCCGTCGAGCTCGAACCGCGCCCTCCCGCTCTGGACGAGGTAGAGCTCCTCGCTCCCGTCGGCGGTGTCGGCCTCGTCATGCTCGTTGATGATGCGGGTTCCCACGTCTTGACCGGTCCACGCGGTCACGCCGAAGGACGTGATGCCGAAGTAATGCCGTACGGGCCGGTACGGCTCCCGACCGTCGGTCAGCTCGTCGATCTCGTCGAGGTGCGCGACCCTGTAAGCGCTCATTCGATCTCCTTCGGTCGTGTGCGAACCTGTTCTAGCCGGTCACGACGGCGTCCAGCCGCAGCCACGAGGCGAGATCCGCGAGCTCGGCCTCGACCGCCGTCGCGATCGCCTTCGTGAAGCGGACGTCCTCGTGGACGGCGTTGACACGAAGGACCGAGGCGTCGTGGTCGGCCTTCGCGTCGACCTTGCCCACGAGCCGGTCGCCGTGGAGGACCGGCAGGGCGAAGTAGCCCCAGCGACGCTTCGCGGCGGGCTTGTACATCTCGAGCGTGTACTCGAAGTCGAACAGCTCCTGCGCGCGGCGACGGTCGTAGACGAGCCGGTCGAAGGGCGAGAGCAGCGCTGTCCTCCCCTCGAAGTCGTCGCGCAGCGCGGCCGGGTCGACGCGCCATTCGCCCTTGACGCCCTCCACGACCGCGGGCTCGCCCGCGTCGGCGACGTCGACCGGCTCGATCGGCATCTTCGTCGTCCTCCGCCGGGCGATACCGAGCGACGCGAGCCGGCGCCCGTTCCGCATCCGCGCGGCGTCCTCGACCGATGGCACGGCCACGTCCGAGGGGTAGACGCGCTCGGCGACGTCCCACAGGCGCTCACGGCCGACGCGGCCGGCGATCGCGATGTCGCCACGCATCATCAGGAGCTCGAGCATCTGGGTCACGTTGCGGTCGTTCGTCCAGCCGGACGAGGCCCACGGGACAACGGACGTGTCCGGGATGTCGCGCGAGGTCAGCGGACCGGAGCTCTCGAGCAGATCGAGGACGTCCCTCCGGAAGGAGTCGTTCGCGCGCAGCCACTCGCGCGTGCGCTCGTACGGGGGCCAGTCGGCCGCCCCGGCGAGGACGAGCCCGACGTCCTCGATCGGCCGCACGAGCGCGTTGTGCTCGAACAGCGTGCGGTCCTCCTCGAGGGCCTTGCGGAGGTCGTCCGGGCTGTACGCCGAGCCGAGGCGGCTCCACGCGACGAGATCCGCGCTCGGCGCGATCGCGGCGGTCGGGTCGATCTGCAGCAGCGTGAGACGGCGCACCACCGCGAGCAGGTCGGTCGGCCGCGACGCGTCGAGCAGCTGCGCGCGCACGGCGATCCGCCGCGCCTGCTCCTTCGTCAGCCGGTGCACGCCGTGACGCTACCCGCCCCCGAGCGCCGAATCGCCGCTGGTAGCGTGAAGCGGCGTGGTCGAGCCCATCACGGACATGCCCGCAGGGACGCTCGGGTTCCGCCTTGCCGGTCGGGTCACGCGGCCGGCTCGATGGGCCTCGAGTACCGCTCGTCGTGGGAGCGAATGGCAGTCGTGACGGACAAGGACTGGCTCCGCCACGCCGTCGCCGCCTTCGGCTGGCTCAGCCCTGGTGAGCTGCGCATCTTCGAGCCCGGGCGGATCGACGACGCAAAGGCCCGGGTGGGCGGCGCGGACGATCCGGGGCCGGCGAGCTAGCGCCGCGGGCGATGGAGTACGCCAACCTCGGATCCACGGGTTTGCGCGTCTCGCGTGTGTGCCTCGGGATGATGAGCTTCGGCGCGCACGAGAGCAGGCCGTGGGCGCTGCCCGAGGCGGACGCCGAGCCGATCGTCCGGCGCGCGGTAGAGGGCGGCATCACGTTCTTCGACACCGCCGACGTCTACAACGGCGGGCAGAGCGAGGTCGTCACGGGGCGGCTCCTTCCCAAGCTCCTGACTCGCGAGGAGCTCGTGATAGCCACGAAGGTCCACGGCCGAACGATGCCCGGCGAGAACGGCCGCGGGCTCTCGCGCAAGCACGTGATGGCCTCCATCGACGCGTCTCTCGGGCGGCTCGGGACGGACTACGTCGACCTCTACCAGATCCACCGCTGGGACCCGACGACGCCGATCGAGGAGACTATGGACGCGCTCCACGACGTCGTGAAGGCCGGCAAGGCTCGGTACATCGGGGCGAGCAGCATGTTCGCCTGGCAATTCGCGAAGGCGCAGGCGACCGCCGACCGTCAGGGCGGGACGCGGTTCGTCTCGATGCAGAACCACTACAACCTCGTCTACCGCGAGGAGGAGCGGGAGATGATCCCGCTGTGCGTCGACCTGGGCGTCGCGGTGCTTCCGTGGAGCCCGCTCGCGCGGGGGATGCTCGCCGGCAACCGCACCCGGGCCGGGAAGCGCCTCACGACGCGTGCGGGAACGGACTCCTTCGGCGAGAGCCTCTACACGCCGGACGTCGACTTCGACGTCGTCGACCGGGTCACCGAGGTCGCGTCCGAGCGCGACGCCCCGAGCGCCCAGGTCGCGCTGGCGTGGGTGCTGCGGCGGCCGGCCGTGACCGCTCCGATCGTCGGAGCGACGAAGGTCCAGCACGTCGAGGACGCGCTCGCGGCGGAGCAGCTCGAGCTCTCGGACGACGAGGTCGCCCGCCTCGAGGAGCCGTACGTACCGCACGCGATCTCCGGGCACGAGTAGCCGCGCGTCGGCGCTCGGCCCGCGAGCCATCCGATTTGCTCGTGGCCGCGTAAGGACGACTGCAGGCTCGACGCAGGCGGCGAGCACCGGGGGGCGCTCGCCGCCGCGTCGCTCGCCTCGACCGTCGCCGTACGGCCGTCGCGTCGCTGAATGGTCTCGGCGTCGAGGGCAACGACGGCCCTCGAACGCCTCTCCCTTGCCGACTCCCTACTAGGCCCTGCGGCTGCCTCCCGTCTCGTCACCCCACGTGACGAGCACGGCGTAGAGCACCAGGAAGAAGATCGCGATGATCGTCAGCGCGAGGAAGGGCGCGAACGGCATCCAGTAGAACCACCGCAGGATCCCGATCGAGGCGACGATCACGGCGACCCAGCGGCCGAAGTCGTTGCCCTCGAGGAGGCTCTTCCCCGCGTAGACGAAGACGACCGCCATCGCGATGTCGAGAAGGCCCCAGAGCCACTTCTGGCCACCGAGGATGCCGTTCGAGACGTCCGACACCCAGGCCGCGTCGGCCCAGAGGTTGATCGCCCAGATCGCCGAGAGCCCCGCAGCGATGAACATGATCACCGCGGCATACGTCAGCCAACCGCTCCGCCTGAGATCCATGCCGTTCCTTTCGTCGCCGACCGCGCCGCGTCCGGCGCGGCGCCCACCGGTCTGAGGATGACCGAGCTACCGGACGGCTTACGTCCTGTTGGCCGGCGGCGGACAGGACGCCGCCCGGACCCGCACGGGGACAGGACCGCGAGGAGGACAACGCGCGGCCTGTACAGGGCAACTGCACAGTCCCGAGGGGAGGCGCCGAAAAACGGGCTGATTGACAAGCCGTGCTGTGTAGTCGTACGGTACGGCACTCAGCCAACGGCATGTCAGCGTCAGCCTGAACGACGGATTCCGACGAAGGGACGACAGCAAGGCACGGCTAGAGCGGAGACACCCTGCAGTGCCGCTCGGGAAGGGGTTCACTGATGCACGGTTGCGTTCTCGGGGGGAATGGCCGTCTGCGCGCGGCCGCTTTCATGCTCGGGTTGCTCGGCCTGCTCGTGGTTGCCGGCAGCGCGCAACGCGCATCCGCTCAGCAGGAGGCGGCTTCGGCAACGCCGAGCGGCCCCCCGATCGTCGTCGGCAGCACCCTCTCGCTCACCGGGTCGTTCGCCGCGACCGGGATCATCCACAAGGTTGCGGGCGAGACGTACGTCAGGTGGATCAACTCGCACGGTGGCATCCTCGGCCGGCCTGTCCAGTGGAAGGTGCTCGACGACGAGTCCGACGCGTCGAAGGTCTCGAGCCTGTACGAGCGGCTCATCACGCAGGACAAGGTCGATCTCATCATGGGCCCGTACGCGACGCCCAACATCGTCGCGGCACAGGGAGTCGCCGAACGGCACGGGTACGTGCTGCCGAACCACACCGCGGTGCTCACCTACGCCCTCAACTACGACTGCCAGTTCCCGACCTGGTCGACCGGCGCAAAGCCGAACCTCCAGGTGCCCCAGATGATCTTCGCCGCACTGAAGAGCCAGGCGAAGCCGCCGAAGCGGATCGCGTTCGTCACGAACACCGGTGGGTCGACGAACTTCATCTCCTACGGCCCACCGAACTCGAGTGAGGGTGGTGCCGTCGAGGCTGCGAAGAAGGCTGGATTCGATGTCGTCCTCGACCTCAAGTACCCGCCGACCGTCTCCGACTGGGGCTCGATCGCAGCACAGGTTCGCGATGCGAAGCCCGACCTCGTCTGGAACAACGGGCTTGCCGTCGACCCGGTCGGCCTGCTCCAGGCGATGCGGCAGCTGAACTACAAGGCACCGCAGTTCTTCACGCTCTTCCCCGCCTCGGGCCCGCTGCTGACGCTCGGCGCGAACGGGGAGAACATCCTCTCCATCTCGCTGTTCGAGCCGGCCGGGCGCCTGCTCAAGCGTCTCGGCAAGGATCCGCAGCGGATCGTCGCGCAGTTCGGCCGGGGCGCGAAGGCCGCCAAGCTCGCGTACCCGGTGTTCGACTCGCAGGCCGCCGCGTCCTGGACGGCGTGGGAGGTGCTCAGGGCGGGCGTGGCGGGGGCGAAGAGCACGGACAACGGCAAGGTGTGCAGCTGGCTGAAGGCGAATCCCGTGAAGACCACGTTCGTCGGGACGCTCCGGTTCAACCCGGCCAACAACAACTTCCCGCCCGCGCACATGGCGGTGAAGCAGGTCCAGAACAGCCGCTGGACGATCGTCTGGCCGAAGTCCCTGCGGACGGCTCGCCTCTTGGCGCCGGGCGGCAAGAGCAAGTAACGCCACTCGACCGCGGAGGGAGTCGGCACGTCGCGTCGGCTCCCTCCGCGTCATCATCGGACGCGTGAACACGTACATCCAGGCCGGCGTGTCGGGCGTGATGATCGGCGGCCTCTACGCGATCATGGCGCTCGGCCTCTCGCTGACGTGGGGGCTGCTGAAGGTGATCAACCTCGCGCACTTCGCGCTCATCCTCCTCGGGGCGTACGTGACCTATCAGTTCACCGCCTCGACCGGGATCGACCCGCTCCTCTCCCTCGTCGTCCTGGTTCCCGGCCTCTTCGTCGTCGGCGTGGCGATCCAGTGGGTCATCGAGCGCTTCGAGGTCGACGAGCTGAACTCGCTCCTGCTCACGTTCGGCCTCTTCATCATCGCGATCCGACTGATCACGAACGTCTGGAGCGCCGACTTCCGCCGGATCGCGGACGACGACAACCCGTACGCCTCGAGCGCCGTGTTCATCGGCAGCATCGCATTCCCGATTCCGCTGCTGATGGCGATCGGCGCGGCCCTCGTCGTCGCGGCGGGGGCGTTCGTCGTGCTGCGGCGAACGTACTTCGGGAGGGCGCTGCGGGCGCTCGCGCACGACCGCGAGATCGCCGCGGCGTTCGGCGTCGACCATCGGCGGATCGGCGTCGTCGCGGCGGGGATCGGGGCTTCGCTGGGCGGAGTCGCCGGAACGCTGATCGCGATCAACC
This sequence comes from Actinomycetota bacterium, assembly GCA_046732615.1. Lineage (GTDB taxonomy): Bacteria > Actinomycetota > Thermoleophilia > Gaiellales > Gaiellaceae > Gaiella. The sequence goes on along the minus strand of JBKPNM010000043.1, from coordinate 9,699 downwards.
AGTCGATCTTCCCGCAGCTCGCGTTCGAGTGGATCGGGCTGATCTTCACGGTCGTGATCCTCGGCGGGATCGGCAACCTCCTCGGCGCGGTCGCCGCGGGCGTCCTGATCGGCCTGGTCTCCGGCGTCGTGGGTGTCGCCTGGACACCGGAGGGCTCACCGCTCGTCGTCTTCGTCGCGCTGATCGTCGCTCTCCTCGTCCGGCCGAACGGGCTCTTCGGCCGCCTGGGCACCTAGAGGTTCCGGAAGGTGACGGGCACGCGTGCCACTCTCGCCGGCCTGATCGGGCTCGCGGTCGCGCTGTACTTCCTGCCCAACCTGCAGGACGCGACCGGCTTCCCGACGTACTACCTCGTCTTCGCGTACTTCGTCTTCTTCTGGATCGCGCAGGCGACGAGCTGGAACATCCTGTCGGGGTACACGGGCTACTTCAGCTTCGGCCAGGCGGCGTTCTACGGGACCGGCGTCTACATGGTCGGGGACCTCATGAGCCGCGAGAGCGTGAGCTTCTTCGCCGCCGTCCCGATCGCCGCCGCGGTGGCCGCCGTCCTCGCCGCCGGTGTGGGTGCACTCGCGTTCCGCCTCGGCTCGCTCCGCGGCGAGATCTTCGCCCTGCTCACGCTCGCGGTCACGTTCACGCTCTACTCGATCGCCCGCATCAGCACTTGGGTGGACGGCGGGCAGGGAATCGCGGTGCCCGTACCTGACTACCCGTCGTTCCTCGGCGACTTCCAGGACATGATCTACCGGCTCGCACTCGCGGTCGCGGCGCTCGCGGTCGTGACGGCGTTCCTCATCCAGCACTCCCGCTTCGGTTGGGGGCTCTTCGCGATCCGGGACGAGGAGGATGTCGCGGAGGAGCTCGGCGTCCCGACCTTCCGTTTCAAGATGCTCGCGATCACGATCTCCGGCTTCCTCGGCGGACTCTCCGGCGCCGTCGCCGCGGCACAGATCGGATACCTGACCCCCGAGGGCGTGTTCGCGCTGAACGTCTCGGTGTTCGTGATCGTCATGAGCGCTCTCGGCGGCCGCGGTCACTGGCTCGGCCCGGTCATCGGCGCACTCCTGATCTACAGCCTGCAGGAGCAGCTCGCGAGCTCCGGCCACGATCGCTGGGCACAGGTCGTGCTCGGCTCCATCCTGGTCGCCGTCGTCCTGTTCGCGCCGCAAGGGCTCTACCCGCGCCTGCGCGAGCGGCCGCGCCAGGCGGTCGCCGCCGGCGTCGCCCTCGTCGCCACCATGCTCGCCTGCGGCGTCGCGGGATGGGGGAACTTCACCGACTGGCTCGGGACAGGCCTCGCCGTCGCCACGGCGGTCATCCTCCTCGGCCGACCCAGACGCCGGCGGCGGCGCGTCGGCGGGCCTACGGATCTGCCTTCGACGCCGGTCCGGGACGCGGCGGCCCGATGACCGTGGCAACCGCACCCGAGGGAGGCGCCGCGCTGCTGCTCGAGTGCAGCGACGTCGTGAAGCACTTCGGCGGGATCCACGCGCTGCAGGGCGTCTCGCTCACGGTCGAGCGCGGCGAGACCGTCGGCCTCGTCGGCCCCAACGGCTCGGGCAAGTCGACGTTGATCAACATTCTCTCCGGGGTCTACGCGCCGAGCGCGGGAGAGGTCCTGCTCGAGGGGAACCGGATCGCTCGCGCCGCCCCGCATGTCCGCTCGCATCTCGGCGTCGCTCGCACGCACCAGATCCCGAAGCCGTTCGAGTCCATGTCGTTGCGCGACAACGTCGCGCTCGCCTGCATGTTCAGCCGGCTCCGTCAGGGCGTCGACGCCGGACGAGAGCGGGCCGACGAGTACCTCGGCGTGGTCGGCCTCGAGAATCGGGGCGACGCGCTGCCCCGCGAGATCAACCTCCATCAGCGCCAGCTGCTGGAACTGGCTCGGGCTCTTGCAACGGAGCCGACGCTGCTCCTCCTCGACGAGGTGCTGGCCGGGCTGAACCCGGCCGAGCTCGACGAGGCGGTCGCGGTCCTGCGGCGCATCCACGCTCGGGGGACGACGATCGTGATGGTCGAGCACCTGATGCGTGTCGTCACCGGCCTGGCCGATCGGATCGTCGTGCTCGACCGCGGCCGCAAGCTTGCAGACGGGCCACAGCACGAGGTGATGAACGATCCCGAGGTGCGACGCGCCTACCTGGGGCGAGGCGACGATGCTCGCCGTTAGGGGCCTGAGCGTCTACTACGGCGAGGCCCGGGCGTTGAACGCCGTCGACCTCGACATCGCTGAGAACGAGGTGGTGAGCGTCGTCGGCCCGAACGGCGCCGGGAAGACGACCCTCGTCAACGCGATCGCAGGCGTCCTCCGGGACCGCACGGGGGCGATCGCGCTGGATGGCGTCGACCTGCTCCGGCCCGCGAGACACGAGGTGTGCGAGCACGGTGTCGCGCTCGTGCCCGAGGGACGCAGGATCTTCGCCGGGATGAGCGTCGTGGACAATCTCGTCCTGGGGTCGTATCGCCGCGGGGCGCGTGAGCGCCGCGACGCGCGGCTCGACCGCGTCCACGCGCTCTTCCCCGTGCTGCGCGAGCGTGCCGACCAGCGGGCGGGAACGCTGAGCGGCGGCGAGCAGCAGATGCTCGCCGTGGGGAGGGCGCTGATGAGCGATCCACGTCTGTTGCTGCTCGACGAGCCGTCGCTCGGTCTCGCGCCGGTGGTCGTGGACGCGCTGTTCGACGCGATCCAGGAGATCAACGGCTCCGGCGTTGCGGTGCTGCTCGTGGAGCAGGACGTCACGCGCGCGCTAGCGTTCTCGTCACGCGGCTACCTCCTGAGCGGCGGCAGCGTCGTCCTGCGCGGCACGGCGGAGGAGCTGCTCGCAGACCCGGAGGTGCAACGGGTCTGCCTCGGGGTGTAGACGGCTCGGCGCCGCGCCTCAGCCGGCGGAGCCCGCGCATGCGCCGTCGGCCAGGAAGCGGTGGACGAGCGCGGTCGCCATCGCGCCCTCCCCCACGGCCGAGGCGACGCGCTTGATCGAGCCGTGGCGGATGTCGCCCGCGACGAAGAGGCCGGGCTGGCTGGACTCGAGGAAGAGCGGCGCGCGCTCGAGCGGCCATCGCCCGTCCTCGTTCTTCGCGAGGTCGGGCCCCGCCACGAGGAAGCCGTGCTCGTCCCGCTCGAGCCACCCGGCGACTCCGGACGTCATCGGTTGCGCACCGATGAAGACGAACAGCGCGTCGGCTGTGATCGCCGTCTCCTCGCCGGTCTCGTCGTCGCGGAGCACGAGCGACTCGAGCCGGCGTGCGCCGCGCGCCTCGGCGATCTCGGAGCCCGTGCGGACGGTGACACCGGGGTGCGCCTCGATGCTCGACGAGGTACCGCGACATGCCCTCGTCGAGCGACGTGCTACGACAGACGATCGTGACGCTCCGCGCGACGCCGGCAAGGTGAAGTGCGGCCTGGCCGGCGGAGTTCGCGCCACCGACGACGGCGACGTCCTGGCCCCGGCAGAGCTCGGCCTCCCACGGCGACGATCCGTAGTGGACGCCCGCGCCGATCAGGCGGTCGACTCCCGGCGCGTCGAGACGCCGATAGTGCGCGCCGTTCGCGGCGATGCCGGTTCGTGCGCGGATCGCGGCGCCGCTCGTCAGCTCCATCGCGAGCGTGCCGTCGTCCGGCCCGGCCGACACGAGCTCGACGCCCACGAGGACCTCCGCGCCGAGCCGGCGCGCCTGCGCGTAGGCGCTCTCGGCGAGCTCCGCCCCGCTGATGCCGTCCGGGAAACCCGGGTAGTTCTCGATCCGCGCGCTCGTACCCGCCTGCCCGCCCGGCGCGAGCGCCTCGACGACGAGCGTCCGAAGGCCTTCCGAAGCGGCGTAGAGCGCGGCCGTGAGCCCGGCCGGTCCGGCGCCGAGGATCGCGACGTCGTAGAGCTCGCGCTCCGGCCGGGTCGGGAGGCCGACCCGCGCCGCGAGCTCGGTCGTGAAGCGCGCCGTTTCGACGTATGCGCGCCGGTCCTCGGCAGGAACGCCGCTCTCGGCGTCGGCCCCGCTCGCCCTGACGAAGCGCGTGCGCATGAAGCGCTCCGGGCCCTCGAGGATCGAGCCGTCCGCGAAGAGGACGCAGGGCAGCCGCCGCCCTCCGAAGACCTCGTCGGCGCCGAGCAGCCGCGCGAGCGGGTCGTCGTCGAGGTCGACCCACTGGAACGGCACGCCGTTCCGCGTCAGGAAGCGGCGGGTCTCGGCCGCGCCCGGTGTCGCGGCGCGGCCGAGGAGGTAGGTCGGGCCACCGTGCGGGGGCCGGACGGCCGGTGTCGTCACGCCGCCGCGGGCGCCGGCTGCACGTCGAAGCTGAGCATCATCCCGCTCTCGTGGTGCTCGGCGATGTGGCAGTGCGCCATCCAGCGACCGGGGTTGGTCACGTCGAGCAGGATGTCGACCGTCTCGCCGGTCCGCACCAGCACCGTGTCCTTCCAGACGAGGTTCGCCTCGGGCACGCCGTCGCGCGCGAGCACGACGAACCGGCCGGCGCCGTGCACGTGGAACGGATGGTGCATCGGGTGGTCGGAGTCCATCTCGTTGACGAGCCGGAGCTTGACCCGATCGCCGACCGTGAAGGTCCAGTCGATCGCATGGTTGATCGCGCCGGTGTCCCGGTCGACGAGCTGCCAGCGCATGTTCTCGGGCGTCGTCAGCCGGTTGAGCTCGACCATGTCGTCCTCCCACTCGATGCCGCCCGCATCGTGGCCGCCGTGTGCATGGCCCTCGTCGGCGTGGCCCTCGTGGTCGGCGTGGCCGTGCGCTTCGGCGTGCTCGTCGTCGTCGTGGTGCTCGTGGTGCTCGTGGTGGTCGGCATGGCCGCCGGCGACCAGCGAGTCGGCGACCAGCTTCATGCCGCACTTCGGGCAGCGGGCCGGCGTCTCGCTGACGACCTCGGGATGCATCGGGCAGACGTAGCTGGAGGCACCGTCAGGCGTCCCCATGTCCATCTCCGCGACGAAGGCGAGCGTCTTGTCGGGCGGGGCGTCGACGAACGGCGCCAGACGTTCGCGCTCGGAGGCCCACTCGGGGTTCTCGCGGAGCTGTGCGAACTGCTCGCCGAGCGGAGGTGACACCGCCTCCTCGCCGACCGCGAACGTCGCGAGGGCGTACCTGCGCTCGGGGGTGCGATGCTCGAGCGTGAAGTCGCCCGCGTGCTCGAAGTGGACGTCCACGACTGCTCGCTCCGACGGCGCGAGGACGACCGACTCCACGAGCTCCTCCCGCTCGACACGGCCGCTGTCGCCGCCGACGAGCTTCAGCCGCGCGCCGGGCAGCGCGACGTCGAACACCCGCGTGTTCGCCGTGTTCGTCAGGTAGAGACGGACGACCTCGCCGCGACCGGCCGCGAACGTCGGATCGGTCGCTCCGCCGACGAGCAGGGTGTTCCCGAAGCGGCCCATCGCCACGAACGTCGTCTCGCTCCGGCTGAACGGGGCGATCTTCCCCTCCTCGATCAGCACGTCGTCGAGCGTGAGCGCGAGCTCGCGGTGCGCCGGGGGCCAGTAGCCCTCGTCGGCGGGCTCGACGACGATGTTCCCGTACTGGCCGAGCTCCTGCCCGTAGTCTTCCCGGACGTGCGGGTGGTACCAGTAGACGCCCGGGTCGGGGAAGGCGAGCCGGTAGGAGAAGGAGCCGCCGACCGGGATCGGCGCCTGCGTCTCGTGCGTGCCGTCGTAGCGGTTCTCGAGCCGCAGACCGTGCCAGTGGACGGTGCCCTCGAGGTCACCGTCGTTCCGGACGTGCACGTCGAGCGTGGATCCCTCTCGCACGCGGAGCAGGGGGCCGGGGATCGAGCCGTTGTAGGCGAGCATGCGCACGGTCGCGTCGCCGAGCCGCTTCGCGACCGGGCCGATCCGGAGCTCGAACGTCTCGCCGTCCGAGAGCTCGACGACCTCGGAGGACGCCGCCTCGGGCAGGCCTTCGGTGTCGGTCGGGAACGTGTCGGCGTCGTTCTGGTGGTCGTGGTGCTGATGGTGCTCGTGCTGCATCGCTATGCCCCTTCCTGCACGCGAACGGTCTCCGGCGCCGCGTGATCGGTGCTCGTATCGAACGGTACGCCTGCTCGGCCGTTCACGCGGGCCGCGACCTGCTCCGCGACGAAGGACGCGTCATCGCCGACGAAGCCGATCAGCGCCGAGCCGCGCGTGTGCTGCCACGAGAGGCCGAGGAAGAAGAGGCCCGGGACGTCCGTCACGCCGCGGCGGTGACGCAGGCGGCCGTCGTCGCCGAAGACCGGCAGCGCGATCCACGAGTGATCGGGCCGGTAGCCCGTCGCCCAGAGGACGGCGTCGACGTCGAGCTCGGTGCCGTCGGCGAAGCCGACGGTGCGCCCCTCGGCGCGCACGACGCGCGGCCGCACGGCAACGCCGTGTCGGCGCCGGAGCGCGCGCGGGCTCGAGCCGATCAGCGTGTCGCGGTCGCGTGCGCGGCGGCCGAGCCGCGTGTCGACGGTCTTCGACAGGATCCCGGTCTTCGTCAGCCACCAGAACAGATCCCGGCCGAGGAGCCGCTGCGGCAGCGGGGTCTGCTTCGTCCCGACCGCGAGCTCGACGTCGTGGGTGGCGGCGAGCTCCTGCGCGAGCTGGAAGCCGGTGTTGCCGCCGCCGACGACGAGCACGCGCCCGCCGGGCACGTCGGCGGGCCGCCGGTACTCGGCGCTGTGCAGCTGCACCACGTCGGGCCCGAGCCCAGCCGCGACGTCGGGGACGAACGGCTGCTGGAAGGGCCCTGTGGCGACCACCACGGCGTCCGCCTCGATCGAGCTTCCGTCGAGCTCGACGACGAACCGGCCGCCCTCGGCACCCCGGAGCGAGCGCACCCGACCGTCGACGCGAACCGGCAGCTCGAACAGCGAGGCGTACCGCTCGAGGTACGCGACCACCTCGTCGCGCGTGGGGTACCCGTCGGGGTCGCCCGGGAACGGCAGCCCGGGCAGCCCGGAGTAGCGCCGGGGCGTGAAGAGGACGAGCGAGTCCCAGCGCTCGCGCCAGGCGGCTCCCACCGCCGGCGCCGCCTCGAGAATGACGAAACGGCGGCCCGCTCGCACGAGCTCGCGGCCGATCGCGAGGCCGGACTGCCCGGCCCCCACGACGACCACGTCGTAGCGCTCGACCGGCCCGTCCTGCGCGGCCCGGTCGTCCGCGTGCTCTGCGACATTCACGTGGTGACTCTCCTTCGCATCGCGTTCTCTCGGGACGTGGGAGCGTAGCAACTAGCTGAACGATCAGCTAGTAATTCGACGATGGCCCATCGTGATGGCGCCCGCACGCGCGAAGCGATCCTCAGAGCGGCCGAGGAGCTCTTCGCCCGGCAGGGGTTCGACGCGACGAGCATGCAGCAGATCGCCGAGGCGGCCGGCGTCGCTCGCGCCACGCCGTCGTACTTCTTCCGCAGCAAGGCCGGGCTCTACGACGCCGTGCTGGCGCGGGCGGTCGGCCGCGCGCAGACCGCGATCGCGCAGACCTACGAGGCGCAGGACGGGCGCGGCACGCACGACGACGCGGTCGACGCCTACGTGAACGCCCTCCTCTCGTTCTTCGGCAGCGACCAGATCTTCGTCTGCCTGATCCAGCGGGAGTCGCTCGGCGACGGAAGCCGTGTCTCGGAGTTCTTCGGCCGCTTCGTCGACGACGCGGTCGCGGCGCTGAGCCCGACCGCCGCCGCGGCCGGGGTGTCGCCGCAGCGTCTCGTCCTCGATCTCGTCGCGCTCTGCTGGTATCCGTTCGCCCACGAGCACACGCTCGTCCCGGCGCTCGGCATGGACCCGCGCGATCCTGCGTTCGCGGTCGAGCAACGACGGCATCTCGGCGAGCTGATGCGCGCGCTCGCCGCGCGGCGGACGCGGACTCCATAGGCTGTCCGCGATGGAGGGAAGCGGCGAGACGACGCTGCGCGGCACGTCTGTCGACGGCCGGGCCTTCGTGGTCGAGGTCCCGGTGGAGCGGCTCGAGCTCCGCGTCGGCGGGTACGTCGCCGTGGACGACGGCCGCTCGGGCGAGCGCCTCGGGTACGTGACCGACATCGCGCTCGCCGACGGCGACCGGCGCACGGCCGTGGTGGACGGACGGATGCTGGAAGGGCCGGCCGAGCCGTTCGGGGGCGCCGCGCTGCGCGTGGCGACACCGGCGGAGATCACGCACTGGCTCGACGGCGTACGGCCCGCTCGGGCGAGCCTGGAGGTCGGCACCTTGACGTTCGCGGACGGCGTCCCGCTCGGGCTCGACGCCGGGGCGTTCGACCGGCACACCTTCCTCTGCGGCCAGTCGGGCTCCGGCAAGACCTACGCGCTCGGCACGATCCTCGAGCGACTTCTCGTCGAGACGACGTTGCGGATCGTCGTCCTCGACCCGAACTCCGACTTCGTCCGCCTCGGCGAGCTCCGCGACGGCGTAGACGGCGACGTCGGCGCCCGCTACGCAGCCGCCGCGAAGGTCGACGTCCGTCGCGCCGGCGCTCCGGCCGAGGGTCGCCTGCACGTCCGCTTCCGCGACTTCGACGCGGCCGAGCGCGCGGCGGTGCTGCGGCTCGACCCGATCGAGGACAGCGAGGAATACGGCGCGCTCCTCGACGCCGTGGAGCGCGCGGACGGGACGCTCGCGACCACGGTGGAGGAGTCGATCCAGCAGCTTCTCGAGCTCCCCGGCTCGTTCAGGGCGCTCGGCGTCCGCGCGCGGAACCTCGGGGTCGACCGCTGGGAGGTCTGGTCGGGCAACGACGCCGGCGCGCTCGAGGATCTCGTGCAGCCCGGCGGCCCGCGGTGCGTCGTCGCGGACCTCGGCTCGCTCGGTTCGCGCGGCGAGCAGGCGGTCGCGGCGGAGTCGCTGCTCGCCGCGCTCTGGCGACGCCGCGCCGCCCGGGAGCCGATGCTGATCGTGATCGACGAGGCCCACAACGTCTGTCCCTCCCGGCCGGACGACCCGCTCACCGCGCTCGCGACCGAGCACGCAGAGCGGATCGCCGGCGAGGGCCGCAAGTTCGGGCTCGTGCTGCTCGTCGCCACGCAACGGCCGCAGAAGGTGCACGAGAACGTCGTCTCGCAATGCGACAACCTGGTCCTCATGCGGATGAACTCGCGCTCCGACCTGGCGGTCCTTTCGGAGGTCTTCTCGTTCGTCCCGCACTCGCTGCTCGAGCTCGCGACGGAGTTCCGCCAGGGCGAGGCGGTCGTCGCGGGGAAGCTCGTGCCGAGCCCGATGCTCGGCCGCTTCGGGCCCCGCTGGTCGGTCGAGGGCGGTGCGGACGTCGCGGCCGACTGGGCCGCCCGGCGCGTCTAGCCGCGCGGGCGACCCGTCGACCCGGCGAGCCGCGCTACCCGGCCGCCGCTCCGGGCACCGGTGCCGGCGCGATCGCGCTCTCCGCGGGTCTCGAACGCCCGAAGACGGCGATCGCGAGGATCACGAAGCCGATTCCCGTGAGGAGCAGCGCGACGCCGACGACGATGCTGAAGACGGACAGCATCTCTGACATGAATCCCATGTTCAGCGCCGTCGTGAGCGCCGTCTCCGTGACCCAGATGTCGCGCGCACCGTTGGAGATCGGCTGGCCGTTTTCGTCCTTCGCCGCCGCCGCCTCGTCGTTCGTTCCCTTCGGGTCGCTCGGATCGTCCGCCGACTGGAAGCGGCCCATCTGCGCGTAGGTCAGCCCGCCGGTCGACTCGAGCGTGTGCTCGCGCATCACGTTCGCGAATGCGAGTGCCTGGCTTCCGGTCTCTAC
>JBKPNM010000042.1:0-3094 GCA_046732615.1 Actinomycetota bacterium | reverse complement strand
ACGACGGCGTCGGCGCCGTCCGGGACGACGCCCCCCGTGGCAATCCCCATCGACTCGCCGCCCTCGAGCGGCCGGGGTGCGGGCCGGCCGGCCGCGACGCGTGCGACGACGGGCAGCGTCCCCGGCGCGTCGGCGGCGCGGAGCGCGAAGCCGTCCATGGCCGAGCTCGCGAAGCGGGGGAGGTCGACCGCGGCCCGCGCGTCCTCGGCAAGCGTCCTCCCCGACGCACGCCCGAGCCGGACCGCCTCGGCGGGTAGCGGCCGGACGCGGCCGAGCACGCGCGCCAGTGCCTCGTCCACGCTCAGCAGGGCGGCCACGGCGCTGACGGTACACACGGGGTACGCTCGGCGCGTGATCTCTGTCGTCGTCCCCGTCCGAGACGAGGAGCTGACGGTCGAGCCGCTCTACGACGAGCTCGCGCGCTCCCTCTCGGACCGAGGCGAGCCCTGGGAGGTCGTGTTCGTCGACGACGGGTCGCGCGACGGGACCCCCGCCGCGCTCGTTCGCCTCCACGCCGCCGCGACGAACGTCCGCGTCGTCCGCCTGAGGCGAAACGTGGGCAAGGCCGCGGCGCTCGACGCCGGCTTTCGTGAGGTGGAGGGGGACGTCGTCGTCACGATCGACGGCGATCTGCAGGACGACCCCGCGGAGATCCCCCGGCTGCTCGCGAAGCTGGACGAGGGCTACGACCTCGTCACCGGCTGGAAGGTACGCCGCAACGACGGGCTCGCCCGGCGGGTGTTGTCCCGCGTCTTCAACCGCGTCACCGGGTGGATGTCCGGCGTGCGCCTCCACGACATGAACTGCGGCCTCAAGGCGTTCCGCGTGGACGTCGCACGCGAGCTCGAGCTGTACGGGGAGTTGCACCGGTTCATCCCCGTGCTAGCGGACGACCTCGGTTTCCGCGTCACGGAGATCGCGGTCAACCACCGCCCGCGCGAGCATGGCCGCAGCCGGTACGGCATGGAGCGCTACGCGCGCGGCTTCCTCGACCTTCTCACCGTGACGTTCATGAGCCGCTACCGGCACCGCCCGCTCCACCTCTTCGGCGGGCTCGGCCTCGTCCTCGGATCGCTCGGGACGGGGATCCTCGTCTACCTGACGGTGGTCAAGCTGACGGGCGAGCCGATCGGCCGGCGGCCGCTCTTGCTCCTCGGGGTGCTGCTCGTGGTCGTCGGCATCCAGTTCCTCTCGCTCGGGCTGCTCTCCGAGCTCGTCACGAGCCAGCACCGGGAGCGGCTCCGCGCACTCGACGACCGCCGTTCCCGGCTCGTCGACGAGATCCTGCGCTGACGACTACCGCGTGAAGGCCCTGTACTTCGGGACGTACGACCGCACGTCCCCCCGCAACACACAGGTCGTCTCGTGCCTGCGCGGGGCCGGCGTCACGGTGGTCGAGCGGCATCGCGAGGTGTGGGGCCGTCACAACTGGTCGATCGGGCTGACGGAGCTCGCCCGCGTCGTCCGCGCCGAGGGCGCGCTCGCGCGACGGCGCGAGGACGACGCCGACGTCGTCGTCGTCGGCTACCCGGGACATTTCGACATGCCGGCCGCCAAGCGGATCGCGCGGGGGCGACCGGTCGTCTTCAACCCGCTCGTGTCGCTGCACGACACGCTCGTCGGCGACCGGGCGCGGTTCGGGCCGCGCTCGCCCGCTGCGGGCGTGCTGCGCGCGATCGACAACGGCGCCTTCCGGGGCGCCGACCTCGTGGTCGCCGACACCGAGGCGCACGCGGTTTTCTTCCGGCGGACGTTCGGGCTCGCGGAGGAGGACGTCGCCGTCGCGCTCGTCGGCGCGGACGAGCCGCTGTTCCGGCCCGGCTGGCACCCGCCGGCGCCGTTCTGCGCCCTCTTCGTCGGCAAGCTCATCCCGCTGCACGGGCTCGAGACGATCCTCGACGCGGCGGCGCTCGCGCCGGAGGTCCCGTTCCGCATCGTCGGCGAGGGCCAGCTCGGCGAGCTTCTCGAGCGGCGTCCGCCGAACGTCGAGCACGTCCCGTGGGTCGAATACGAGGACCTGCCCGAGGCGTACCGCGGCGCCGGCTGCGCCCTCGGGATCTTCGGGATGGGCGAGAAGGCCGCGCGCGTGATCCCGAACAAGGTGTTCCAGGCGCTCGCATGCGCGTGTCCCGTGGTGACTGGCGACACGCCGGCCGCACACGAGCTCCTGACGGACGGCGCGGACGCGGTCCTCGTCCCGCCGGGAGACGCGCGGCGGCTGGCCGAGGCGGTGCGTCGCCTCGCCGGAGACGCCGAGCTGCGGGAGCGGCTGGCGACAGCGGGGCGGGCGACGTACGAGGCGAGGGCCTCCGAGCGGGTCCTCGGCACCCGCTGGCGGACGCTGCTCGAGCGCGCGGTGAGCCGCGCGTGACGAGGCCGGCGCGGCTCGTCGCCGCGGCGACGGCGGCGTTCGGCGCGGGGCTCTCGTCGGTGGCCGTGCTGCAGCACCGCGCGTTCTGGACGGGGCGCTTCGACGTCGGCAACCTCGTCCAGGCCGTCTGGTCGACCGCCCACGGCGACTTCCTCTCGGTCACGGGCCTGACGGGGAAGCAGATCTCTCGGCTCGGGGCCCACTTCGACCCGATCGTGGCGGCGTTCGCGCCGGCCTGGTGGCTCTGGCCGGACCCCGCGCTCCTACTCGTCGCGCAGGGGCTCGCCGTCGCCACGGGAGCCGTTCCCGTGTACCTCCTCGGACGGCGTCACCTCGACTCCGAGTGGGTCGCCGCCGGACTGGCCCTTGCCTATCTCCTCCACCCGGCGACCCAGTGGCTCGTCCTCGACGACTTCCATCCCGTCGCCTTCGCGACGCCGCTCCTGCTCTGGGGGTTCTGGTTCCTCGACGCGGGCCGCCTGTTCCCGTTCGCGCTCGTGGCGGTCGCCGCGTGCCTGACGAAGGAGCAGATCGGGCTCGTCGTCGCGGCGATGGGACTCTGGTACGCCCTGCGGCCGGAGGGGCGGCGGGCGGGTATCGCGATCGCGGTCGCCGGCGCGGTCGTCTCGCTCGTCGCCGTGACGGTCGTCGTTCCGCACTTCGCGCCGGGCGGCGGGTCGCCGTTCGAGGGCCGCTACGAGTCCGTGGGAGGGTCGCCCGGCA
>JBKPNM010000041.1:0-12875 GCA_046732615.1 Actinomycetota bacterium | reverse complement strand
CCGCGCGACGATCAGCACGACGAGCGCGAGCAGAACGGAGAGCAGGAACGCCCACGTCACCGCCTCGAGCGATCCGACCCGCTCGCCGAAGCGGCCCATCACCGCAGCCTGGACGGCGCCCGCGAGGCCCGCCGCAAGGGCCAGGATCGCCGCCGCCGTCGCCCCGCCGTTCATCGCGACGACGCTATACGCTCGGGCTGTCCCGGGCCCCGGGAGCCGACACACCCCTCATGGCCGAGCCGTCCCATCCGAGCCCCGTCGACCCCGCCGAGCTGGGCTTCGAGACGATCGTCTACGAGAAGGCGCCTCCGCGCGCGACGATCCGCCTCAACCGTCCGGACGTTCTCAACGCGTTCGACTTCCGGATGCTGCGCGAGATCGCGCGCGCCTGCGAGGACGCCTCGTGGGACGACGACGTCCGGGTGGTGGTCGTCACGGGCGAGGGCCGCGCCTTCTGCGTCGGCGCCGACCTGCGCTCGTGGGAGGACACGCTCGTCGGGCGGCCGCAGGAGTACTGGAAGTGGTTCGGGGCGTTCAAGGACATGCACGACCGGCTGCGCGAGATCGGCAAGCCGACGATCGCGCGGGTCAACGGCATCGCCGTCGGCGGGGGCAACGAGCTCCAGATGGCCTGCGACCTGGCGGTCATGGTCGACGATGCGTTCATCCGCCACGTCGGGCTCGAGCACGGCTCCGTCCCCGCGGGCGGCGCGACGCAGTGGCTCCAGCTCATGGTCGGCGACCGCCGTGCGCGCGAAATAGTCTTCCTCTGCGAGGAGATCCCGGCGGCGCAGGCGGCCGAGTGGGGTCTGATCAACCGCTCCGTGCCCGCGGCCGATCTCGACGCGGCAGTCGACGCCTGGGTCGAGAGCCTCGTGCGGAAGCTGCCGCAGACGACCCGCTACGCGAAGCAGCAGCTGAACGTCTGGCGCGACCTCGCGTGGCACCAGACCGTCGGCCACGCCCGCGACTGGCTGTCGATGTCGATGCTCGGCGACGAGGCGCAGGGCGCGATCCAGGCGTTCCTCGACTCGCGGCGGGCGAGGGAAGAGGGGCGAGGCTGAAGCGCGCCCGTCTGGTGTCCGACTTCACAGTCGGACACCAGACGCGTGGGTATAGGCTCCGCGCGATGGCGGACGACGTGCTCACGTCCCGCGACGGCGCGGTACTGACGATCACGTTCAACCGGCCGGAGGTCTACAACGCGTTCAACCGCCCGCTGCACGCGGCCCTTCGCGAGGCGCTCACCGAGGCGCAGGACGCCGCCGTCCGCTGCGTCGTGATCACCGGCGCGGGCAAGGGCTTCTGCGCGGGACAGGACCTGAAGGAGTTCAGCGACGTCTCGGAGTCGATCGCGGACGCGCTCGAGGCGAGCTACCACCCGAACGTGCGTCTCGTCCGCGGCCTCGCGAAGCCGGTGATCGCGGCCGTGAACGGGCCCGCTGCAGGAGCCGGGCTCTCGTTCGCGTGCGCCTGCGACCTGCGCGTCGCCGCCGAGTCCGCGACGTTCGTCCCGGGGTTCGTCGGGATCGGCCTCGTCCCCGACGCGGGCGGCACGTGGTTCGTCAACCGGCTGCTCGGGTTCGCCAGGGCGTTCGAGTGGATGAGCTCGAACCGGCGGCTGTCCGCGACCGAGGCGCTCGACTGGGGGCTCGTCTCCGAGGTGATCCCCGACGACGCGTTCGCGGGGCGCGTGGTCGAGCTGGCGGCGGAGTGGGCGGAGCGACCGACGCTGGCGATCGGGCGCACGAAGCAGCTCTTCGAGCACGCCTTCACGGCGGCGCTCGACGCCCAGCTCGCGCTCGAGGCGCGGCTGCAGCAGGAGTCGGTCGGCACCGCGGACTTCGCGGAAGGGGTCGGCGCCTTCCTGGAGAAGCGCGCGCCGAGATTCACCGGCACCTGACCGAAACGGAGGAGCACCGTGTCCGAGACCCTCCCCGCGCTCGACGCCCCCTCGCCGCATCCGATCGGCATGGTCGTCACGGACGACCTCCGCCGCAGCCGGCTGACCGTCTTCTTCCGGTTGCTGCTGGCGATTCCCCATCTGATCTGGGTCACGCTCTGGAGCATCGTCGTCAGTCTCGTGGTGATCGTCGCCTGGGTCGCCGGTCTCGCCATGGGCCGTATCCCGGACGGGCTCCACTCGTTCATGGCGGCCTACACGCGCTACTACACCCACCTCGACGCGTACCTCTGGATCGCCGCAGATCCGTATCCGAGCTTCACCGGCGAACCGGGATACCCGGTCGACCTCGAGGTCGCGGAGGCGGCGTCCCAGAGCCGCCTCCCCGTCCTGTTCCGGCTGATCCTCGCGATCCCCGCGATGATCGTGATGTCGGTGCTGCAGCAGGTGGCGTGGATCGTGGCGATCCTGGCCTGGTTCTACGCGCTCTTCACGGGCCGGATGAGCAAGGGGATGCGCGACCTGCAGGTCTATTGCCTGCGCTACCAGGCGCAGACGTGCGGATACCTGCTCCTCCTCACGCAGCGGTACCCGAGCTTCTCGGACGAGTGACCCGCGCCGCGGTCTCGGTCGTCGACTACCACACGGGCGGCGAGCCGTTCCGCATCGTCACGGGAGGCGTCCCGCCGCTCGAGGGCACGACGATCCTCGAGCGCAGGCGCTTCGCGCGCGAGCACCTCGATCGCTACCGGCGCCTGCTCGTCTTCGAGCCGCGCGGCCACGCGGACATGTACGGCGGCCACGTCGTGCCGCCGAACGACGGCGACGCCGACCTCGGCGTCGTCTTCTTCCACAACGAGGGCTACTCGACCGCCTGCGGCCACGGGACGATCGCGCTCGTGACGTGGGCGCTGGACGACGGCGTCGTCGAGCGGCGCGAGGGCGAGAACCGCGTCGTCGTCGATGTCCCCTCGGGGCGGCTCGAGACGTGGGCGAACGTGCGGGACGGCCGTGTCCGCTCCGTGCGCTTCCGCAACGTCCCGTCCTTCGTCTGGGCCGAGGGGATCGAGGCCGCCGGCCGCGAGGTCGACCTCGCGTTCGGCGGCGCGTTCTACGCTTCCCTCCAGGAACGCGTCGAGCCGGCGGAGCTGCCGCGCCTGATCGCGCTCGGCCGCGAGCTGAAGGCGGCGCTCGAGGCCGAGCACGACGTCGTGCATCCGCTCGAGCCCGAGCTCGGCGACGTGTACGGCGTCATCTTCTGGCAGCACGAGTCGGACGACCCGCTGACGCAGCGCAACGTGACGGTGTTCGCCGACGGCGAGGTCGACCGCTCTCCGTGCGGATCCGGAACGTCCGCGCGCCTTGCGCTCCTCCACGCTCAGGGCCGCCTGCCGCGCGGCGCGTCGCTGCGCCATCTCTCGATCGTCGGCTCGGAGTTCACCGGCCGCGTGATCGGCGAGGTCGAGGTCGCCGGCCTGCGGGCGGTGATCACGGAGGTCGAGGGCTCCGCCCACCGCACGGGACGGGCCGAGCTCGAACTCGATCCGGAGGACCCGCTCGGGGAGGGCTTTCTCCTGCGCTGACCCGGGGCAGGTTCAGCCGAGGTCAAAGCCGCCGGCCAGCACCCGGTCGAGGTTCCCGCTCCGGTAGCCACGCGCCGAGTCGCGCACGAGGGGCGACGAGCCGCGCCGGTAACGGCGGACGATCGCAGTCGTGGCTGCGACGGCGTCGATCGCGGTCCTGCCGAGCTCTGCGAGCGCGTCCCCGTCGAGGCGGGGGCCCGGGTCGCGCCGCGCGATCCGGACGCGCGCCGTGTCACGCTCGACCGTCCGCGTGCCGTCGCCAGAGCCGTCGACCTCCTCGAGCACATGGAGGCCCGCCTCCGGCTCGAGCAGGCGCCAGCAGCCGAGGCCTGACACCGCGAGAAGGTGCCCACCGTCGACGTCTGCGAGCCGCTCGACCTCCATGCCGCGGTCCCGGCCCCACGCGAGGTACATCTCCGCGAGCCGCGCCGCGAACGCCGGGTCGCCGTCCGCGGCCGGCCGGACGTCGACGAAGAGCTCGAACGGGTCCGCCGCCGCGATCCCGGCGAGCGCGGCGTCGAGGACGTGCAGACGGGTCGCGAGCAGCTCGACGAGCTCGACGCTCGGCCGGCCGCCGGAACGTCCGC
Organism: Actinomycetota bacterium; assembly: GCA_046732615.1. GTDB lineage: Bacteria > Actinomycetota > Thermoleophilia > Gaiellales > Gaiellaceae > Gaiella. Next base: position 8,802 of record JBKPNM010000041.1, on the reverse strand, counting down.
TGCGCTCGAGCCGCGCGGCGAGCCGCTCGGCGGTCCTCGTCGCGGCTTCGAGACGGTCGAGGTACTCCGCCTTCGCCAGCACGGCAAAGCGGCCGCTCGTCTCCCAGAACGTCGGCTCGCCGAGCGCTGCGAGCGCACCGGCCTTGGTCGGCTCGAGCGCCGCCACCTCCGCCGCGATCCTCCGTGTCTCGGAGAGCACGAACGACACCGACCGCTCGTCGCCGCGCCCCGCCCGGGCGAGCGTCCGAAGGTCGAGCTCCACCGTCGGCTCGGATGGCCCGGGCGCCTCGTCGTCTGCGTCCGGGTTCACGAACGTCACCTCCACGGCGGTGCCGCCGGGCGCGCTCACCAGGAGGAACTGGTCGCCTTCGGGCACCGTCTGCTCGACGATCGCCTCCGCAAGCGGAGCGAGGAGGTGCTGCTCGATCGCGCGACGGAGCGGCCGGGCGCCGAGCTCCGCGCTGAAGCCCTTCTCGATCAGGAACGCGTACGCCGACTCGTCGACCTCCACGGCCCACGGCCGCTCGCGCAGCCCCCGCCGCGCGAGCGCCGCGCGGAGCTCCTTGTCGAGCAGCGAGCGCATCGCCGAGCGCTCGAACGGGCGGAAGAAGACGACGCGGTCGATGCGGTTGAGCAGCTCCGGCCGGAACGTCGTGCGCAACGCCCGCTCCGCGGCGTTCGCGCTGAAGCCCGCCTGCTCGGGCGCGAACCCGAGGCCCGGCCCGGCTGCGATCGCCGACCCGACGTTCGAGGTGAGGACGATCACGCAGCGCCGGAAGTCGACGAGGCGGCCGTGCGAGTCGGTCAGGCGACCGTCGTCGAACACCTGGAGGAAGACGTCCCAGATCGGGCCGGCGGCTTTCTCGAACTCGTCCAGGAGCACGACGCCGAACGGGTCGCCTCGCACTGCCGAGACGAGCGCCGCGCCGTGCCCGTCGATCGTCGTGTCCGAGAGCAGCCGCTCGAGCGACTCCGGTGTCTGGAACTCGCTCATGTCGAGCCGCACGAGCCGGTCGGGCGAGCCGAACAGGAACTCGGCCAGCGCCTTCGCGATCTCCGTCTTCCCCGTCCCCGTCGGGCCGAGAAAGAGGAAGACGCCGAACGGCCGCGTCGGGTCGGTCAGGCCGGCCTTGATCATCGCGACGCGCTCGACAACGCAGGCGACGGCGTCGGGCTGCTGGAGGATGCGTTCCTCGAAGAAGCCCCGGACGTCGTCGAGTCGGAGCGGCGCGTGCGCGTCGAGCAGCGCGAGCGGCAGTCCCGAGGCCGACGTCAGCGCCGAGAGCACGTCGCTCGAGTCGAATGTCGTGCGGCCGGCGTCCTCCGCGTCGAGGACGGCGGCACGGACGACGCGGAGGAGGTTGCCCGGCGGCGACACGCCCGGCAGGAACTGCTGCGCGAGGTCGTAGGAGCGCGTCAGCGTGTCCTCGTCCGCGGTGACGTCGACGTCGGCGTGGTCGATCGCGTGGCGGGCCACGGCGATCGATTCGGCCTGGTCGAGCGTCCGCAGGTGGACGACGTCGAACGCGCTCGTCACCCGGGGCCGCGAGGCCCGCAGCACCTCGAGCGCGGTCGGAGTGACCTCGCCGACGATCGTCACGGTGCCCGCCTCGACATGGGGCAGGAGCGCGTCGAGCAGGCCGTGCGGACTGCGGTGGTGCTGACCTGCGAACAGCGCCTCCTGCAGCTCGGGCAGCACCCAGATCATGTTGCGTCCGCTCATCGCCTGGGCGAGGTCCCTCACGCGGCCGTCCAGCTCGCCGACGAAGACAGCGCCGGCGAGGACCTGCGAGGCGGTGGCCTCGAAGACGACGGCCTCGGCGACGTGGTCGAGTGCCGCACGGATGACCGCCGTCTTGCCCGAGCCGTGCTCGCCGACGAGGAGCACGGACCGAGCGGGGGCGCCCGTGAGCGCGGCGAGCACCTGCTCGACGACGTCCGTTCGGCGGCCGACGAGGTGCGCCGGAGGGTCGTCGAAGGGCCGCTTCCACACCCGGCCGACGCCTCCGAGCAGCTGCAGTGCCCGCCACTCCTCGAACGCTCCGCGTACCTCGTCCCCCATGTCCGTCCCGAAGCGGTCGAGGTACGACGCGAGGTCGTCGGCCTGCCCGACTGCCACGTGGCCGCTGAACGTCTCGGGGCCGACGGTCTCGCCGGCGGCGAGGCGGCGGCGGGCGAAGTCGACGACGTACGCCGGGCGAATCCCGTCGACGCGCGCGAGGATCCGGCCGATCGAGGGCGACGCGGCATGCCGGGCGAGTGCACGGAGCTGGAACGCATCCTCGCAGTTCGACGGCCGGGGAAGGCCGCGGATCGCCGTATCGGCCCAGTCGGCTGGGACGTCCTCGCGCCGTTCGAGCGCCGCGAGCGCCATCGATGCCACCCATCCGTCGGGATGGCGGGCGAGCTCCACGACGGCGTCCACCGGTGTCGCCTCGTCGGCGAGCGCGTCCACGCCGGCCTGGAAGGCCGGCTCGAGCTCGAGGACCTCCGGGAGCATCCACCCCCAGTCGTGGTTCGCCTCGAGCGCCTCGGCGCACGCGTGCGCCTTGTCGATCCCGTCCACTGGCCCGTCGTCGCTCCTCGCGAGCAGCTCGTCGAGCTCGACGCCGTCGGGCTCGCGGTGGCGCAGCATCTCGATGCCCTCCCAGAGCAACCCGCCGAGGGCCAGCAGCCCCACGAGCGCGAGTGCGCCGACGATCAGGTCGAGGACGTGCATGCGCGCGTACCGTCGCGCGTCCCCGCGCGGTGGTCAAGAGGCGCCCCGAAAGCGCGCGGAGGCGCGATCAGGGCACGTCCATGCGGGAGAGCTTCCGCACGGCGAGCGCGGTGAAGCCGACGACGACGATCGCGGCCGCCACGATCGCGGCACCGGCCGAGAGCGGGTTCTCGATCGTCGCGAGCCGCCCGTCGTCGAGCCCGTGGATCACCGCCAGGGTGTAGCGGCGGATGCTCAGGAAGCGGATGCCGTCGAGGTACGCCGCGAGCGTCGCCTCCCAGACGAACACGTAGACGAGCCCGATGAGGAGCGCGTGGCGCGTTGCGAGGCCGGCCCACGTGAACAGCGCCGCATAGGCCGCTGCGCCGACGAGCAGCCCGACGCCCGTCGCCAGCGCCCCGCCGAGCGCGCCGTCGACGAGCGAGACGGCGACGAACCCGCTCGCGGCGACCGGGACCCCGCCGACCACGAAGGCCGCCGCGAGCTTCGGCAGCACGATGCGCCAGCGAGCGATCGGTTTCAGGGCGAGGTACCCGAGCGTGCGGTCGACGAGCTCGTTGCCGAACGCCGACGTCCCGAAGAGGAGCATCACGAGCGGCAGGATGGCCGAGCCGATCAGCGTCCTCGTCACGTTGTCCGCGAACCGCGCGCTCGTCGTCGTCGACTCCCCCGTGCGGAAGACGAGCGCCGCGAGGACTGGCAGCGCCACGAGCCCGAGCACGAGCCAGAGCCGGCGGCTCCCGGCGAGCTGGCGCAGCGTGAGCGAGAAGATCACCGTCACCTGCCGCTCCCGGTCGCGAGGTACTCGAACACGCTCTCGAGCGAGTCGTCGAGCGGCTCGACGCGGGTGAGGCGGACGTCGAGCTCCCGGGCGACGGCAGGGAGCGACCGCTGGAGCGACGACACGTCTCGGCTCATGACCCGCAGGCCGACGGTGCCGGCGATCTCGACGGACTCGACGGCCTCGACGCCGACGAGACCCGCCGCGAGCGCGCGCGGGTCGGTGCAGTCGACGCGCACGTGGAAGGGCCGGTCGTCGAGCTTCTGCCTGATCGCGCGGTAGTCGCCGCTCGCGGCGAGCTTGCCGCTCACCATCAGGTGGATGCGGTCGGCGAGCTCGTCGACCTCCTCGAGGATGTGCGACGAGACGAGGATCGTCCGCCCCTCGGCCGCGAGCCCGCGGATCACGTCGCGGAGATGGAGGCGCTGCGCCGGGTCGGTGCCCGAGAGCGGCTCGTCGAGCACGAGAAGCGGTGGATCGTGGACGAGTGTCGCGGCGAGCCGCATCCGCTGGCGCATCCCGCGCGAGTAGCCGCCGAGCTTGCGGTCCTGGTGCTGGACGAGGTCGACCGTCTCGATCGCCCGGCGCACCGAGCCGTCCACGTCCGCGACGCTCTGCAGGCGCGCGGCGAGCTCGACGAACCCGCGTCCGGTGAGAAAGTCGTACACCGACTCGTGCTCGGGCATGTAGCCGATCCGCCGGTACACCTCGGGGTTCCGCCGCACCGCCTCGCCGAAGACCGTGACGGTGCCCTGCGACGGCTGCGTCAGCCCGCCGATCGCCCGCAGCAGCGTCGTCTTGCCGGCGCCGTTCGGCCCGAGCAGCGCCGTCACGCCCGGCTCGACCACGAGCGAGACGTCGCTCACGGCCACGACGCCCGAGAACCACTTCGAGACGCCGTCGACGACGATCGTCGGCTCGGCCGCGGCGCTCATCCGCGGACCAGACGGTTCGTCCGCCGCACGAGCCACGCCGCCAGAACGGCCGTCAGGGCGAGCAGCCAGAGGAGCGCGACACCGCCCGAGACGGGTCGGTCGAGCTCGTCGCCGAAGATCCAGTGGACGGCGTCGACGAGCGACTGCGGCAGGCTCACGAGCGAGACCGCATCGGCTGCGCCGCCCGAGAAGTCGTTCTCGGCGATCCCGCCGATCGCCGAGCCGATGAAGAGCACCGCGAGCATCGCCACCGTGGCGTACGCGCGCCGGGTGGCGAACGACGAGACGAGGAGCGCGAGGGTCGTCAGCACCGTGGACACGACCGCGCCCGCTGCGAGGAACCGCGGAACGACGTCCCAGTTGTCCGCGAGGAAGGTCCCAGGTTGCTCGGCGTCGAGGGCGTTCCAGGCGAAGAGCACGGCCTCGGGCGCCCACGCCGCGGCGAGCAGGACGGTGCCGAACGCCGCCCAGCGCGCGCCGACGTAGTCGAGCGGCGTGATCGGCCGCGCGGCGTACAGCGACAGCACGCGGTCGCGCCGGTCGGGGCAGATCAGCAACGGCGCGACGACGGCCGCGAACAGCCCGAGCGGCACCATCGCCCACTCGTAGTAGTCGCCGTACGAGGGAAGCTCGAAGTCGTCGGGGCTCGTTGCGGGCCCGACGAACGCCGCGACGACGACCAGGACGACCATCGGCACGAGCGCGAGCCCGAGCAGGAGCCACGGAGCGACCTTCGCGCCGACGCCCCGCCCGAGCCCGAGTGCGATCCGCATTCCGTCGCGCCAGATCGCGCCGCGCCGCGCCCAGCGTCCCGTCCGCTCGCCCTCGTAGCCGTGGTAGCCGAGATCGAACACCTCGGCGGGCCGCGAGGTCACGGCGCCGCCTCGCTCGGCTCCGCGGTCTCCCGCGAGAAGACGTCGGCGAGCGAGTGCCGCGCCGGCGCCAGCCGGTAGAGGAGCGCACCGGCGTCGACGATCACGTCGCGGAGCGTGTCGTATTCGTCGCCCGAGACGTCCTCGAGCGTCAGGCGGCGGCCGTCGAGCGCGGGCTCGAGCCCGCGGAGCCGCAGAGCTTCGACGACGGCGTCGGCCCCCTCGAGGAGCTCGACCTCGAGCGTCTCGGTCTCCTCCGTGAAGCCGGAGACGGCACCCGTGCGCAGCAGCCGGCCCGCGTCGAGCACGACGACGGAGTCGCAAGCGCGTTCGACGTCGCCCATCAGGTGGGTCGAGATCACGATGCTGATGCCGAAGTCGCCGCCGACCCGCCGGATCAGCTCGAGCATCTCGCGGCGGCCCAGCGGGTCGAGGCCGGCCGTCGGCTCGTCGAGGAACGCGATCACCGGATCGTGGACGAGCGCCTGCGCGAGCTTGACGCGCTGCTTCATTCCCGTCGAGTACGAGCCGATCTGCCGGTACCGCTCCTCGAAGAGGCCGACGTGGCGCAGCACGTCGGACGTTCGCAGGCGTGCCGCGGTCGAGGGGAGGCCGCTGATCCGCGCCATGTAGGCGAGGAACTCCGCCGCCGAGACGTTCCGCGGCAGGCAGTCGTGCTCGGGCGCGTAGCCGACCCGCGTCCGAACCTCCGGCGAGCTACGTGCATCCCGGCCGAGTAGCTCGGCGGTGCCGGAGTCCGGGTCGAGCAGGCCGAGGAACAGCTTGAGCGAGGTGCTCTTGCCTGCGCCGTTCGAGCCGAGCAGGCCCGTGATGCCCTCCTCGATCTCGAAGCTGACGCCGTCGAGCGCGCGCACCGAGCCGAACGTCTTCGTCAGCTCGTCTGCCCGCAGGAGCGCCATGGCCCCGGGCAGGCTAGCCGGGCGTTCGGTCTACGCCGGCAGCCTGGCGATCAGCTGTTGGATCTCGCCGTCGTCAGGGAAGCGCCCCTCGCGCTGCTTCGAGAAGACGAGCGTCCCGTCGGCGACGACGTCGTACTGGCTGTTCGCGCCCTCGGCAGCGGTGGCGTCGTGGCCCGCCGTGCTCAGCTCGGCCACGAGACTCGTGGCCCGGCGGTCGTAGCCGTTTCAGACGGGGCAGTAGAAGATCTCGACGCGCATTCCCGGAGGCTACTACCCGAGGTGCGGGCGGTGCCGCTCGACGATCGCGAGCGTGTCGACGCTCGGCGGCAGCGTTCCGTAGGCGCGTCCGCCGGCGCCGCCGAGCCGCGTCGCGCAGAAGGCGTCGGCGACCTCGGCGGGTGCGTGCCGGACGAGGAGCGAGCCCTGGAGGCAGAGCGCCAGGAGCTCGACGAGGCGGCGCGCGGCGGCCTCGTCGGCGGTGTCGAGATCGGCGTCGAGGCGGTCGACCGCCGCATCGAGGTGCTTGTCGCCGCCGCGGGCGAGGTCGAGCTCGGTGCGGAAGGCCTCGCGGGCCTCCGGCTCGCGCTCGAGCGCCCGGAGGACGTCGAGGCAGTTGACGTTCCCCGAGCCCTCCCAGATCGAGTTGAGGGGGCTCTCGCGGTAGAGGCGCGGCAGGCCGGACTCCTCGACGTAGCCGTTGCCGCCGAGGCACTCGAGCGCCTCGGCCACGAGCGGCGGCGTCGCCTTGCAGACCCAGTACTTCGCGACGGCGGTCGCGAGGCGACGGAAGGCGCGGTCGTCCTCGTCGAACGCGCGCGCGACCCTGAGCGCCGTCGCCGTCGCCGCCTCGGAGTCGAGACAGAGGTCCGCCAGCACGTTGCGCTGGAGCGGATGGTCGAGCAGCTGCCGGCCGAAGGCCGCGCGGTGCGCTGCGTGATGCGTCGCCTCCGCGACCGCGCGGCGCATGAGGGCGGTCGACCCGAGCACGCAGTCGAGCCGCGTGTGGACGACCATCTCGATGATCGTCGCGATGCCGCGGCCCTCGTCGCCGACCCGGTGCGCCACGGCGTCCTCGAGCCGGATCTCGGCCGAGGCGTTCGACCGGTTGCCGAGCTTGTCCTTGAGGCGCTCGATCCGGAAGCCGTTTCGCGTGCCGTCGTCGAGGAGCCTCGGCAAGAGGAAGCACGTCAGCCCGTCGCGGGCCTGCGCGAGAACGAGGAAGGCGTCGCTCATCGGCGCGGAGCAGAACCACTTCTCGCCGTTCAACCGGTACAGGTCGCCGGAACGGTCCGCGACCGTCGTGTTCGCCCTGACGTCGGACCCGCCCTGACGCTCGGTCATCGCCATCCCGCAGAGCGCTCCCGCCTTGTCGAGGTGGGAGCGCGGGCCGGGGTCGTAGGTCGTCGACGTGAGCCGCCCCTCCCATTCCTCCGAGAGGTCGGGTGCGGACGCTCGCAGCGCCGGGACGGAGGCGAAGGTCATCGAGAGCGGACAGCCGACGCCCGCCTCTGCGTACGCGAGCGTGATGAAGAGCGCAGCGCGGGTGACGTGTCCGTTTCCCTGTGCGCGCCAGGGCAGCGAGTGGAGGCCGTTCTCCACCCCGAGGCCGAGGAGCTCGTGCCACGCCGGGTGGAACTCGACCTCGTCGATCCGCTCGCCGAAGCGGTCGCGTGTCCGCAGGACCGGCGGGTAATCGTTCGCGAGGCGTCCGAGCTCGAGCGGCTCGCCGCCGCAGCGCCGCCCGAAGTCGGCGCAGCGCTCCTCCTCCGCGCCGGCTCCTTCGCGCGTGAGCGCCTCGACGAGCGGTCGGTTCTCAGAGAACAGGTCGTAGCCCTCGAGCGGCGGCGGCTGGTTCGTCGTGTGGTGGTAGACGCTCGTCGTCATCACGCGGAGTATTGCCCCATCGGGCGGTCGCCGACCAGCGTGACGAGCCGCGCGTGGGCAGCGCCGTCGTCGAGGTCGGCGACCGCGACGGTGACCGGGTCGCGGAACCTCTTCCGGCCGGCGCTCCCGGGATTGACGGCGAGCACGTCGCCGACCCGGCCGACGATCGGCCGGTGAGAGTGGCCGAAGACGACGAGGCCTGCATCGGAATGGGCCGCGGCCACCTCGTCGGGCGTCCGCGAGGCGAGCCGGTCACCGTGGACGACGACCACGCGAACACCGGCGAGCTCGATCCGCGCGACCTCCGGGAGCTCCAGTCCGCCGTCGACGTTGCCCCCGACCGCCGTCACCGGCGCGAGCTCCGCGAGCCCGTCGAGGACGTGCTGTGACCCGACGTCCCCTGCGTGGAGGACGTGCTCGACTCCCGCGAACGCCTCGAAGACCTCCGGCCGCAGGAGACCGTGCGTGTCGGCGATCAGGCCGACGTGCACCTAGATCGTCTTGAACTGCTCGAACGGCTGGCGGCAGGCGTTGCAGTAGCGGAGCGAGCGGCAGGGGGTCGGCCCGAAGAGGTTCTCGAGCTTCGTGTCGGTCGAGCCGCACCAGGGGCAGCGGAAGGAGCCTCGCTCGAGCTGGACGAGCGTCGGCGTGCCGGCGCTCCGCGGTGGCGGTGGCGCGAAGCCGGCCGTGC
>JBKPNM010000040.1:0-25636 GCA_046732615.1 Actinomycetota bacterium | reverse complement strand
GCCCCTGGCTGCGCCCCACGGCGGGCGCCGTGGCCGTCGTTGCGCTCGTCGTCGTCGCGGCGCTCCTCGTCGCACTCGCGGCCGACGTGCTCCGGTGGGACCGCCAGCTCCGCGACGGCGACATCGCCTACGGCGCCGCCGTCCCGGCCGGCTGGGAGCCGGACACTCTCCTCCCGCGGGGCGTGTCGGCAACCGTGCTCGGGGTCGAGGACGACGTCTCGTACCGGCACGCGGTCGACCGCTTCTGGCGCAGCGGGCCGCGCGACCCGATCCGCCTCTTCGAGGACGTCACGCGCAGGAGCGCCGCCGAACGCGTGCTCGGCCAGACCTTCGTCAGCGACGACAACCCGACGCGACGGTCGCAGCTCGCCGTCCTGCGCGCCGCGCTGATGCTCGAGGAGGGACGGAACTCGCCGACGCAGCGCCAGGTCTTCGTCCGGCGGGCGATCGAGCAGCTCGAGCGCGCCGTGACGCTCGACCCGTCCAACGACACGGCGATCTACAACCTCGAGCTCGCGCTGAAGCTCCTGCGCGCATCCGGCTCCGGCGTCGCGGGCAGCGGTGACACGCGCTCGCCCCTGCCGAGCCCCGGAGCGGGCTCGGCGACGTCCGGCGGCGGCTTCTAGAGGTCACGGCGTGTCGGTCAACTTTCTGACCCCGCTCGCCGCGCTCGTCGGCCTGGTCGGGGGCCTCGGCGTCTGGGCGCTCGTGGCCGCTCGCCGGAGATCGGCAGCGACTGCCGCGTCACTCGGCCTTCCGGCCGCGGGACGCCGTTCGACGCTCGTCGACCTCGGCCTGATCGCGCTCGTGTCAGGGCTGGTCGCGCTCGCCGCAGCCCAACCCGTCGTCGCGCGCTCGGAGTCGACCCACGGTCGCAAGGGCGCCGAGGTGCTCGTCGTGATGGACGTCACCCGCTCGATGCTCGCGCGGCGCGCCCCGAGCGAGCCGACGCGGCTCGACCGTGCAAGAGCCGTGGCGAAGCGGCTTCGCAACGCGATCCCCGAGACGCGTGTCGGGGTCGCGTCGCTCTCGGACCGCGTCCTGCCGCATCTCTTCCCGACCCTCGGTGCGAACGCGTTCGCCGCGGTGATCGATCGCGCGATCGGGATCGAGCGCCCGCCGCCGGACCGGAGGGCGCGGCGCGCCACGGCGTTCGCTGCGCTCGGCGACCTCGGCCGGGTGGCGTTCTTCCGGCCCGACTCGGTCCGCAGGATCGCCGTCGTCGTGACCGATGGGGAGACCATCCCGGTCGATCTCGAGACCATGAGCGACCGGCTGCGCGAGGGGCGTGTCTCGACGATCTTCGTCCAGGTGTGGCGCGGCGACGAGGCCGTGTTCGACGACCAGGGCGTTCGCGACCCCGCCTACCGGCCGGATCCGACATCGAGCCGCTCGCTCCGGCTCGTCGCAGGGGCGGTCGGGGCACCCGTCGTCAACGAGGGCGACACCCGCGCGCTCGTGGCCGCCGTCCGCGAGCGCCTCGGCACCGGCCCACTCGCCCCGCAGGGCCGCCAGCTCGTCTCGAAGGAGCTCGCCCCGCAGGCGCTCCTCGCCGCGTTCGTGCCGCTCGCCTTCCTCCTGTACCGCCGTAACCTGTAGTTCACATGCGCCGAACGTTCCGAAAAAGACGCTCGGCTACCCTCCAGCCGTGATCGGACGCCTTCGCTCGCCTGGCGCCAGCCGTGCGCTCGTCTGGGCCTCGACCCTCGTCCTCATCGCCGGTGTCGTGGCGTTCGTCACCGTGCGGCTCGGCCAGGAGGACAAGGGCCCGGCCAACGTCGGCTCGGTGCCGAGCGGCTTCGCCTCCGAGGACTTCGACCCGAACGCCACGGTCTCGACGCCCAAGGAGAGCGACGTGCCGAAGGCGGCGCGCGTCGCGGCGGGCGAGTTCGTGCTCGCCGCCGTGGGGCGCGAGAACCTCCCGAAGGCGTGGAAGCTCGCAGATGCGAACCTCAAGCGCGACTGCGGCTGTACCTACAAGGAGTGGCTCACCGGCAACATCAACGTCCAGTACTTCCCGACGAAGGGGCTGCGCGGGGCGTCGTTCGCCGTCGACGAGGTGGCGCCCGGGCACGTCGTGCTGCAGGTCCTCCTCTCGCCCGCGCGGTCGACGGGCCTCAAGCCGACGTCGTTCTACATCGGCCTCAAGCAGCGCGGCAAGGACGCACCCTGGCTCGTCGACTACTGGGCTCCGGTCGACGTGATCGCGGTGCCCGCGGCGCCCCAGGGCTGACGGCTGCGCGTACGCTGACAGCGTGTTCGTGACGCCGAACTTCATCTCGTCCGACGTCTGACGGCTCGACCACGCCGAGCGTGTCGAGGCGCTGATGCAAGGCTCCTCCCGGCCCCACCGGGACCGCGTCGGGCTGCTCCGGCCATTGGCTAGACTCCGTCGCCGGTCGCCCTCCCGGGCACCGCTCGGTCAATCGCCTCGTCCATCGGAGCCCCATGCCTGAAGCCACGAGCACGTCCGGTCGCAACGTCGGGAAGATCATCGAGATCAAAGGGGTCGTCCTCGACGCCGTGTTCCCGGACGGCCTGCCGGAGATCCTGAGCGCGCTCGAGATCGAGGTGCCGTCGGGGACGCTCGTGGCCGAGGTCCAGCAGCACCTCGGCGACGACCGCGTGCGTGCGGTCGCGATGGACTCGACCGACGGCCTGGCCCGCGGCGTGGATGCGGTCGACACGGGCGCCCCGATCTCCGTGCCCGTCGGCCAGCCGACGCTCGGGCGCCTGTGGAACGTCATCGGGCAGGCGATCGACGGCAAGGCGGACCTCGCCGCGGACGCCGAGCGGTGGCCGATCCACCGCGATCCGCCCGCCTTCCGGGACCTCTCCCCGAAGATCGAGATCTTCGAGACGGGCCTCAAGTGCGTCGACCTGATCGCTCCGTACATCAAGGGCGGCAAGGTCGGCCTGTTCGGCGGCGCAGGGGTCGGCAAGACGGTGCTGATCCAGGAGCTGATCCACAACCTCGCGAAGGAGCACGGCGGCGTGTCGGTCTTCTCCGGCGTCGGCGAGCGGACGCGCGAGGGCACGGACCTCATGATCGAGATGACCGAGTCGGGCGTGATCGACAAGGTCGCCCTCGTCTACGGCCAGATGAACGAGCCTCCCGGGGCGCGACTCCGCGTCGGCCTCTCCGGCCTCACGATGGCCGAGTACTTCCGCGACCAGGGCCAGGACGTCCTCCTCTTCATCGACAACATCTTCCGGTTCGTCCAGGCCGGCTCCGAGGTCTCGGCGCTGCTCGGCCGCATGCCGAGCGCCGTCGGGTACCAGCCCACGCTAGCCACCGAGATGGGCCAGCTGCAGGAGCGCATCACCTCGACGACGACGGGCTCGGTCACGTCCGTGCAGGCGATCTACGTGCCGGCAGACGACCTCACCGACCCCGCCCCGGCGAACACGTTCGCGCACCTCGACTCGACGACGACGCTCTCCCGCGCGATCGTCGAGAAGGGCATCTACCCCGCGATGGACCCGCTCGACTCGACCTCGCGCGCGCTCCAACGGGGCATCGTCTCCGACGACCACTACCGCGTCGCGACGAGCGTCCAGCAGATCCTGCAGCGCTACAAGGACCTGCAGGACATCATCGCGATCCTCGGGATGGACGAGCTGACCGACGAGGACAAGCTCGTCGTCTCGCGTGCGCGGAAGGTTGAGCGCTTTCTCTCGCAACCGAACTTCGTCGCCGAGCAGTTCACGGGGACGCCGGGCGAGTACGTCAAGCTCGAGGACACGATCGCCGGGTTCGACGCGATCATCCAGGGCGAGTGCGACGACCTGCCCGAGGCGGCGTTCTACATGGTCGGGCCGATCGAGGCCGTGCGCGAGAAGGCGCGGCAGCTCGAGCAGGTCGCGGCCTAGTGCGCTAGTGGCGGAGCCCTCCGACCACCCGCCCTTCGACGTCGATGTCGTCACTCCCGACGGCCCCGTCTTCCAGGGCGAGGCGCACATGCTGATCGTCCCCGGCGCGGCGGGCGAGATCGGTGTGCTCGCGCGGCACGCACCGCTCGTCGCGACGCTCCAGGCGGGCTCGACGCGCGTGCACCTCGGGGGCAACGAGATCCTCGAGTTCGCGACCGGGCCGGGCTTCTTCAAGGTGGAGCTCGACCGCGCGCTCGCGCTCGTCGACGACGCGATCAGCGTCAAGGAGATCGACGACGCGCGCGCCCAGGCGCAGCTCGACGCGGCGCGCGCGGAGCTCGAACGTGTCGAGGCGGGCGAGTCGACCGCCGACCGCTGGCAGCTCGAGCAACGCATCAGGCACGCCGAGAACCAGCTCGCTGTCTCGGGTCGCACGACCGGCTAAGCGCCCACCTCGCGGTCGTCGCCGAGGGCATCGAGTCGGGACGAAAGCGCGCGCTGCTGCTCGATCTCGGCTGCGGCCTCGCCCAGGGGTACGAGCTGGGTCGGCCGGTGCCAGCCGAGGCGCTGACCGCCGTGCCGGGCGAGGGTCTCACGCACGAGCAGTCGCTCCGCCGGGTTGCCGCGTGACACCGCTTCACGGAACACCGAACGCGCGCTATCGTGAGACTCCCGGACAGCTTTGAGGCAGCTTGGCGACCGGGTCAACAAACGCCTAAAGAGCCCCCGCGCCACGCGCCGGGACCGCTCGAGGGTGTGGTCGCCGGCTCGTGAAGGAGAGACGTGAGCGCGGAAGCCGAAGCACGACTCAGAGAGATCCTCGACACGCGCATCGCCGTCCTCGACGGCTCCTGGGGCGTCCTCGACGTGGGGGAACCCATGGTTCCCCCACGGGCGCCCACCTTCCGGTTCGCACATGGAATGACGCTGGCCGGCGTTCCGCCGGGCCAAGCCCGGCACCGGCTGCCGACCGCGGATTCACGTACGAGCGCCGAACGGCGAGGGCGATGAGCGCGTCCGATCGCCTCCGAGAGATCCTCGACACGCGGATCGCCGTGCTCGACGGCTCCTGGGGCGTGCTGCTGCAGAAGGAAGGGCTCTCCGAGGCGGACTACCGCGGCGAGCTCTTGCGCGAGCACCCGAGGGACGTGAAGGGCGATCCCGACCTGCTCAACCTCACGCAGCCGGAGATCGTGGCCTCGCTCTACGAGAAGTACTTCGCGGCCGGCGCGGACATCGCGACGACGAACACTTTCACCGCGACGTCGATCGGCCAGCGCGACTACGCGCTCGAGGGGCTCGCGGCGGAGATGAGCAGGGAAGGCGCGCGGATCGCCCGCGCCGCTGCGGACGCGTGGACGGCCCGCATGCCCGAGCGCCCACGCTTCGTCGCGGGAGCGGTGGGACCGCTCAACGTCTCGCTCTCGGTCTCGCCGAAGGTCGACGATCCGTCCTTCCGGTCGGCCACGTTCGACGAGGTGCGCGAGAGCTACGCCGAGCAGATGGCCGCGCTCGTGGAGGGTGGTGTCGACCTGCTCCTCGTCGAGACGATCTTCGACACGCTGAACGCTAAGGCGGCGATCGTCGCGGCGGCCGACGTCGCGCCGGAGCTGCCGCTCTGGCTCTCCTTCACCGCGATCGACCGGAGCGGGCGGAACCTCTCCGGTCAGACCGCCGAAGCGTTCTGGGTCTCGGTCGCGCATGCGGAGCCGCTGATCGTCGGCGTCAACTGCTCGCTCGGCGCGAGCGAGATGCGGCCCTTCCTCGAGCAGCTCGCGCGGGTCGCCGACACCTACGTGGCGTGCTATCCGAACGCGGGGCTGCCGAACGCAATGGGCGAGCACGACGAGCAGCCGGGCGACACGAGCCGGTTCCTGCTCGCCTTCGCCGAGGACGGGCTCGTCAATCTCGTCGGCGGGTGCTGCGGCACGACGCCGGAGCACATCCGGCAGATCTCCGCAGCGGTCGACGGCCTGCCGCCGCGGGCCATCCCGACCCGCGAGCCGCGGCCGCGCTGGAGCGGCCTCGAGCCGTTCGAGATCGGACCCGACACGGGCTTCGTGATGATCGGCGAGCGCACGAACGTCACGGGGTCGGCGCGCTTCCGGTCGCTCGTCGAGGCCGACGATCTCGAAGCCGCGGTCGAGGTGGCGCTCGAGCAGGTACGGAGCGGTGCGAACGCGCTCGACGTGAACATGGACGCCGACCTGCTCGACGGCGAACGGACGATGACGCGGTTCCTCAACCTCCTCGCGACCGAGCCGGAGGCGGCGCGCCTGCCGATCATGGTCGACAGCTCGCGCTGGGGTGTGCTCGAGGCGGGCCTCAAGTGCCTGCAGGGGAAGGGCATCGTCAACTCGATCTCGCTCAAGGAGGGGGAGGAGTCGTTCCTCGAGCAGGCTCGGCGGATCCGGCGCTACGGGGCCGGGGTCGTCGTGATGGCGTTCGACGAGCAGGGGCAGGCCGACACGCGCAACCGCAAGGTCGAGATCTGCGAGCGCGCCTACCGCCTCCTGACCGAGCAGACCGGCTTCCCGCCGGAGGACCTGATCTTCGATCCCAACGTGCTCGCCGTCGCAACCGGGATCGAGGAGCACAACGAGTTCGCGAAGGCGTTCATCGAAGCGTTGCCCCTGATCAAGGAGCGCTGCCCCGGCGCGCGGACGAGCGGCGGCATCTCGAACCTGTCCTTCGCGTTCCGCGGCAACCAGCACGTGCGCGAGGCGATGCACGCGGCGTTCCTCTACCACGCGATCCGCGCGGGCCTCGACATGGGGATCGTGAACGCGGGCCTGCTGATGGTCTACGAGGACATCGAGCCGGAGCTCCTCGAGCGCGTGGAGGATGTGATCTGGAACCGGCGACCCGATGCCACGGAGCGGCTCGTGGAGCTCGCTCGGCGCTTCGAGGGCGACGACGCCGTCCGGCGCGAGGAGGACCTCGCCTGGCGGGACGCACCCGTGGGGAAGCGCCTCGAGCACGCGCTCGTCCACGGGGTCGTCGACTTCATCGAGGAGGACGTCGAGGAAGCGCGGGCGACCGCCGCGCGGCCGCTCGACGTGATCGAAGGGCCGCTCATGGACGGGATGCGCGTCGTCGGCGACCTGTTCGGCTCCGGCCGCATGTTCCTGCCGCAGGTCGTCAAGAGCGCACGGGCGATGAAGCGGGCGGTTGCGTACCTCGAGCCGTTCATGGAGGCGGAACAGGTCGGCGGTCGCACCGCAGGACGCGTCGTGCTCGCAACCGTGAAGGGCGACGTGCACGACATCGGCAAGAACATCGTCGGCGTGGTGTTGGGCTGCAACTCCTACGACGTGATCGACCTCGGTGTCATGGTGCCGGCGGAGAAGATCCTCGACACGGCGCTCGAGCAGTCCTGCGACGTCGTCGGGCTCTCGGGGCTGATCACGCCGTCGCTCGACGAGATGGTCGTCGTCGCGAAGGAGATGGAGCGGCGGGGGATGCAGCTCCCGCTTCTCGTCGGCGGCGCCACGACGTCGCGTCAGCACACGGCCGTGCGTGTCGCGCCGGAGTACACCCAGCCGACGGTTCACGTCCTCGACGCCTCCCGGGTGATCGGCGTGGTCGGCGCGCTCCTCGACCCCGAGCGCCGATCGACGCTCGACACGGAGAACAGGGCCGATCAGGACCGCCTCCGCGCGCTCCACGCGGAGCGAGAGCGTCGCCCGCTGCTGCCGCTGCGCGCGGCCCGTGAACGGCGGACGCCGATCGCGTGGAAGGAGGACGATCTCGCCGTCCCGTCGTTCAGCGGCTCGCGGCTCGTCGGACCCTCCCTGGCGGAGCTGCGCCGCTACATCGACTGGACCTTCTTCTTCCACGCCTGGGATCTGAAGGGCCGTTACCCTGCGATCCTGAGCCACCCGGAGAAGGGGCATGCGGCGCGCGACCTGTTCGACGCCGCAAACGGCCTCCTCGACCGGATCGTCGAGGACGAGCTCCTCGAGGCCCGCGGCGTCCACGGCCTCTGGGGGGCGACGGCCGAGGAAGACGATGTCGTTCTCTCGACAGGCAACGGGGCCGTACGGTTCCCGATGCTGCGCCAGCAGGCCGCGCACGACGACTCGCGCCCGAACCGGTCGCTCGCCGACTTCGTCGCACCGGCCGAAACGGGGTTGCAGGACCACGTGGGTGGCTTCGCCGTCGGGATCCACGGTACGGACGAGCTCGCCGGGTCGTTCGAGAGCGAGGGCGACGACTACAGCGCGATCATGGTGAAGGCGCTCGCCGACCGGCTCGCGGAGGCGTTCGCGGAGTGGCTGCACGAGCAGACGCGCCGCGCCTGGTACGCGCCGGAGGAACGCCTCACGGGCGACGAGCTCGTCGGAGAGCGCTTCCGCGGGATCCGGCCCGCGTTCGGCTACCCCGCCTGCCCGGACCACTCCGAGAAGCCGAAGCTGTTCTCGCTGCTCGGCGCGGCCGATGCGGGTCTGGCGCTCACGGAGTCGTTCGCCTCGACCCCGGGGGCGAGCGTGAGCGGCCTCTACTTCGGGCACCCGGCGGCACGCTACTTCTCGATCGGCCGCGTCGGGCGCGACCAGGTCGAGGACTATGCGGCGCGCAAGGAGGAGCCGCTCGAGGTGGTCGAGCGCTGGCTGCGCCCGAATCTCGCCTACGAACCGCGCTGAGCGCGGAGTACAGTGGGAGCGATGCGCACGCTCGTCGTCTTCGTCGTCATCGGGATGATTGCGCTGCTCGTCCCGGCCGTCGGGGTAGCGGCGAACGGCCAGCCGAAGAAGGCGTTGACGAAGAGGGACCAGGCGAGCGCCACGTCCATCGTCATCAAGCGAAGCGATCTCGGCCAGGGATTCACCGCGGTTTCCCGGAGCAACGACGAGTCGGTGCCGAAGGGCGCCCGCTGCGGCGCTCTCGACGAGAGCGACCTCACCGTGACGGGCGACGCCGCATCGCCCGACTTCCGCTTCGCCGAGCCGTCGGCGTTCGTCACGGTCGGCTCGACCGCACAGATCTACCGCACGCTCCGCGAGGCGAATGCGTCGTGGAGCCGTGGGACGACGAGCCAGACGACGACCTGCCTCTCCGACATCGTGCGCCTCTCCGCGTCACCGGGCGAGAAGATCACCGTCCACTCCGCGACACGGGTGCGGTTCCCGTCCCTGTCGCCGAAGACGACCGCCTACAGGCTCGTCCTCACGGTCCAGATCGGTGGGCAGAAGGTACGCGCATACGTCGACGCCGTCGTCCTCCAGCACGGTCGCATCCAGTCGGGACTCCTCTTCACCTCGCTCGGTCGTCCGGTCGAACAGGCGCAGCGCGTCGCACTCGCATCCGTCGTCGCCGCGCGGATGGCGAAGGCGACGCGGCCGAGCGGCCCGATCGCCTGATTCGCGCTTCGGGCGCCCGTCCCCCGGACGGGTGAGCGTTCACTCGGGGAGGGTGCCGACAAAGAGGGACGGTGGACGGTTCTGCGGCACTGGTCCTCGTCTGCGCCCTCGCGGCTGCGTGCTGGCTCGTGCTGGCTGCGGCGATCCCCGCGTCACGGCTTCTGGCGCGCCGGCGCCGCCGGGCGGCGCTCCGGGTCGGCGTCGTCTCCGCAGGGCACGACGAGACGCTGGTCGGCGCGAACGGGCCTACCACCCGTGCGCTGCTCGAGCGTGGGTTGAGAGACCGCGACCGTGACGTTCGCGTCGCCGCGATTACGTCGCTGGCGGCGCTCGCACCGCGGCACGAGTGGGCCGTCGACGGCTTGATCGAGGCTCTCGCGAGCGAGCTCGAGACGCCGGGGCGCGTCGCCGCCGAGCTCGACCGCCTCGCGCCGCGTCCCGGTCGTCGTCTCGCGCCGCTGCTCGACCATCCGAGCGACGTCGTCCGCTTCTACGCGGTGAGGCTGCTCGCGCGGTATCCGGACCTGGCGCGGCGCCGCGTGGCCCGCGTGACGTGCGACAGGTCGCCCAACGTCCGCGCGGCCGCGCTCGAGACCCTCCGCGACTCCGGGTCGGCGGAAGCGCTGCGCTGCGCGCTCGTCCTGCTCGGCGATCCGCAGCCGTTCGTGCGTGCGCACGCAGGAAGAACGGCAGCCGCGATCGCGGGGTGCTCGGCCGCGACGTTCGTCGCGCCGCTGCTCGGGGACAGCTCGTGGTGGGTGCGCGAAGCCGCGCGCGAGTCTCTCGCACGGATCGGCCCCGAGGTGGCGGCGGTCGTCTTACCGCTGCTGGAGGACGACGACGCGACGATCCGTACCGGCGCCGCGCTCGTGCTGCAGGACGTCGGCGTCCTCGATCGCCTCGGTCGAGAAGGCCGAGTGGCGCACGACCCCCCACAGCTCGACCGGATCCTCGGCGCGGGCGGGCCGCGCCTCCGGCGCGCGACCTTCGAACGCGTGGGACGACATGTCGCGCCGGGACCCGACTTGCGCGTGGAGACGGCGACGTGACGCTCGAAGCCGCACTGCGGGCGGGCGTCGTCGCGTGCTCCGCGTACCTCGTCCTGCTCTACACCCTCTACTTCTCGCTCATGACGGTCGCTCTCGTCGAGACGCGCCGGCGGCGGCGGGAGCGCTCGGTGGACCGCCTGGACGCGCTCACCGAGTCGAGGTTCGCGCCGGGTGTGAGCATCATCGTCCCGGCGTACAACGAGAGCGGTGGCCTGCCGGATGCCGTACGGTCGCTCCTCGCGATCGAGTACCCGGAGTTCGAGGTGATCGTCGTCAACGACGGCTCGACCGACGACACGCTCGAGCGGCTCGTGGCGGAGCTCGAGCTCGTGCCCGTCGAGGCGGTGACGCGTGACATCGTCCGAAGCGAGCCGGTCGACCGCTACTACCGGTCGCCCGCTGATCCGCGGCTGCTCGTCGTCGACAAGCCGAACGCCGGCAAGGCGGACGCGCTCAACGCCGGCCTCAACCACTCGCGGTACCGATACGTCTGCGGCGTCGACGCCGACATGGTGTTCGCGCGCGACGCCCTGACGCGCGCGATGCGCGAGATCGACGCCGACCCTCGCGTGGTCGGCCTCACGAGCTACTTCGAGAACGCCCGCGACCCCGCGGCCACCCTTCACGACGGGCGGCGGTTCACGGGGCCGGACACCGCGCCGCTCTTCGCCTTCCAGACATTCGACTACCTTCGCTCGTTCTTCAACAACCGGACGTCCTGGGCGCGGATGAACTTCATGCTGTGCGCCGCCGGGGCGTTCCAGCTCTGGCGGCGCGACCTCGTCGAGGAGCTCCGCGGGTGGTCGTCGGAGTTCACGTGCGAGGACATCGAGCTCACGTTCCGCGCGCACCGGATGCTCCGCGAGCGGCGGCGGACGTACCGGATCGCCTGCCTGCCGGACTGCGTCGGCGTCACCGAAGGCCCCGACTCGGTGCGGAACCTCGTCTCGCAGCGCGAGCGCTGGCAGCGCGTCATCCTCGAGACCTGCTGGGCGAACCGCCGCATGTGGTTCAACCCCCGGTACGGGAAGGTCGGGTTGATCGGCGTGCCGTACTACCTCGTCTCCGAGATCGTGGCGCCGGTCTTCGAGCTCCTCGCGGTCGGCACGCTGGCGGTCGGCGGAGCGGCCGGGCTGGTCACCTGGTGGGAGTTCGGGGTCCTGACGCTCCTGATCGCATTCGCGAACAGCGCGCTCACGACGGGCGCCCTCCTGATGCTCGACCTCGAGGCGCGGTCGTACCGCCCGTCCGCGGTCGCGCGCCTTCTCGCGCTCATGCCGGTCGAGATGGTCGTCTACCGACCGCTGATGACATGGGCTCGCATCAAGGGCACGTGGCGCTTCCTCCGCGGCGATCGCGCGTGGCACAAGTTCGAGCGGAACGTCCGCGCCGAGACGGCATGAGGCTTCCCGGGTTCACGCGGACGAACGAGAACGCTCTTCTCGAGGCGCGGGCGCTGCTGTCGGCGATCCCGGACGGGCTCCTCGTCCTCGACGACGGCGCCGTGAGCTCCGTCAACCGCCGTCTCTGCGAGCTGCTCGGATTCGGGCGCGAGGAGCTGCTCGGAGCGACTGGGCCGTTGCCTTTCTGGCCGCCCGAGCACCGCCACGAGATCGAGGCGTGGCATCGGCAGCTCGACGGGCTCGGCGAGCACGAGACCGAGCTCACGCTGCGTCACCGGGACGGCACTCGCCTCCGAGTGCTCGTCGCCGGTCGCAGGGCGCCGGCCGGTCCCAACGAGGTGCTGCGCCAGCTCGTCACGATCCGGGACGTCAGCGCGCGCCACCGCCGCGAGCAGCGTCTCGAGGAGCTCTCATCACGTGACCCGGAGACGGGGCTCCTGAACCACGGCGAGTTCGAGGAGCGGTTGCGCGCCGTCGTGCGGCGCTCCCTCGCAAGCGGCGAGAACACGAGCCTCGTCCTCGCCGAGCCCGGGCTCGACGGATGGCCCGGCGACGGCGTGCTCCAGCGTCCCGAGGGCCTGGTCGCGGTGGAGCGGCTGCGGGCGCTCGCGCGGACGGGCGACGAACTGGCACGGACCCGCGAGAACGAGATCGCGTGGCTCCTGCCCGGGACAGACGCGCACGGCGGCGTCGGCGCGGTCGCGCGCGCGCGCACCGCGCTCGCAGAGCTCGGGCGCGTGACGCTGACGGTCGGCATCTGCGACCTCGCCACCGCGGGCGACGTATTCGCGCTCTACGCCTTCGCCGACCGCGCGCTGGCCGTTGCGCGCGCGCAGGGGGTCGGCGGGACCGCGCAGTATCGGCCGACTGCGACCGAAACGGCGGGTTGAGAGCCGCTCGGTACCGGCGATGGGACTGGCATTTTCGGCCACTGTTGCGGCCGGCGCGACGGTGGTAGCGTCCTCGCGTGCTCTTCGGAGCGACAGGCCGTCTGTCCCTCCTCGGTCGCAACCGGGACTTCGGGCTCCTGTTCTGGGCCACGGCGGGGTCTGCCGTCGGCACGTACCTGGCGGCACTCGCGCTGTCGGTCCACATCTTCGACCTCACCGGGTCGGGACGCTGGCTCGCGGCGCTCCTGATCGCCGACTTCCTGCCGATCGTCCTGATCGGCCTGACGCTCGGGCCGCTCGTCGACCGGCTGTCGCGGCGACGGCTGATGGTCGTCTCCGACCTCGTGCGCGCCGCGACATTCGTCGCACTGCCGTTCGTGTCCGAGCCGTCAGTGATCGTCGCGCTCGCCGCCGTGAACGGCATCGCGACCGGCTTCTTCCGGCCGGCGGTGTGGGCGGGGCTGCCGAACCTCGTCTCGGACGAGGACCGCGAGCAGGCGACGTCGCTGCTGTCGACCGTCGAGCACGTGGCGTGGACGGTCGGCCCCGCGGTCGCCGGCCTGCTTCTGGCCGCGAACGGTGTCGACGTCGCGTACGCCGTCAACGCCGTCACGTTCCTCCTGTCCGCGCTCCTCGTCGCGCGTATCCCCGCGCAGGCGCTCCGGTCGGACGAGCCGCTCACGAAGGGTCACTGGAGCGACCTGCGCGACGGGCTCGCGCTCGTCGTCGGCTCGCGTCACCTGGTCACCGTGCTGGTGGTGTGGTGCACCGCGGCCGTCGCGACGGCATGCGTCAACGTCGCGGAGGTCGTGCTCGCGAAGCACGATCTCGGGAGCGGCAACGTCGGGCTCGGGCTCCTCGTCAGCGCCACGGGCGTCGGGCTCGTGATCGGCAGCTTCTTCGCGGCCCCGGCGCTCGGTGCCCTCGGCATGCGCCGCGTCTACACCGGCGCGCTCGCGTTGATGGCCGTGGGGTTCGGCCTCGCGTCTGCATCACCCACGATCGCGGTCGCCGCCGTTCTCGCCGGTGTCGCCACAATAGGCAACGGAGGGGCGATCGTGTGCAACCAGGTGCTCGTCCAGCGCGGCGCGCCCGACGCGATGCGTGGTAGGGCCTTGTCCGTCCTCATGTCGAGCTACTACGGGATCCTCGGCCTCTCGATGGCCGGGGGCGGGCTGCTCGTCGACGAGGCCGGCGCACGCACGGCGTGGGCGTTCGCAGGATGCGTCTATCTCGTCGCCGCGGCGCTCGCGGTCGTGCTGACGGGCCGGATCCGGGAAGCCGCCGCACCCGAGGCGGAGCCCGCCGAGGCGCCCGGCGGCCTGGAGCGGATCCGCGCCCTGATGGACGAGATCGACGAGACCCGGGCGCGCGAGAAGCAGCGCGCGCGGGCCGACATGGCCGTCTTGGCCCCGCGCGACACGCACATCGAGCCTCAGTAGAGTCACCCCCGGTGGCAGGCCGCGGGTGGACGCAGGACGAGCTCGTCGCCGGCGTCCTCGCCGGAGACCGCCGCGCGCTCGCGCGATCGATCTCGCTCGTCGAGGACCTTGCGCCGGAGGGCGCGGAGATCGTGCGGCGGATCTACCCGCGCACCGGCCGGGCGGCGTCCGTCGGCGTCACCGGGCCGCCGGGCGTGGGGAAGTCCTCGCTCGTCGGCGCGCTCGTCGCGCACGCGCGGATGCTCGGGCGAAGCGTGGGCGTCGTCTCCGTCGACCCCTCGAGCCCGTTCACGCGCGGTGCGCTGCTCGGCGACCGCATCCGCCTCGCCGACCACTTCCTCGACCCGGACGTCTACATCCGCTCCATGGGCACGCGCGGGCATCTCGGCGGAGTGGCCGAGGCGACCCTGCAGGCCCTTCTTCTCGTCGACGCGTCGGGGAAGGACGTCGTCTTCCTCGAGACGGTGGGGACGGGACAGAGCGAGGTCGAGGTGGTCGGCATCGCGGACGTCGTGCTCCTCGTGCTGATGCCCGGCTCCGGCGACGCCGTGCAGGCGCTCAAGGCAGGGATCATGGAGATCCCCGACGTGATCGCGGTCAACAAGCTGGACCACCCTGCGGCGAAGACGATGCTCCAGGAAGTGCGCTCGATCGTGGCGCTCGACCCCGAGCGGGAGCGGCGGCCGGCGATCCTCCTCACGGAGGCGCTTCGCGGCGAGGGTGTGCCGGAGCTCTGGGAGGCGCTGGAACGGCGCCGCGACGAGCTCGACAAGCGCGGCGAGCTCGACCGTCGCCGCGAGCGCAACCTGACCGCAGAGGTCGAGGCGCTCGCGGTCGCGCGTCTCCGGCAACGGGTGCGGCGCGTCATGGCGAACCAGCCCGACGTCGAGCTGCTGCTCGAAGGGGTGCAGCGCCGCGAGGTGGATCCGCTGACGGCCGTCGGTGCGGTCGTCGAGGCGGTCAGTCGTGGGGAGGGACGGTGAGCGAGCGGCCGACGGTCGACGACGTCCGGGCGGCACAGGAACGGCTCCACGGGATCGCCCGCGTCACGCCGGTCTACTCCTCCGAAACGCTCTCCCGCCTCGCGGGACGACCCGTGCTCCTCAAGGCCGAGAACCTGCAGCGCACGGGCGCCTTCAAGATCCGCGGCGCCTACAACACGATCGCGCAGCTCTCCGCGGCGGAGCGCGAGCGGGGCGTCGTCACCGCGAGCGCGGGGAACCACGGGCAGGCGGTCGCGTGGGCCGCCCGGGAGGCCGGGATCGGCGCGACCATCGTCGTTCCCGAGGCGGCTCCGATGGCGAAGGTCGAGGCGGCGCGGGGATACGGCGCCGAGGTCGAGCTCGCCGGCGAGGGGTTCGACGAGACCGTGGCGGTCGCCCGCGCGCGAGAGCAGGAGACGGGCGCGACGTTCGTGCACGCCTTCGAGGATCGTCGCGTGATCGCCGGCCAGGGGACGCTCGGGCTCGAGCTCGCGGGGCAGCTGCCCTCCGGCGAGCTGACCGTCGTCGTGCCGGTCGGCGGCGGCGGGCTCGCGTCGGGGGTCGCGATCGCGCTCGACGCGCTCCGACCCGAGGTGCGACTCGTCGGCGTCCAGTCGGCGGCCTGCGCGCCGTTCGCCGGGAAGGAGCCCACCGGCTCGACGATCGCCGACGGGATCGCGGTGAAGCATCCGGCGGAGCTGACGCGCGCGATCCTCGGTGATCTGCTCGACGACGTCGTGGTCGTCGACGACGAGGAGATCTCGCAGGCGATCGTGCTCCTGCTCGAGCGGTCGAAGCTCGTCGTCGAAGGCGCGGGCGCGGCGCCCGTCGCGGCAATCCTCGGCGGCCGCGTGGGCGGGGAAGGCCCCGTCGGCGCGATCCTCGCCGGCGGGAACATCGACGCCACGACGATGAGCTCGGTGATCCGCTACGGAATGACCGCCTCGGGCCGGTACCTCGTCGTCGCGCTGCTGATCCCCGACCGGCCCGGAGAGCTCGCCCGGATCGTCGGCCTGATCGCCGAGCAGCGCGCCAACATCCTCGCGATCCAGCACCACCGCGAGGGCCGCAACATCGGCGTGCTCGAGACCGAGGCCGAGCTGACGCTCGAGACGCGCGGAGAGGAGCACGCGCAGACGCTGATCCGCGCGCTCGCCGACGCCGGCTACACCGTTCGCCGGCTGCGGTGAGTCGTACACGCGGCCGGGATCCCCGCGCGCGCCGCGCCGAGCGGACTCCGACGCGGTCAGCCCGAGCCGCAGCGGCGGAACGTGACGGCCGTCGAGCCGCGCGCGAGCCAGTCGTTCATGCCTGCGTCGACCACGGGGCGGGCGTCGAGGCCCTTGGCGCGAAGGATGCTCGCCGCGACGGCTGCGCGCGGGCCGGAGTTGCAGATCGTGACGATCGGACGGTCCTTCGGGAGATCCGGACAGCAGGAGCGCATCAGGCGATAGGGCACGTTCCGGCTGCCGGGGATGTAGCCCTCGTCGCGCTCGTCGTGCTCGCGGACGTCGAGCACGGTCGCGCCGTCGTCGACCAGTCCCTCGAGCTCGCCGATCGTGACCGACGCGGTCGTCTCGGGGCCGCCGCCGAGGACGTATCCCGCGACGTCCGAGAAGGCGACGGAGCGCAGGCCCACGACCGCGCGCCGCGCCTCCTCGGCCGACGCGGCGAGCACCGTCACCGGCTCGTCGGCCTCGAGGACGAAGCCCGCCTTGGTCGAGAAGCTCGACCCCGACACCGGGACGCTCACCGCGCCCGCGAGATGCCCCGCGAGGTGGTCGGCGAGCGGGCGGACGTCGAGGAGCTGAGAACCGGGCGGAGGGACGGGCAGCTCCTCGGGCGCCGGCGCTGCCGGCCGGAACGGCCCGCGGTTCAGCTCGACGATGCGGGCGATGTTGGGTGGCTTGGGCGCGCCGACGTCGGCCGACTCCGCGATGAAGGCGTCCAGCTCCTGGATCGACGCCATCGGGTTGAATCGCCGCTCGAACCCGATCGTCGTCGAGCCGCGCGAGCTCATCGCCTTCCCGCACAGCGATCCCGCGACGTGGCCGGGGAAGACCTCGACCCCGTCGGGCAGCTCGAGCAGGCGCCGCAGCGAGTGGAAGAGGCCCTCGGCGCCCTCGAGCGCGCCGACGGCGAGGTCGGGCCGCGCCGCGTCGCCGACGAAGAGCGAGTCGCCCGTGAGGACGAGCCAAGGCTCGTCGGCGCGCGTCGTGTCGACCACGGCGAAGCAGCAGTGCTCCGGCCGGTGGCCCGGCGTGTGGATGCAGCGCAGCGTGACCGTGCCGACGGCGATCTCGTCGCCGTGCTCGATGGGGTGGTGCGGGTACTCGACGCCGGCGGCGGCGTGGATGCCGACCGGGATCCAGTGGTCCAGGGCCAGCCGGCCGTGCCCCGAGACGTGATCGGCATGCGTGTGCGTCTCGAGGGTGCGAACGATGCGGACGTCGAGCCGCTCCGTCTCCGCGAGCACCGTCTCGATCTCGAGCGGCGGGTCGACGACGACGGCCTCGTGCGCCTCCTCGCAGCCGACGACGTACGAGGCGCACCCGAGGTCCTCGTTCAGGATCTGCGCGAACAGCACCGCCGCGGGACGGTAGCAACGGTTGCCGCTATCGCTCTTGAAGTGGCCGGCGCCGCACGAGCCGCAGCGCGAGGAAGCTGGCCGCGATCACGACGAGGCCGACGGCGCCGGCGGCGAGGGCGCGGTCGAAGTGCTGCGACGGCGCCTCGGAGCCCGACGCGGGAAGCACCGTGAGCGCGGCGTCCCAACGCACCTTCTCGCCGTCGTCGTACGTCTGGGTCGCGCGGAACGTGGTCGTCCCTGCGGGGATCCGCGCGGTCACGGCGAGCGGGAAGCGGACGACGGCGCGGCCCGCGATCGCCCCGCCGCTCCAGCGCGCGGTTCCTCCGGAGAGGTCGAGCCGCCAGCCCGCCGGTGGCCGCGCGGCGTCGACGTCGACCCCGGCCGGCGCCTCGACGACGAGCGCCGTCGTCCGGTGCGGCGGCCGCTCGTTCGGCGTCTCGAAGGCGATCGTCGCGGTCGTGCCGACGTCGACGAACGGCGGCGCGACGGTGACGTGCGCGTGCGCGACGGCGGCGCAGACGAGTGGAGCGAGCCCGAGCGCGACTCTTCGGCGCCACCGCGGAAGGTGAGCGTTCCGTAAGGCATGCCGCGCAATCGTTTTCGAACGGTCCATACGGGGAATCGGTTCGTGCCGGCCGTCCGTCATCGCTAAGGGAGCGCCTCGACGAACAGGAGAGGACCCGATGAGGATAACCGTGCGTGCGCTGGCGGTCGCCCTGTTCGTCGCGGTCACCACTGCGTTCGCCGCCGGACGAGGTGCCTCGGCACGCGCTCGAGGCCTTCGTGCTCGGGCGGTGGCTCTACGCGGTCGGCGGCTGCACGACGGCGCTGCGCGACAGCCAGGTGGTCGAGCGGATCGGTGTCCGACTTTGAGTCGGACACCTACGGGCCGCGGGTGCGTTCGCGCACGTCTCGGTGTCCGACTTACGTCGGACACCTGCTCGCGCAGGTGGCTGGGGCTTGGAGGCGGGCCTCAGAGCCCCAGATGCTTCGCGATCACCATCCGCTGCACCTCGTTCGTCCCCTCGCCGATCTCGAGGATCTTCTGGTCGCGGTAGAGGCGGGAGATCGGGAACTCGTCCATGAAGCCGTAGCCGCCGTGGATCTGCAGCGCCGCATTGACGACCCGGTGCGACAGCTCGCCAGTGTAGAGCTTCGCCATCGCGGCCTCGAGCGCGAACGGGCGCCCCTGGTCCTTGAGCCACGCGGACTTGTAGACGAGCTGGCGGCCGGCCTCGATCTCGACCGCCATGTCCGCGAGCCGGAAGGCGACGGCCTGGAACTTCGCGACCGGCTTGCCGAACTGGTGCCGCTCCTGCGCGTAGGCGAACGCGAGGTCGTACGCACCCTGGGCGAGGCCGACACCCATCGCGGCGACGGAGATACGCCCGCCGTCGAGGATCTCGAGGAACTGGGGGAAGCCGCGGCCGCGCGGCCCGAGCAGGTTGCCCTCGGGGACCGCGCAGTCGGCGAACGTCAGCTCGCGCGTGTCGGACGCCTTCCAGCCGAGCTTGTGGAGCGGCTCGGAGATCTCGTAGCCCGGTGCCCCGTTCTCGACCACGATGTTCGAGACCTCGTCCTCACCGGTGCGGGCCGTGATCGTCACGCCCCATGTGAGCTCCGTGCCGGCGTTCGTGATGAACATCTTCGAGCCGTTCACGACCCACCTTCCGTCGCGGAGCTCCGCAGTCGTGCGGGTCGCGCCCGCGTCGGAGCCGGCGTCGGGCTCGGTGAGCCCGAACGCCGCCAGCTTCCGCCCCGATGCGAGGTCGGGCAGCCACCGGTCCTTCTGCTCGTCGCTCCCGAACAGGAAGATCGGCATCGTGCCGAGCGAGGTGTGCGCCGCGACGGTGATCGCGACGGACGAGTCGACCCGCGTCAGCTCCTCGACGGCGATCGCGTACGAGACCGTGTCGCCGCCCGACCCTCCGTAGCGCTCGGGGATCGGGATGCCCATCAGCCCCAGCGCCGCCATCTCCCGCACGAGCTCCACCGGGAAACGGCTGTCACGGTCGAGTTCCTCGGCGACCGGCGCGACGCGCTCGCGCGCGAACGAGCGAACGGTGTCGCGGGTCAGCTCCTGTTCGTGCGTCAGGTCGAGGTCCATGCGGCGCGGATCGTAGATGCCGCGGCGCGCCGCGCGGTGTTGCGACGCGAGCCGCCGGCGGGCGAGTAGCCTCGCCTCATGCGCGACGAGCTCGACCGGAGGGCGATGACGACGCTCTCCGGCGGGCACATGGCCGTCGACTTCGCCTCCGGCTCGGTTCCCGCACTGCTCCCGTTCCTGACGCTGAAGTTCGACCTCAGCTACACCGCGACGGCGGCCCTGATGCTGGCGGTGCTCGTCTCGTCGTCGCTCGTGCAGCCGCTCTTCGGCCTCTGGTCCGACCGGCGCGGGGCGATGTGGCTGCTACCCGCCGGCGTGGCCGTCGCCGGGATCGCAACAGGGCTCGCCGCCTCCGCGCCGACGTATCCGCTGGTGGCGGCCCTCGTCTTCGCCGCGGGGATCGGCATCGCGGCGTACCACCCCGAGGGAGCCAAGTTCGCGGCCTACGCGAGCGGGCGCAAGCGCGCGAGCGGGATGTCGTACTTCAACATCGGCGGCAACACCGGCTACGCGCTCGGGCCGATCGTCGTCACGCCGCTCGTGCTGTGGCTCGGGCTCGAGGGTGGGACCGTCGCAATGGTCCCGGTCCTCGTGATGGCCGCGGTGCTGCTGCGCGCTCTGCCGGCGCTGCGGCGGGTCGCCCCGGCCGCCGCGACGACCCGCCGCGCGGCGCACGGGGGCGACGACGACGTGCGGGCGATGTACGTCCTCACGGCGGTGATCGCGTTTCGGAGCGTCGCCTGGTTCGGCCTCCTCACGTTCGTCCCACTCTGGGTCGTGGCCAACGGTGGGACGGAGGGGGAGGGCGGGCGCGAGCTCTCGCTGATGCTCGTGTCCGGCGCGGTCGGGACACTCGTCCTCGGGCCGGTCGCCGATCGGATCGGCCTGCGCCGCACACTGGTCGGCACCCAGGCCCTGCTTCCGTTCCTCATCGTCGTATTCGTGGCGGTCGGCGGTGTTGTCGGGACGGTCGCGATCATGCTCGTCGGCCTCTTCTGTGTCGGCACCTTCGGGGTGACGATGGTCTTGAGCCAGCTCTACCTGCCGCGCCACGTCGGCATGGCGAGCGGCCTCTCCATCGGTCTCGCGATGGGCCTCGGCGGGATCGCCGCCGTTGCGCTCGGCGTCGTCGCGGACGCGACCGACCTCGAGTCGGCCCTCTATCTCGCCGCCGCGGCGCCGGCGATCGGGTGCGTCTTCTGCCTCTTCCTTCCACGGCCGCACTCCGTCGCTACGCCGCACACGGAGCCGGCCGCGCCGGCGATCGTCTAGATTGAACGGTCAGTCAAAGAGGAGACGCCGATGACCGCACAGGAGTTCTTCAGCACGCTGCCCGAGCGGGTCGATCCCGCGAAGACCGCCGGGATGACCAATACGTACGTGTTCGACGTCGAGGGTGCAGGCCAGTGGACCGTGGCGGTCGACGACGGCGCCGTGAGCGTCACGGAGGGCGCAGGCGACGCCGACTGCACGATCGCCGCGAGCGAGGACACGCTCGTCAAGATCGCGAAGGGCGAGGCGAACGCCACGACCGCCTACATGACCGGCAAGCTCAAGATCCAGGGCGACATGGGCGCCGCGCTGAAGCTCCAGAAGCTGTTCTGAGTTCGCCCGCACGGCTGTGAGCCGCAGGGGGACTGGCCCAGCTGGGGCCTGACTCCCGTGGGCCAAGGCGGGGCCAGTCCCTTCCGGGACAGACGCCTCGCGCTAGTAGGCTGCCCCAATGTCCTGGCTCGTCGTCGCCCTCGTCCAGTGGGGGAGCAACATCGTCGCGCTCATCGTCGCCGACTGGGTGTTCGACGGCTTCACGATCGAGCGCTGGGGACCGCTGATCTTCGCCGGCGCCGTGCTCGGTGTCGCGAACGTGTTCCTGAAGCCGCTCGTGACGTTCATCGCGCTCCCGCTGATCCTCCTCACGTTCGGGATCGCCTACTTCTTCGTCAACGTCGTGATGCTGCTCTTCACCGAGTGGGTCGTCCCGGACTTCTCGATCGACGGGTTCTGGACGTACGTCGGGGCGACGATCGTCATCTGGCTCGTCAACTGGCTCGTCTCGCAGGTGGTCTGGTCGGTCGCCGACGACCGCCCGTGAACGGCTCGTAAGGATGCTCTGAAGACGGTCTTCGTGCGGTCCGGAGGAGGGTAGGGTCGCTCCGTGGCCCGTCTCGCCGCCGTCACGTGCGCCGTGCTCGCGAGCGGGCTCCTTCTCGTCGGGGCCGCGTCCGCCGCTCCGGGGCTGCGGGTCGGGATCACGGACGACGCGTGGCTCGAGTTCGGGCCGGGAACGCTCGAGGAGCGGCTCGCGACCCTCCAGGACCTCGGCACGCAGGTCGCGCGGGTGACACTCGACTGGCGCGAGATCGAGGCGACCGAGGGCAGCTACGACTGGAGCCGGGACGGGATGCTGCTCGACGCGCTCCGCGGCTCCGACATCGAGCCCGTCGTCGCAATCTGGGGCACGCCTGCGTGGGCGAACGGAGGTCGAGGCGCCAACGTCCCGCCGCGCTCCGCGGCGTCGTTCGCCTCCTTCGCGGCCGCGGCCGCCGAGCGCTTCCCGTGGGTCCGCCGCTGGATCGTCTGGAACGAGCCGAACCAGCGTCGCTGGCTCCTGCCTCCGTCGCCGACGACCTACGTCGTCAAGCTGCTCAACCCTGCGGCCGAGGCGATCAAGGAGGTGATCCCGCGCGCGATCGTCGCCGGCGGGGCCACTGCGCCGCGCGGCAGTCGCGGCGGGATGTCCCCAGTCGACTTCATCCGCGGCATGGGCCGGGCCGGCGCGCGGCTCGATGCGTACGCCCACCATCCGCACCCGCTCTCTACTGCCGAGACGCCCTTCACGGGCGGCTGCTCGCACTGCGAGACGATCTCGATGGCGACGCTCGAGCGCCTCGTCGACGCCGTGCGCTCGGCCTTCGGCCAGCGCACGCGCATCTGGCTGACCGAGCTCGGCTTCCAGACGAACCCGCCCGACCGCATCCTCGGCGTCACCTGGGCACGGCAGGCCCGCTCGGTCGCAGAAGCGCAGCGGCGTGCGTACGAGGCTCGCGGCGTCGACCTGCTGATCCAGTACCTGATGCGCGACGAGCCGAAGCTCGGCGCCTGGCAGAGCGGGCTCGAGACGGTGAGTGGCCGCGTGAAGCCGGCGATGAGGTCGTTCGAGCTGCCGCTCGCGCAGGTCCGCCGCACGGGCGTGGCGACGACCGTGTGGGGCCAGGTGCGACCGGGCACGGGGGCGCGCAGGTACGTCCTGCAGCGCCGTGTCGAGGGCCGCTGGTCGACGGTCGGCGGCCCGGGTACGACCTCCACGCGCGGCTACCTCACGCGCACCGTGCGAGCTGACAAGGGGTCGCAGCTGCGACTCTTCGACCCCGAAAGCCGCCGCGCGAGCCCCACGCTCGTCGTCACCTGATGCCGCCGCGTTGATGCGGTAGGGTCGCGCCGGATGATCCGGCTGCTCGTCCGCACGCTCGTCGCCGTCGCCGCGAACGCGATCGGCCTGATCGTCGCCGCGATCGTCCTCGACGGGGTCCACCTGAACGTCGCGTCCTTCATCGTCGCCGTCGTCATCTTCACCGTCGTCTTCGCGATCCTGCAGCCGTTTCTCGCGGTGCAGCTGCGGAGGCTCGGCAACGGCGCCATCGGCGCCACGGCGCTGATCGCGACGCTCGTCTCGCTGCTCCTCACCGACCTCCTCTCCGACGGGCTCGAGATCGACGGGGTCGGGACGTGGATCGCCGCCGCGGTGATCGTCTGGCTGGCGGCGCTCGTGGCCGCCTTCGTGCTTCCGTTCCTCGGGCTCAAGAGGTACCTCGAGGAACGGCGGACCTGACCGCGTCGCGTCAGGACGAGATCAGCGCGACGGCGACGAGTGCCAGCGCGACCCCCGCGAGCTGGAGGCCGCGGAGCCGCTCGCGGAGCAGGAGTGCGGCGAGGAACGTCGTCGTCACCGGGTAGAGCGACGCGAGCACCGACGCGACGGAGACGGGCCCGCGCTGGAGCGCGAGGAGCAGCGCGACCGCGGCTGCGACCTCGAGCGCCCCGATTGCGCTCACCCACGACGCCGCCGCGCGCCCGACCGCGATGCCTCTTGTCAAGACAATCGCGAGCGCGACGAGCACGGTCGCGGACGTCAGTCGCGAGATGGCGACGGGCCAGAGGCCCGCGTCCTCGTGCACGCGCGCGAAGCAGACGTAGAAGAGACCGAACAGGACGCCCGCCGAGATGGCGAGCGGCAGCGCGTCGCGAGTCGCTGCCGCCTCGGCCGGCCCGACGGGTCCGAGCGAGACGAGGCCGATCGCGACGATCGCGAGGGAGATACCGATCATCGCCGCCCCGCCGGGACGCTCGCCGCCGCCGAGCGCGTAGAGCACGGGGACGAGCGCGCCCGTCACGGCCGTCACCGGAGCGACGACGCTGATCAGGCCCCGGGTCATGGCCGTGTAGAAGCACACGAGGCCGAGCCCGACCGTAACCCCGCTTCCGATCGCCCAGGCGGCGTCGGTCGTCGTGACGCGCTGCGTCTCGACGAACAGCGCGGCCGGGACGGCGAGCGCGAGGCCGACCACCTGCGCGACTGCCGCGACGCGGACCGCGTCGACCGTCCTCGAGAGGAAGCCGCCGATGAAGTCGGCGCCGCCGACGAGCAGCGCCGAGGCGACCGCGAGGAGGGCGGTCAACCGCTTCGCGCGTCGGGCGCCCAGGCGGGGCGCCTGCGCTCGAGGAACGCGCCCAGCCCTTCCTGCCCCTCGTCGCTCGTGCGCCGCTCGGCGATGCGGCGGGCCGTCTCGGCGCCGTCCGGGCGCTCGAGCACGAGGCGCTTCGCGTGACGGGCCGCGCGAGGCCCGGCCGTCCGCAGCTCCCCGAGCACGCGCTCGAGCGCGGCCTCGAGGTCGTCGGACACCTCGTGCACGAGGCCGACCCGCAGTGCGGTCGCGGCGTCGAATCGCTCGCCCGTGACGAAGTACCGCCGGGCCGCGCTCTCGCCGATCTTCCGAAGCGCAAAGGGTGAGATCACCGCCGGCACGATCCCGAGCTTCACCTCGGAGAATGCGAACACCGTCCTCGGGTCGGCGATGACGACGTCGCTGCAGGCAACGAGCCCGACGCCACCGCCGAGCGCATGGCCGTGCACGACCGAGACGACCGGCGCAGGACACGCGTCGATCGCCTCGAACATCCGCCGCAGCGCATTGGCGTCGGCGACGTTCTCGTCGAGGTCGAGCTCGGCCGAGGCGCGCATCCACTCCACGTCCGCGCCCGCGCAGAAGCTCGGTCCTTCGCCGGCGAGAACGACGGCCCGCGACCGGCCGACGTCGACGAACGCCTCCGCGAGCTCGCCGATCAGCGCGTCGTCGAAGGCGTTCCGCGTCTCCGGCCGGGCAAGCGTGACGCGCAGGACGTCGTCGTCTCGCTCGATGCGGAGCGCGCCCACGGGCGACAGCCTAAGGTTTCGGCGATGCCGACCAAGCGCTTCACCGTGGGGCTCGAACGCGTGCAGAAGACCGCGACGATGTTCCGCGTTCCCTTCGACCTCGAGGAGGCGTTCGGGCGCGCCCGGCCGCCCGTTCGCGTCACCATCCGCGGTCATACGTGGCGCACGACGCCCGGCGTGTACGACGGCATCGGCCAGGTCGTCGTGAACCGCGCGGTGAAGGAGGCGACCGGTGTCGACGCGCCGGACCGGGTGCGCGTCACGATGGAGCTCGACGACGAGCCGCGTACGGTCGACGTGCCCCGAGACCTCCGGGCCGCGCTCGCGGGTGACGCCGTTGCGTCCACCGCGTTCGACGCGCTGTCGTTCACGCACCGTCGCGAGTACGTCCAGTGGGTCGAGGAGGCGAAGCGGCCGCAGACGCGCGCCCGCCGAATCGCCGCGACCGTCGACCGCGTGCGGGCCGGGCGGCCGCCCGCGTGAGCACCCGCCTGCACGGGACGAT
>JBKPNM010000039.1:0-8012 GCA_046732615.1 Actinomycetota bacterium | reverse complement strand
CATCCGGTTCCCGCACTGGGACATGGCGATCGGGACGGGCGAGCACGCAGCCGACGCCATCGCAGGCATCGGCGGCGAGCTCGACCGGCTGCCCTACTGGTGGACGGACATCGGCCCACGGACGTTCGCCGAAGTCGGGTGGGCCGAGGCGGCCGTCGAATGGGCCGAGGAAGACGGCATCGACGTCGGCCGCGACGGGGACGGCGACCCGGTCGCGGCGCTCGTCGTCGACGAGCCGCGCCGGCTCCGCGAGGCACGCGCGCTGCTCGGGTACTAATTGGCGCCGGTGAGCACGGCCTCCGAGCTGCCTTCGCTCCGACTCGACGCCAGCCGCGCGGAGGCGCTCGAGCGGGCTGCGGCGATCGTGGCGGGCGCGTGGCAGAGCTTCGACCGCGCGCGGCCAGGCCAGCCGGACGTCGACGAGCGGCTTCGCGAGCTCCTGCGCGCGGCGCTGCCGGAGACCGGCTCGAGCGTCCTCGCCGCGCTCGACGACGCGGCCCAGCTGCTCGACGTCTCGATCGCGCAGCCTCGCCCGCGATTCTTCGCCTTCGTCGGCTCGTCCGGGCTCGAGATCGGCGTGCTGGGCGATCTCCTCGCCTCGTGCTTCGACGTCAACCTCGCCGTCTGGGCGGGCGCGGCGTCCGAGGTGGAGGACCAGGCCGTTCGGTGGGTGAGCGAGTTCATCGGCTATCCCGCTGCGGCGGGCGCGTTCACGAGCGGCGGCACGATCTCGAACGTGACCGCGCTCGCCGCCGCGCGCGAGCGGGCGCTCCCCGGCTCGCGCCGTGACGGCATGGCCGCTGCGCGCGCCGCGCTCTACTGCTCGCGCGAGGCGCACTACTCGGTCGTGCGCTCGGCGGAGCTCCTGGGGATCGGCTCAGACCAGGTACGCGCGCTCGAGCTCGACGGCTCACGCCGGCTTCGCGCGGAGGCGGTTGCCAGGGCGATCGACGCCGACCGAGCGGCGGGCGTCACACCCGTGGCCGTCGTCGCGACCGCCGGCACGACGCTGACCGGCGCCGTCGATCCGATCGACGCGCTCGCCGACGTCTGCGTCGCACGCGACGTGTGGCTCCACGTCGACGGCGCCTACGGCGTCGCGGCGGCGTCGACGCCGCCGGCGGGACACCTCTTCGCGGGGCTCGACCGCGCCGACTCTGTGACGCTCGACGCGCACAAGTGGCTCTACCTCCCGAAGGCCTGCGGCGTCGTTCTCGTCCGGCGGCACGAGGATCTCCACGGCGCGCTCGCGCACGAGGAGGACTACATCCCGCACGAGCGGTCCGAGCACCACATGGTCGACATCACGCTCGAGTACTCGCGCCCGTTCCGCGCGCTCAAGCTGTGGCTCGCCTTCCGCGCCCACGGAGCCGACGCGATCCGTGCGGCGATCGAGCGGAACCTCGGCCAGGCGCGTCTCCTCTACGACGAGGTCGCGAGACACGAGGAGCTGGAGCACCTCTGCGGCGTGCCGCCGCTCTCGATCGTCCCGTTCCGCCACGTCCCGCCGGGGATGCCGGCGACCGAGCTCGACGAGCACAACGCCCTGCTCGTCGAGGCGCTCCAGCGCCAGGGGGACGTGTGGGTCGCGCCGGCGCGCGTTGACGGCTCGGTCTGTCTTCGTCCGTGCGTCGTCAACTACCGCACGACCGACGACGACGTGCGCGCCTTCGTCGGCGCCGTGCTCGAGACGGGCAAGGCGCTCTAGGGGCCCGTCCCTAGCGCTTCTTCTTCGCGCCCTTGCCGGTCTTGCGACCTGCGGAGCCGGGGCGGTCCGACGCCGGCTTGGTGCGCCCGGGCATCCCCGCGCCGCCGTATTCCATCCTCCGGCGGAGCTGGCGGTTCGTCGCCTCGGGGAGCTCGGCCTCCTGGCCGACGGCGGCCATGTAGGCGCGTCGCTCGGACGGCGTCAGCAGGTTGAGCATCCGCTGCGCCTGCTCCGGCGTCTTCGGCTCCCCGAACGTCGTCATCTTCCTCATCGCCGCGGCGAGCTCGGGGTTCTCCCGCTCGAGCGCGGCGAGAGACGCCTTCTGGAACCACTTCTTGAACAGCGGCACCTTCGAGAGGAAGGTGACGACCGGGCGCAGGTACTTGCCGCCCTTGATCCGTCCGAGCAGCACGAAGACGCCCAGCAGGAGCGCAATCGCCAGGAGGACGAGGACGGGAATCAAGGCCCAGAAAGGCATCGCGCGATCATAGCCAGGGTCTCCGTCGTCAGCGGGGCCCCGGCCCTAGAGTGCGCGCGTGAGCACGCGGATGCGGACGGCCCTCGTCGGCCTCGGGGTCGGGCTCGCGCTCGCCGACTCGTCCGTCGTCACGCTCGCGCTGCCGGACATCCTGCGGCAGTTCGACGTCGAGATCCCGACCGTCGCGTGGGTGCTCACGTCGTACAACCTCTGGCTCGCGCTCGCCGCCGTCCCGGCCGCGTACGTCGCGCGACGACGCCCGGTCTCGGCCTTTGCGGCGGGAACGCTCGTCTTCGCCGCGGCGTCCCTCGCCTGTGCGCTCGCGCCGTCGTTCGGCGTCCTCGTCGGCGCCAGGTGCGTCCAGGCCGTCGGCGGCGCGCTCGTCGTCTGCGCGGCGCTCGACCTGCTCACGGAGATCGAGGGGTCGGACACGCGCGCGGTGCGCACGTGGGCCGCCGCCGGGATCCTCGGCGCCGCGCTCGGGCCCGCGATCGGGGGAATCCTCACCGAGACGCTCGGCTGGGAGTCGATCTTCCTCGCGCAGGCGCCGCTCGCGCTGCTCACGCTCGCAGCCGCGTTCCGACTGCGTGTGCGTCCGCTCGTCGAGCCGGCCGGGCGCCCGAGCATCCCGGCGAACCTCGCGCTGCTCCTCGTCTCCGGGGCTCTGACCGCCGCGCTCTTTCTGCTCGTGCTGCTGCTCGTCGACGGCTGGCGGATGGATCCCGCGCTTGCAGGCCTCGTCGTCACCGTGATGCCGCTCGCCGCGATCGCGACGGCGGCCGTCGCGGACAGGCTCGGGTCGACGGCGACGCGCGCCGCGACGGGCGTCGTCCTCGTCACCGGCGGGCTGACGGCGCTCGGCGTGCTCCCCGGCTCGGCGTGGTGGTGGACGATCGCGCCGCAGATCCTCGTCGGCGCGGGCCTCGGGCTCGCGCTCTCAGCGCTGACGGAGCGCGCTCTCCACGGCCGCTCGCCGCAGGCGGTACACGGTGGCTGGACGATTGCCGCGCGCCACGCGGGCGTCGTGCTCGGGCTGCTCCTCCTGACGCCCGTGTTCACTACGGCCCTCGACCGGAACGAGGATCGCGCGCTTCGGGCCGGTGCCGCGGCGGTCCTCGACAGCCGCATTCCGCCGCTCGAGAAGCTGGGGGTCGCGCAGGACGTCCTCGCGATCGTCCGCGCCTCCGACCGCGAGGTCCCGGACGTGCGCGGCGCCTTCGCCGATCGGCCCGACACGCCGGAGTACCACGGCCTCGAGGAGGAGCTCGTCTCGCAGCTCGACCGGGCCGTGACGGCCGCGTTCTCCCGTCCGTTCCTGCTCGCCGCGCTGCTCGCGCTCGGTGCCCTCGTGCCGATCGTCGTCTCGCGGAAGGCGGTGAGCGTGTGAAGGCGCTCCCGGTCGTCCTTGCTGTGGCGGCCGCGTGTGCGCTCGTCGGGGCGTACGTCGCGCTCGGCGGCAGGTCGTACGAGCCGAGCCCGGTCGCGAACCCGTGCGCGCCGCGGCCTCCGCGCCCGACCGAGGGCACCGGTGAGCGGATCGAGGTCGTCCTGCTCGCTGCGGCCGACGGCACGGCCTGTCGGCTGGGTGTCTCGCGCGAGGAGCTCGTGCTCGCTTTGCGCAGCGTCGACGATCTCGACGCGCTGGCACGCAAGGAGGGGAAGTCGCGCAACGAGCTCGAGGAGGCGCTCCGTGCAGGTCTCGTCCGGGCGGTGGACGAGGGGGAGAGCGAGGATCTGATCGGTGGCACGACCGCCGGTGGACTCCGCTTCGCGGCGGATCACCTCCCGCTCGGGCTTCTCCTCTCGATCCTGCGAGGCGCGTCGTCGCTCCTCGGATGAGCGGGCTCGCCGTCAGCGGGGTGCGGCGGTGAGAGGCCGGCGGCGCCAGATCCTGTTCGGCGCCGTCGGCCTCGCGGTCGTCGTCGTCACGTTCGTCGTCGTCCTCCCGAAGATCGCGAACTACGGCGACGTGTGGCGCGTCGTCAAGACGCTCGACACGACCTGGCTGCTCGCGTTGCTCGCGGTCGTCGTCGTCAACATCGTCACGTTCGCGCCCCCGTGGATGATCGCGCTGCCCGGGCTCGGCTTCCGGCAGGCGCTCCCCTTCACGCAGGCGTCCACCGCCTTCACGTACATCGCGCCCGGCGGCGGCATCGTCGGGATGGCGGGCTCCTACGGCTTGCTCCGCATGTGGGGCTTCGGCTCCAGCGACGTCGCGCGAGCGGTGACGCTCACCGGCGTCTGGAACCAGCTCGCGAACCTGCTCCTCCCCGTCGTCGCGGTGTTGCTCCTCTCGATCGAGCACCAGAGCGACGCGTTCCTCTCGACCGTCGCCGTCGTCGGCGCGGTGGTCTTCGCCGTCGCCGTGTGCCTCCTCGCGCTCGTGTTCTGGAGCGACGGGCTCGCGCGTGGCGTGGGGGAGGCGGTCGAGAGCGCGACGAACCGGCTGCGGCGCATCGTCCGCAAGAGGCCGCTCGTGGGCTGGCCCGACCGGCTCGTCGCGTTCCGGCGCTCGACGGTGGATCTCATCCGGCGACGCTGGGCGTGGCTCACGCTCGCGGCGCTCGCTGGCAACATCACCGTCTTCGCCGTGCTGCTCGTCTGCCTCCGCGCGGTCGGGATCGGGGCGAGCGAGGTGACGTGGGTGGAGGCGTTCGCGGCCTGGTCGCTCGCGCGGGCGCTCCAGCTCATTCCGCTCACCCCCGGGGGCGTGGGGCCGGTCGAGCTCGGCATGACCGGGATCCTGGTGGGGTTCGGAGGCGCCAACGTGGAGGTCGTCGCGGCGGTGCTCCTCTACCGCGCGTTCACGATCCTGCCGACGCTGCTGCTCGGTCTCGCCACGATCGGCGCGTGGCGCTGGCTCGGCCCCGGCCGGCAGCGGGAAGGAGTCGACGCGGCGGCGGGGAATCCGCCGGGCGGGTGAAGGAGCAGAGTCACAAGGACGAGATGTCGGCCGCGCTGCGCGGCGATTTCGCCCGGCTCCGCGATCGAGGCGTGGCGGCGACGCTGGCGCCGCGGGAGGACGAGAGCCTGCAGCCCGCAGCGGTCGAACCGACCCAGCCAGAGGCGCCGGCGACCGAGGAGGAGGCCGAGGAACCGGTCGCAGAGCCTGGCTTTTTCGCGCGGATGCTGGGTCGCTAGCCCTACGGAAAGCCGCACCCGAACGCGCTCTGCCCGTGGCTAGCGTGCGGTCGTGCGTGCCGTTCGGCATCTCACGCGCCTGCTCTTCGGCGACGTCGACGACGCGCTGCGGCCGGTTCTGGGCGTCACGCTCGTCGGATCGGCGGCGGGCTCCGCGACGTGGAGCTTCCTCGCGATCTGGGCCGTCGAGGAGCTCGGGGCGAAGGCGGCGCTGCCGTTCGCGTTCCTCGTGGGCGCCGTGCTCTCCGGGCTCAGCGGCTTCACAGGCGGTTACCTCTCGGACCGGATCGGCCGGCGCCGGGTGATCCTGATCGGCAACGGGATCATGGTCGGCTACCCGCTGCTCCTCCTCGGGCTCTCGGACGCGAAGTGGGCCGGGCTGGCCGCGCTCTCGCTCGCCGGGGTGTTCGGCTCCCTCGGCGGTTCCGTGTCGCAGGCGATGGTCGCGGACCTCGTCGCGCCGGAGCGCCGTCAGGCGGCCTACGCCTCCGTGCGCGTGGCCGCGAACATGGGCGTGGTGATCGGGCCGCCGCTCGGCGGGCTCCTCCTGGTGCTCGGCTCCTGGCCGGCGCTCTTTCCGTGCGTCGCCGTCCTTTCGGCCATCGCGTGGTTCGTCGCCTACCGATACCTGCCGCACCGCGGCGATTTCACGCCCGAGGGGCCGCCCGAGCGCGGCTCGCTCTCTGTGATCCTTGCCGACCGGCGCTTCCTGATCTTCCTCGGCTCCGCGGTGTTCGCCTGGTTGACGTACGTCGCCTACGAGGTGGTGCTGCCCGTCTCCCTCGTCGACGGCTACGGCTATCAGCCGTCCGCGTGGGGCTTTCTCGTCTGGGTCAACCCGCTGCTCGTCGCCCTCTTCCAGGTGCGCCTGACACGGGCTTCGGGCGCGGTCCCCGCGGCCCCGAAGCTCGTGCTGGCGTTGCTCGTGATGGGCCTGCCGTACCTCCTGCTCGTCTTCACGAACGCCCTCTGGGCGATTCTCTTCGTGATCGTCGTCTTCGTGATCGGCGAGATGCTCTGGGTGCCGACGTCGCAGGCGGTGGTGGCGCAGCTCGCGCCGCCGGACATCCGCGGCGCGTACATGGGCGCGTTCGGCAGCGCACCCGCGATCGGCTTCGCCCTCGCGCCGCTGATCGGCCTTCAGGTGCGGAACAGCTTCGGCGACGAGGCGACGTGGGCGATGTTCGCCGCGATCGGCGTCGTCGCGGCTGTGCTCGGCGGGCTCGCTCTGGCCGGTCTCGACCGTCGGGCACGCCGTGGCACGTCTGCTGTACTGGAAGCGTGAGGCAGGAGGAGCGGGAGGCGCTGCTGCGCGAGGACGTCCCGCGCGTCCAGACGGCGCGCGAGCGACGGCAGCTCGAGGGCGTCGCGGATGATCTCCGCTCGAGCCCGCTCCGCGGCCGCCCGCTCCCGCTGCGCCTCCGGAACTTCCGGCCGGCCGCCGAGGGGTACCTCACGTCGCTCGGCGGGCCGCTGCCGTACATGGTCAGGCTCCGCGAGATCGAGGCGATGACGGCCGAGCACGAACGCGCGCTCGCGGCCGAGCGCGACCGGCTCGCCGCCGAGGCCCCCGATGGATTCGACCAGGCATGGCGCGCGCTCGTCGACGCGTGGAGCTTCGACGAGGTCAACGACCTGATCGCGCGCCACAACCGCTGGTACCCCGCCGAGTCGCGCCTGCCGATGGACCCGCGGCGCCGCGACTACGCGCTCGTCAACGGGCGCGACTACCGTCTGCGGCCGCTCGATGCCGCCTGGGCGCTCACGCTCTTCCCCGTGGCCGCCTGATCACGCTGGTCGCAGTCGCGCGGTGCCGCGGACCGCGGCCACGAGCGTCACCGCGCAGAGCGCACCGCAGGCGAGGTACGGGACGGCGTCGCCGAACATCTCCGCGAGCGCGCCGCCCACCGCAGGGCCCGTCACCGCGCCGAGCGCCCAGGCGGTGTTCGTCAGGCCGAAGCCGATGCCCTGCGGCAGCCCGGCCCGCTGCGCACGGTCGGCGACGAGCGCCATGCCGGGCGTGTAGAAGCCGCCGTAGCTGATCGACGCCGCGACGACGAGCGCAGCGAGCACCAGCGGCTCCACCGCGAAGGCGATCGCGACGGAGACCGCGATCGACGTCGCGAGCCCCACGCGAACCGGGAGCAGCCGGCCCCGCCGGTCGGAGACGCGGCCGACGACCGGGTTCACGACGACCTCGACCACGCCCGCGACGAAGAACACGGCGGCGATCGCCAGCGCCTCGTAGCCGGCATCGTCGAGCCGCAGCGGAACGAGCACGTCGAGCGTGCCGAAGAAGAGCGCCGGGAGCGTGTTGAGCCACAGGCCGCCGACGAAGGCGCGATCCGCGATCGCCCGCCGCAGCGCGCTCGGCCGGCGCTCCTCGTGCGGCGGCGCCTCGACGGCGAGCAGCAGCGCGGCGAGCCCCGCCGCGACGAGCGCGATGAGCGCGAACGCGGGCCTGATGCCGACGAGGTCGGCGACGCCGCCGAACATCGGACCCACGACGAACCCGAACACGGCGAGCCCGAACACCATGCCGAGCGCCTGGCCCCGCCGCGCGGTGTCGACGCTGACGGAGACCCAGGCGAGCGCCCCCGCCCAGGTGGTGGCGCTCGACAGCCCCTGCACGAAGCGCGCGAGCCCGAGCGCGA
This sequence comes from Actinomycetota bacterium, assembly GCA_046732615.1. Lineage (GTDB taxonomy): Bacteria > Actinomycetota > Thermoleophilia > Gaiellales > Gaiellaceae > Gaiella. The sequence goes on along the minus strand of JBKPNM010000039.1, from coordinate 31 downwards.
CCGGGTCGCCGGCGAGCGCGAAGGCTAGGCT
>JBKPNM010000038.1:0-19223 GCA_046732615.1 Actinomycetota bacterium | reverse complement strand
TGCACGTTCCCACTCGTTCGCAAGGCGGGAATCCGCAGAAGCGGATTCCCGCCTGCTACAAGGGATGGATGACCGCGCCGCCCACGGACGAGCGACTCGACCGTCCGGCGACCAGCGACTCCACCGCCCGCGCGCTCGTCGCGGCGATCCCCGACCCGATCTTCCGGATCGGCGTGGACGGCGTCTACCGCGGCTTCAAGGTCGACAACGAGGAGGATCTTCTCACGCCGCCGGACGAGGTGATCGGCTACTCCGTGCACGAGCGCCTGCCGGCCCGCGTCGCGGAAGCCGTGCTCGCGGCGGGACGCCGCGCCGTCGAGGAGCAGCAGCCGCAGCACATCGAGTACTCCCTCGACATCCAGGGCGGGGTGCACGACTACGAGGGGCGCGTCGTCGCCTGCGGCCCCGACGAGTTCGTGCTCATCGTCCGCGACTTCACCGAGCGGACGCGCCAGGAGCGCGAGCTCGAGCGCGAGCGCGACTTCAGTCGCGCGGTCGTCCGCTCGACGCCGAGCTTCCTCGCGCTCGTCGACCCGGAGGGAATCCTCCTCGGCGTCAACAGGGCGCTCGAGCGGGCGGCCGGGATCCCCGAGGACTCGTGGATCGGACGGCCGTTCTGGACGCTGTTCATCGCGGAGAAGGACGTCGAGCAGGCGCAGGACGACTTCCGGCGCATGCGAGACGGCGATGCGCCGGGCGTCGTCGAGTACGAGCACGTGGGGCCCGACGGCGAGCGGCTCGTCGTCGACTGGACCGCCACTGTCGTCCAGGACGCGGAAGGGGCGCCGCGCTACCTCCTCTGCGGCCTCGACATCACCGCGCGAAAGCAGGTCGAGGAGGAGATCCGGCGCTCGCGCGCGAGGATCGTCTCCGCAGGGGATGCCGAGCGAAAGCGGCTCGAGCGAAACCTCCACGACGGCGCGCAGCAGAACCTCGTCTCCGTCTCGCACGCCGTCCATCTCGCCCTCCGCGAGCTCCGCACCGACCCCGACAAGGCCCAGCGGCATCTCGACAGGGCGCTCGAGGAGCTCACGATGGCCCACGAGGAGCTTCGGGAGCTCGCCCGCGGCCTCCACCCGCAGCTCCTCACCCTCCAGGGCCTCGGCGTGGCCGTCCGCGCGCTCGCGGGCCGCGCACCGATTCCCGTCACGGTCGTCACGGTCGACGACGCGCAGCGCTGGCCGCCGCTCGTCGAGAGCGCCGCCTACTTCGTCGTCTCCGAGGCGCTTACGAACGTTCTCAAGTACGCCCGGGCCTCGTCGGCGACGGTGCGAATCGCGCCGCGGGAGGACGTTCTCGTCGTCGAAGTCTCCGACGACGGGTACGGCGGCGCGCGCCCCGAGGCCGGCTCCGGCCTCGGCGGCCTCCGCGACCGGGTCGAGGCGCTCGACGGGATCTTCGAGCTCGAGAGCCCGCCCGGAGCGGGCACGCGCGTCCGGGCGGAGCTCCCGCTCGCCGTCGAGCCCTGAGCTCCGAACGGTTCTCGCTTGACAAGTGGACGGGGTGCTGCAAGGATCCGCCCCGTCGAACCCCGTAGCTCTTCGGAGTCGCGGGGTTCGGCGTTTTTCGAGGCGCGGCTTCAGCCGCGCCTCTGCAATTGAGGCTGACGGGTAGGTTCGCGAGATGCCCGAGCAGCCGCTGATCGACGCCCACGCGCTGACGAAGCGCTACGACGATTTCGTCGCGGTCGACGGGATCGACTTCGCCGTCGCGCGGGGCGAGACGTTCGGCTTCCTCGGCCCGAACGGCGCCGGCAAGAGCTCGACGATGCGCATGATCGGCGCCGTCTCGCCCGCGAGCGGCGGCACGCTCCGCGTCCTCGGGCTCGACCCCGAGCGCGACGGGCCGGCGATTCGCGAGCGGCTCGGCGTCGTCCCGCAGGAGGACAACCTCGACCTCGAGCTCGACGTCGGCGAAAACCTCGTCGTATACGGCCGCTTCTTCGGCCTCCCGCGCGACGAGATCCGCCGCAGAACCGACGAGCTGCTCGAGTTCGTGCAGCTCTCCGACCGGAAAGACGCTCGCGTCGACTCGCTCTCGGGCGGCATGAAGCGGCGGCTCACGATCGCACGGGCACTGATCAACGAGCCCGAGCTGATGCTGCTCGACGAGCCGACGACCGGGCTCGACCCGCAGGCGCGCCACGCCCTGTGGGATCGCCTCTACCGGCTCAAGCAGCGCGGCGTGACGCTCGTGCTCACGACGCACTACATGGACGAGGCGGAGCAGCTCTGCGACCGGCTGGTGGTTATGGACCGAGCGAAGATCGTGGCAGAGGGCTCGCCCCGCGAGCTGATCGAGCGCTTCGTCGAGCGCGAGGTCGTCGAGCTTCGCTTCGGCGAGCAGAACGCCGCGCCGTCGTTCGACGGCCTTGCCGGCCACATCGAGGTGCTCCAGGACCGTGTCGTGATCGGCACCGACGACGGCGACGCCGTGGTGGATGCGGTTCATGGCCGCGGGCTCGCGCCGGAGACGGTGCTCGTGCGCCGCTCCACGCTCGAGGACGTCTTCCTGCGCCTCACCGGCCGGAGCCTGATCGACTGATGGGCTCCGTCCGCCGCACCGTCGCCGTCGTGGGCTGGCAGGCGCGATCGTTTCGGAGGCTCTGGCGCGGCTCCATCACCACGTCGTTCCTCAACCCCATTTTCTTCCTCGTCTCGATCGGTGTGCTGCTCGGCAGCCTGATCGACGACACGAACCCGAACCTCGGTGGCCTCAGCTACCTCCAGTTCGTCGCGCCGGCGCTCCTCGCGACGACGGCGATGCAGACGGCGGCAAGCGTCACGACGTTTCCCGTCAGGGCGGGCCTCAAGTGGCTCAAGACCTACCACGCCGCCGTCTCGACGCCGATCCGCGTCGGCGAGCTCGTTGCGGGGATCCTCGCCTGGTGCGGCGTGCGCGTGATCGTCGCGGTCACGATCTTCGCGGCCGTCGCCGCAGTCGGCGGCGCCTTCGTCTCCCCGCTCGCCGTTCTCGCTCCGCTCGCGGCGTTGCTCTGCGGGCTGGCTTTCGGGTCGGTGCTCGCCGCGATCACCTCGAGCGTCGAGGGCGACGAATGGCTCGCGGCGATCTTCCGCTTCGGGCTCGTCCCGCTCTTCCTCTTCTCCGGCACGTTCTTCCCGATCTCCCAGCTTCCCCTGGCGCTCGAGGCGCTTGCCTGGGCGACGCCGCTGTGGCACGGGGTCGCGCTGTGTCGCGGCCTCGCAACCGACGACCTCGACCCGGCGCTGGCGGCCGTGCACGTGACGTACCTCGTCGCGCTGACCGCTCTCGGCTCCGCTCTGACCGTCCGCGCGCAGCGGGAGAAGCTGCGGCGATGAGCACGCTCGAGACGACGCTCCGGATCTTTCCGCGGCTCCATGCTCCGCGCTCGTGGCGCCTCGTCGAGCGGAACATCGCCAGCTCTCGGGGCGCGTGGCTCGTCTTCGTCTCGGGCTTCTTCGAGCCGCTCTTCTATCTCTTCGCGATGGGCGTCGGGGTCGGCGCGCTGGTCGGCACCGTCGAGGTCAACGGGCAGGCCGTCGGCTACCGCGAGTTCGTCGCGCCCGCGCTGCTCGCAGCGTCGGCGATGAACGGCGCGGTCTACGAATCGGGCAACGTGTTCTTCAAGCTGAAGTACGCCCGTACGTACGAGGGCGTCCTTGCGACGCCGATGACCGTGCGCGACGTCGCGCTCGGCGAGCTCACCTACACCCTGATGCGCGGGACCGTCTACTCGATCGGGTTCGTCACCGTGATGCTCGCGATGGGCGTCCTCGACTCGCCGTGGGCGATCCTCGCGATCCCCGGCGCGCTCCTCGTCTCCGCCGCGTTCGCCGCACCCGCCGTATTCGGGACGACGCTGATGCGCTCCTGGGCCGACTTCGCGTTCATCGAGCTCTGCACGCTGCCCATGTTCCTCTTCTCGGCGACGTTCGTTCCCGCGGATACCTACCCGGACGTCGTCCGCTGGGTGCTTCCACTCACTCCGCTCTACCACGGCGTCGAGCTGCTCCGCGCCTTCACCCTCGGCGACGTCACCTGGCTCGTGCCCGTGGACATCGCCTACCTCTGCGCGATGACGGCTGTGTTCCTCGTCCTGGCGGACAGGCGGCTCGCGAAGCTGCTCCTCAAGTAGCTACGAGAGCGCGTAGTGCAGAAAGAGGTGCGCGCCGTGGAGCCTCACCGAGCGCAGCGGCGCTTCCTCCGCCCGCTCGGGAAGCAGCGCCGCTCCCTCGACCAGGCCGTAGGACTCGGCGCTGCCTCGGCCGGCGAGGAGCGGAGACACCGTCAGGAAGAGCTCGTCGACGAGCTCCGCCTCGACGAGCGAGCCGAACACGTGCGGTCCGGCCTCGCTGAGGATCCGGCGGTGGCCTCGCTCGTGCAGAAGCGCGACCGCGGCTCGGACGTCCACCTCGCCCCCACCGGGCAGCACCGCGATCTCCGCTCCGTCGGGCAGGCGGCCACCGAGATGCGAAGCGCCGCGCTCCGTGGTGAGGACGAGCGCGCCGTCTCCGAGCACGGGATGGTCGTGAAGAATCGCGCCCGAGGCGGTGAGGATCGCGACGCGCGGCGTTGCGTCGTACCCGAGCGTCCGGCGGAGATCGGCGAACCCAGCGGCGGCGGGCGGGTAGACGGTCTCCGGCCGCCAGCGTCCCGTCGGAGAGGCCCGCAGCGTGCCGCTGCCGATCAGGACGAGGTCCGCCGCGGCGCGCAGCGTCCCCATCACGAAGCGGTCGGCCTCGCTCCCGCCGCTGATCGCCCTGTTCGAGCCGGGAAGCGCCGGGATTGCGACGACGCCGTCGATCGTGGCGACGAAGTTGGCGTAGAGGCACCGCTCGGGTAGCGCGAGGTCGCCGCCGTACAGGCGGCGGAGCGCCGCGGGAAGCTCGAGCCCGTGCCCGGGCACCTCGTGGAGAAGCTCGAAAGGCGCGAGCTCCGTCACCGGGCGAGCTCGAGGAACTCGCGGCGCAGCTCCGCGTCGCGGTACGCGCCGCGCCACGCGGTCGTCGTCGTCCGGGACCGCTCCTCCACCCCGCGCATCTGCGTGCAGAGGTGCGACGCCTCGAGGCGCACCGCCACCCCGAGCGGGTCGACGAGGTCGACGAGCGTGTCGGCGATCTGCTCCCCGAGCCGCTCCTGCACGGTGAAGCGTCGCGAGAACAGCCGGACGAGGCGGGTCAGCTTCGAGATGCCGATGATCCGCTCACCCGCGATGTAGCCGACGTGCGCATGCCCGAAGAACGGAAGCGCGTGGTGCTCGCACAGCGCGGAGAAGGCGATCGGGCCCTCGACGACCTGCGCGTACGGCTCTCCGACCGCTCCGTCGCTCTCGGTCGGAAACGTCGTCACGAGCTTCGGATCGCCGTCGTATCCCGCGGTCGCGTCGTACAGCGCCCGGAGGAACCGCTCGGGCGTGGCTCGCGTGCCCGGCGTGTCGAGCGGCAGGCCGAATGCCTCGAGGATCTCGGCCACGTTCCCGCGGAACCGGTTCCAGTCGTCCACCGGGACGTCGCGCGGGTCGGCAAGGTAAGGCGTGGCGGACGGCAGCTCGATCACGGTCTGGGACATCTTTGTGGCTCCTTCCTGGTCAGGTGGTGACGACGACGAGAGCGAGGTACAGGGCAATCGCGGTGTGCTGCGTGGCGAGCCCGAGGTTGTGGAGGATCCAGAGCGTGGCCATCCTCGGCGGGCGGCGCACGAGGCGGTCGGCCAGCCGGTCCTGCGGCGCGTAGACGAGCTCGTAGAAGCTCCGCGCGAGGCCCCCGCCGTCCGGCATCGGCTGCGTCCCGGCGTGGAGCCGCCGCAGGTTGAAGTTGAGGCTGAGGACGAACGTGGATGCGAGAAAGCCGGTGAGTGCGAGCAGCGGACGGCCCGTCGTGTAGCCGATCGCCGCGAAGAGCGCCGCGTTCGTCAGCAGGTCGCAGTCCGAGTCGAGATAGCGGCCGAACGCCGTTATCCGGCCGGAGGCGCGCGCGAGGGCACCGTCGGCGCCGTCGAGAACCGTCTTCAGGACGAGGAGCCCCGCCGCGAGGAGCGGCTCGCCGCGCGCGAGCTCGATCGCGGCCGCGAGCCCTGCGCCGAAGCCGCCGAGCACGACGGCGGGTGGCGGCACGCGAAGCGGCAGCAGCACGAGGACGACGAGGTGGGCGAGCGGCCGGTAGAGCGCTTCGCCGACGACCTCGCGCGTCGGTGTGGGTTTCCGCGAGCGGCGGAAGAGGGAATGATCCGAGACATGAGCGCGACCGAAGGCTGGACCGAGCGCGACGGCGCCCTGCAACGCGAGCTCGTCTTCGACGGATTCCGCGAGGCGATCGCGTTCGTCGACCGGCTCGCGGACCTCGCGGAGTCCGAGAACCACCATCCCGACATCGCGATCAGCTACAAGCGCGTCACCGTCCGCTGGACGACGCACTCCGCGGGCGGCATCACGGACCGCGACCGCGAGCTGGCCGGCCGCACCGACGATCTGGTCTGAGCTCACGCGAGCAGCCCCCGCAGCCGGTCGTCACCGACGGGGGCGCCGGCGCGGATCAGCTCCGTCGCGGCGTCGACCTTGCCCCACACGTCCCAGAGCAGGAAGCCGCGCGGACGCCGTTCGCCGTCGACGTACGAGACGACGCCCTTGCGGTGCGGCTCTGCCCACTCGGCGCGCGTCTCGAGCCTCGAATCGACCTCCCCGACCGCCTCGTAGCCGAGCTCGAACAGGTCGGAGTAGAAGAACGGAAGGTGGTCGTACGGCTCGTCCGCGCCCGCCATGTTCCGCCCGACCTGCCGGCCGTGGCTCTTCGCATGGTCCTCGTGCTCGACGCGCAGCTCCCGGCCGAGGTCGCGCGCGGGGAAGCGCGCGACGTCTCCGGCGGCGAACACGTCGTCGTGGCCCGCGACGCGACCACGGTCGTCGACCGGGATCCCGTTGTCGGCCGGCAGCCCCGCGGCTGCGGCGAGCTCGTCGCGCGGGACGATCCCGAGGCCGGCGACCACGACGTCCGCGTCGACATTGCGGCCTCCCTCGAGCGCGACGCGAAACCCGCCGTTGGCACGCTCGACGGAGCCGACGAGCTCCCCGGGGACGACCTCGACGCCCTTGCCGCGGTAGTACTCGTTCAGCGACAGCGCGAGGTCGCTCGGGAACAGCCGCGCCCCGATCGCGTCTTCGGGGAAGACCATGGTCACCTCGCAACCGTTCGTCGTGAGCGCGGCCGCGAGCTCCGACCCGATGAAGCCGCCGCCGATCACCGCCACGCGCGCACCCCCTTCGGCGGCCGCACGGACGTCGTGGTAGTCGGCGAGCGTGCGATAGTGGACGACGCCCTCGGGGGCGCCGGGAAGCTGCCGCGGGCGTCCGCCCGTCGCGAGCAGGAGGCGCTCGTAGCCGTACGTCTCGCCCTGGTCGTCGGTCGCAGTGTGTGCGTCGAGGTCGAGGGAGACGATCGTGCGTCCGAGACGGAGGTCGACGCCCTCGTCCTCGGTCCCGCGCCAGATCGAGCTCTCCTCCTTGCCCAGCCAGAGCCCTTTCGTCAGTGGCGGCCGGGCGTACGGCGGGTCGGGCTCCTCGCCGACCAGCGCGATCGCGCCGTCCGGGTCGACCGAGCGGATCCCCTTGCACGCCGCGTCCCCGGTCATACCACCGCCGACGACCAGATACCGGTAGCTCTCCACGACTACGCTCCTTCTTTAGACCACTAGTTGGTACTATAGAACAACCACGCCATGGATGCGCTGCAAGCGATCGGTGACCCGGGACTACGCGAGACACTCGTGTTCGTCCGCGGCGAGCCGCAGCCGGTCACGATCGACGAGGTCGCGGCCGCGCACGGCATCCACAGGAACGTCGCCCGCCGCCGGCTCGAGCAGCTCGCGGCCGCGGGCCTCCTGGTTACGGGCTTCGAGCGACGCACCGGGCGCAGCGGCCCGGGCGCCGGTCGCCCGGCGAAGGTCTACTCCCCGGCGCCGGAGACGAGCGGGATCGAGTTCCCCGAGCGGCGCTACCCCGAGCTCGTCGGGCTGCTCCTCGACGACGTGCCGACGCATCGTCGCGAGGACCTCGGAATCCGCTTCGGGACGATGCTCGCAGCTGCGGCGGGGGTCGAGCCGTCGGCCGATCGGCGGGTGGGCCTCGAGCGGCTCTGCGAGGCGATGGGGGCGCTCGGTTTCCAGGCACGCCTCGAGAGCCTCGGCGACGACCGTGCCGAGATCGTCACTCCCACGTGCCCGCTGCGACCGCTCGTCGTCACGGACGCCGCTGCCGCAGACCTCGATCGTGGCGTGTGGCGCGCACTCGTGGCGGCCGCCCTCGTCGGCGTCGAGGCCGACGACGTCGGCTGCAAGGCTCACGACTGCCTCGAGCCCTGCGCCTCGTGCAGGATCGTGATCGGCCTCGAGCCCGCCCCCGCCTGAGGAAGTAACCCTCCCCTACTCCGAGCCGACCCGCGCGACGAGCCGTGCAGCCTGCTCGACCGTGAGCCCGTCGGTGTTCACGACGAGGTCGTACTGGGTCGGCAGCTCGTCGTCGATGTCGTAGAAGCGCCTCAGGTAATCCCGCCGTCCGGCGTCCGACTGTCTGACCTCACGCGCCGCGTGCGCTGCGTCGAGCCCGTCTCGCTCGCCGATGCGCGACGCCCGCGTGTCGGGCGACGCCGTCACGAGCACGCGGAGCACGGCGGCGGAGGGCGCGACGGCGTGGGAGGCGCCGTGCGCGACGATGACGACCTTGCCGTGCGCGACCGTCTGCGCGATCGTCTCCTTGATGAGCGCACGGACGTCGTCGCTTCGCTGTGCCTCTCCCGTCGCCGACGATCCGCCGTGCGTGAGCGCCCAGGCTTCGCCCCCTTGCGCGAGCCCCTCGAGCAGCCGCGCCGCGAAGGACTTGCGACGTTCCTCGTCCGCGACGTCGGCGGGGTTGATCGCGCCGGCGGTCGCGGCGCGCGCGACGATGTCGTCATCGATGTAGAGGTAGCCCAGCTGGTCTGCGACGAGGCGCCCGACCTCCTCGCCTCCGGCGCCAGAGGCGTGCGAGATACAGACGACGTCGCGTGCCACTCCTTGACGCTAGGAGGCGCGCGCGGCGCCGTCAAGCGAGCGAAGGGCGTTTCTCACCAGGGGATCTCGCTCCCGTCCGCGTGGACGAAGCGGCCGCTGCCGGCGGCGTCCAGCTCGTCGATCCGCCGAATCAGCCCGGCGGCGGCCTCGGGCGGGTCGACATTGCCGTTGCCGCGTGTCAGATCGGTGCGGACGAAGCCCGGGTGGAGCACGACGACGTGGATTCCCCGGGGGGCGAGATCGTGCGCGAGGTTCGCTCCCGCCATGTTGAGCGCGGCCTTCGACATGCGGTAGCCGTAGTTGCCTCCCGAGGGACGATCGCCGATCGAGCCCGCCTTGCTCGAGACGAGCGCGACCTTCGCGCCCGCGCGGAGGCGTGGCAGCAGTGCCGCGGTGACGCGAAGGGGACCGAGCGTGTTCACGTCGAACACCTTGCGCGCCGCCTCCAGATCGAGGCTCTCGAGCGACTCCCAGTGCGCCGTCCCGGCGTTGCACACGAGCACGTCGATCGTCTCACCGGGCGCGAGCGCCCGATCGAGCGCCGAGCCGACGTCGTCGCGGGAGACGTCGATGCCCTCGACCACGCGGCAGCCGACCGCGTCGAGCTCCGGGGAGCCCGTACGGCACGTGGCGACGACGTCCTCACCGCGCTCGTGCGCCTGCCGGACGAGCTCGAGCCCGATGCCCCTGTTCGCGCCGGTCACGAGCCAGGTCGCAACGCCGCGCCGACCCTGGCGAAGCCCGCTCGGCGCGACGCTCAGTTGGCCTTGCCGATCAGGTGGTGCCAGGGTCGCCACCACCGCGTGAGGCCGGCGTGGTCGCTCCCGCTCTCGCGGGCGATCACGAGCACGTCCTTGTGGCTCGGCTGGCCGAGACGCTCGTGCGTCCAGACGATGACCGCGTCGTTGCCCTCGAAGAAGCAGAGGACGTGCCCTCCGGGCTTGTCGGGCCCGTGCAGCCACGCGCGCTCCCCGCCCCACGAGAACGCGTTGCACTTCCCCTTGTTGCGCTCGATGTCGGGATGCGAGCGGAGCTGCTCCGCGTACGCCGCCTTCAGAGCGGCGGAGGTCGGGTAGTCGGAGATCTCCCAGCGATCGGGCATGCCCCCGGACGGCAGGCAGACCGCCGTCTGCTGGGCGCCCGGCTCGGCGACCGTCTGCACGTGGCAGTCGCGCCAGATCGCCTCGGGGACGATCGCGTCGAGGCCCGCGTTCGCGGACAGGGCAGCAGCCGGCGAGCCGCTCTGCAGCAGCGTTGCCGAGCCGCCGTCGGTGTGGTCGCCCGTCGTGAGGTAGACGACTCCCGCCGCGGTGAGCGCCGCGAGGCCCGCGACTCCTGCCGCGAGCTTCCAACCGAACTGCCGCGCCGGCTTGCCGAAGAACATGAGCACCCATCGATTCGGCGCGGCCTCCGCGTCGAACTCGGAGTAGACCTGGAGGATGTGGATCGGGTCGGCGATGTTCTTGAGGTGCACTCGGCCCCGGTCGCTGAACGTCAGCCCCTCCATGCGCCCCGCGAGCCGGTACGTCGCCTCGCTGACGATCACCTCGCCGCCGTGTGCGCGGCCGCAGAGCCGTGCCGCGACGTTGAGCGCCGCGCCGCGGAAGCCGCCGTCCTCGAGCGAGACGGCCTCGCCCGAGTCGATCCCCATCCCGACCCGCAGCGGCAGGTCGTGGTCGGTCTCGGCCTCCTCCGTGAAAAGCCCCTGCAGGTAGACGGCGGAGCGGATCGCCTGCCGAGCCGACGTGAACACCGCGAGCGCCTCATCTCCCCGGATCTCGACGACCTCGCCGCCGTGCGTCTCGACACCGTCCGTGACGAGCTCGACGAACCGCTCGGAGAGCCGCGCTGCCGCCTCGTCCCCGAACTCGTCGGTGTACCGGGAGTACCCGCGGATGTCCGCGATCAGGAACGAGCGGATGCTGGTGTGCCCGTTCATGACCCTTCAGTATGCGCCTTCGTCACGCCTGTCACGTACGGAAAGCCGAACCTTCCCCCGTTCACAGCCAGTCGACGATCCCGGAGATGTCGTCGACGACCGCGTCCGGACGGCGTCGCTCCGGCAGCTCCCGCACGTCCACCTCGCGGCTGATACCGCTCCGGACGAGGATCGTCCTCGACCTGCCGAGGCGCCCGAGGGCGATGTCCAGATCGAGGTCGTCGCCGATCACGGCCACCGCGGGCGCCGGGACACCGAGGCGCTCGACGTACGTCCGCACGGCAGCGCGGGAGGGTTTGCCGACGACGACCGGGCGGGCGCCCGTCGCCTTCGCCAGGGCGGCGGTCAGCATCGCTCCCCGGCTGAAGATCGGTCCGTTCGCTCCCGCGTAGGCCGGCACGAAGCTTCCGGTCAGCAGGCGTGCGCCGCCGAGGATCGCGTTCGCCGCGCGCTCGAGCGCGTCGAAGTCGACGGCGTCGGTGTGCACAACGAAGACGGCGTCGGCGCGCCCGCGGTCGTCGCCGCCGGTGACGCGAATCCCGTGCTCGGCGAGGTAGTCCCGCGCAGCGGCGGTGCCGAAGAGGAGCAGCACGGCGCCGTCGTGCACGCGAAGGTGGGTCCGCACGCTCGAGAGCGGCGTCAGCAGCTCGTCGTCGGCGACCGCGATACCCGCCTCGCGCAGCCCCGCGGCGAACCCGGCGGGCGGGATGTGGCTGCCGTTCGTGAAGAGCGCGAGCGGGCGGCCCGAGGCGCGGATCCGCGCGAGCACGTCGCGGGCACCGGGGATGACGTGGACGTCGTCGCCGGCGCGGTGCACGAGCGTCCCGTCGACGTCGAGGACGAACCCCCGGACGTCGTCAAGTCGCACGACGCCACTCCACGACCTCGTCCCCGGAGCGCACGCGAAGCTCGGTCACGGTCGGGCGCTCCGTGACCTCGCGCAGGAGGGTCACGACGGGGTGCCGCCCGTTGCGCGCGACCGGGCCGTCTCCGGCCGTCACCGGCGCCGAGGCGCCGATCGCGTCGACCTGCTCCTCGGGCATCGTCAGGCGGAGCAGCAGCTCCTCGTCGGAGATGCCGCGGCCGAAGCGGGCCCGCGCGCCCTCGAGGTGCAGCGGCTCGAGCCGGCGGAGCTCCTCGACTCGCGGCACGGAGAGGACGCGCTCGGCCACGTCGCCCGCGACCGGCGCGGCAGGATCGCCGTAGTGCCCGAGGAAGTAACGGATCGTCTCGTCCGAGACGGTCGACCAGCGCTCCGCGTCGATCACGTTCCGTACCGCCTGTGTGGCGACGAGCTGAGAGACGGGCGTGACGATGATCGGGTACCCCATCTCCGCGCGGACGCGGCCGACCTCCTCGAGCGCTGCGTCGAACAGCTCGGGCCGGCGCAGCTCGTCGAGCATCCGGCGCGTCGTCGAGACCATCCCCCCGGCCAGCTGGTGGTGGTAGTACGTCGCGTCGAACTCCTGCGGCGCGCCGACCGGAAGGCCCTTCTCCGCCCCGAGCGCGCGGAAGTGCGCCGCCATCGCCGCGAGCGCCTCGGGATCGAGCCGGTGGGAGAACCCCTCGGCGTCGAGGTCGCGCAGCGTCGTCTCGACCGCGGGGTTCGACGTTCCCCGCGCGAGCGGCGCCACGGCCGTGTGCAGCACCTGGAACCCGGAGCGGACGCCCGCCAGATAGACGAACGGCGCGAGGCCGATCGTGCAGTGGCTGTGCAGCTCGACCGGCCTCTCACCCGCCGCGCGGACGAAGTGCGGCGCCAGCTCTCGCACCGCGTCGGGCGTCAGGAGGCCACCAGGGTCCTTGAGGTAGAAGGCGTCCATCTCCGCGCAGTCGGCCAGGGCCGCCGCGCGCTCGGCGTAGTAGGCGTGCGTGTGCACCTCGCTGACCGAGTAGGTCAGCCCGAGGACGACCTCCTCGACCCCCTCGCGGCGCGCGAGCGACGCGACGCGACGCAGCCGTGCAGGCTCGTTCGCCGGGTCGACGACCTGGACGCGCCGGATCCCGTTCCGCGCGACGCACCGGAAAGCGAGCCCCATGACCTCCTCGTCGGCGGGCACCCAGGTGATGAAGCGCATGCCCGAGGTGATGAAGCTGAGCGGAGTCTCGGGCATCGCGGCGCGGACGAGGCGAAGCCGCTCCCACGGATCCTCCCGATGGAAGCGGACGGCGACCGCCATGTGCGTGCTCGAGCTGAAATCCATCGCGCGGAAGCCCACGCGGTCGATCGTCGGCGCGATCGAGACGATGTCCTGCGTCGTGAGGCCCGTCGCGCTCCAGAGGCTCTGGTTGCCGTCCCGCGTCGTCGTGTCGACGATGTCGACGAGCCGGCTCACGCGTCGGGCTCGACGTGGAAGAGCGGAGCGCCGTATTCGACGACCGCCGCGTTCTCGGCGCATACCTCGACGATCGTCCCCGAGACGCCGGCGGGGACGGCGTTCATCATCTTCATCACCTCGATCAGGCAGACGACCGTCTCCTCGTCGACCCGCGTCCCGACGTCGACGAACGGCGTCGCCCCGGGCGCAGGCGCGCGGTAGAAGGTCCCGAGCATCGGCGCGACGATCGGCCGGGCGCCGTCCGCCGAGCCGCGCTCGACCGGCAGCTCGGCAGCGACCGGAGCCTCCGCTGCGGCGTCCCTACGGCGGACGTAGAGCGACAGCCCTTCCGTCTCGATTCGAAGCTCCTCGACGTCGGCCTCGTCGATCAGCCGGAGGATCTCGCGGACGTCGTCGTCGCTCAGCGCCATCGGCGATCAGGGCTTCTCGCTCGGAGCTTGTGTCGAGTCGACACGAGCACGGTTCGCCGGCGGAGAGGCGCCGAACGCCTCGAGGACGAGCGAGAGCGCCGACTCGGACAAGGGCGACGTCCGCTCCTGCACCGTCGTCACCGGCCGCGCCTGGAGCACGACGAGCGCCTCCGGCAGCGGCCGGTCGCGCGCGATCGCCCACTCGACGTCCTGGTGCGAGCCGAAGTGGCGCTCGACGCGACGGGCGACGTCGACGAGCGCCGCCAAGTGCTCCTCGTGCAAGCATGGCTCGCTCTGCCGCTCGGCCGGAACCTCGACGCGCACCGTTCCGCGACCGGACGCGTCCGGCACGTATTCGATCTCCTTCGCGTTGATCGTGCGGCGCACGATCTCGCCCGTGACCTTGCTGACGAGGAAGTCGTCCGGCGTCGTCTCGCCGCCGACGACGGCGAGCCCGAGCCCCCAGCTCGCCTCAACGGCGACCATGCTCGGGTCGCCGCTCACCGGGTTGCACGTGAAGAGCACCCCGGAGACCTCGGCGTCGACCATCGCCTGCACGGTGACGCCCATCGCGGGCGCGTCGCCGCCGACGCCGCGCGTTGCGCGGTACGAGATCGCGCGCGGCGTGTAGAGGCTCGCCCAGCAGTCGCGCACGGCGTCGCAGACCTGCTCGAGTCCGCGCACCCAGAGAAAGCTCTCCTGCTGGCCGGCAAATGTCGCCTCCTCGCTGTCCTCGCCGAGCGCGCTCGAGCGGACCGCGACCGGCGGCTCGCCGCCGCTTGCGTCGACCAGCTCGTCGTAGCGCGCGGCGACCTCGGCCCGGACCGCCTCGGGTAGCGGCGCGAACCGCATCGCCTCGCCGATCGCCTTCGAAGCGGCGGCTCCGTCGTCGGCGTCGCCGCTCGCGGCCCGTGCCATCGCGCGCTCGATCGTTCCCTCGAGCCCGGTCTCGGCGACGAAAGCCTGGAAGGCGCTCGCCGCGACCGCGAACCCGGCCGGGACCTCGAGCCCGATCGAGAGGAGCTCGCCCAGGTTCGCGCTCTTGCCGCCGTACGCCGCGCCGTCCGAGCGCCGCAGCTCGCCGAGCGCGCGGGTGTGGCCGCCGGACACCGCAGCTAGGCGTCGACCACCGTGACGACGCCGCTCGACCCGTCCACGCGGATCGTCTGCCCGGTCCGGATCTGCGACGTCGCCCGCCCGGTCCCGACCACCGCCGGAAGCCCGTACTCGCGGCAGACGATCGCCGCGTGCGACATGACGCCGCCGATGTCGGTGACCACCGCCTTGACGTTCGAGAAGATCGGAGCCCAGGCAGGAGACGTGATCGGGCAGACGAGGATGTCGCCCTCGCGCACCCGCGCGATCTCCTCGACGTCGATCACGACCCGTGCGACGCCTTCGACGACGCCTGGCGACGCGGCCGCGCCCGTGAGCCGGCCGCCTCCGTCCTCCGCGCTCGCCCACTCCTGGACGCGCTGCGTCGTCACGCCCCAGAGCATGATCACAGCCGGGTCGGTGATCGCCTCGGGCGTCGCGCCGATCGCGGGCGGCGGCGTCCACTCCCCGAGTCGCGCCAGCAGCTCCTTCCGGCGCGCCACGATCGGCGGCCAGTGCGCCGGCCCGAGCGGCGCGCCGCCCGTCGCCCACGTCAGCACGAGCTCGTCGAGCGCCTGCGCGACCTCGTGCCGGCCGAGGTGGAAGACGTCCTCGGCGTCCTCGAGGAACCCGTGCCTCGCGAGCAGCGCGCCGAACTCGCGCACCTTGTTCCAGAACCGCGTGAGGAACCAGTAGTCGCAGAAGAACTTGTGCTCCTCGACGTAGGGGAAGACCGTCCGCGACAGCGTCAGGAGCTCCTCGAACGGCTTGCGCGCCTCCGCGGGGAGCAGCGCACCGTACTCCTCGGCGAGCCGGTCGCGCTCCCGCGCGAGCTCCTCGGTCGGCCGCTCGACCTCCTCGCCGTCCCTGAGTGCCCGCACGTGGCCGACGACGGACGCGTAGGCGATGCTCGGGTCGTCGTACCAGCTGCGGTAGAAGTGGTAGAGGCCGTCACCAGTCGCCATGTTGAACCAGGGGTCCTTGACCCGCTCGAGCTCCTCAAGCCACGCGCGGCCCGCCTCGCTACCCGCGAGCTCGGCGTCGATCTCGGCCGGCGTGCGCCCCTCGACGAACGCGCCGTCGACGCCGGAGTCGATCGCGAGCTTGGCCATGCGGCGGAGCTCGGCGCTCGGCTTGAAGAGGAGGACGTCGATCCCGGCGATCATCTGGGCCACGTGCTGGTCGGGGATGTCCGGCAGCTGGCTCTTGCAGAGCTCCGAGAACGTCATGTAGGCGCCGTAGCCGAGGAGCAGGAACTCGAAGTGGTGCTGCCACATGAGGTCGCAGCAGCGGATCGTCCGGTCGTAGGCGGCGAGCACCTCGTAGAACGACGTGTTGCGGTCGTCCTCGAACGCGACCTCGTCCGCCTCGTACTCGGGAAGATCCGGCACCCGGAGGCCGGTGATCTCTGCGATCAGCGCCTGCATCTTGTCCTTGAACTTCGCGTAGAGCTCGTCCCAGTGGTCGTAGTAGTAGCCCGCCCGCTGCTGGAAGAACCCGGCGCGCTCGGCGATCTTGTCGGGGTCCGTGACCGGGTTGCCAGAGATGTAGACGTAGCCGTTGACGAGGCGGTAGTCGATCCCCATCGCCGGCGGCACCGCGAACACCCGGTTCTGCCACACGCCGAGCGCCTGGTACGGGCTGTCGACGCAGACCATGTCGAACGCCGGCATCGGCACCGGGAAGTGCATCGAGTTCCAGAACCAGAAGCGGTTCTCGTCGGCTTCGCGGCGCGCCTCGTGGAACAGCGCGTGGTACGGGTACATCTCCTCCCACCCCTCGCAGCCGGGCGGGGTCTCGATCGCGTACGGGCTCGGGAACGCGGAGGTCGTCTCGGAGGCCATGTCGTCTCCTGCGTCGGCGCTGACGCTGGCCTGTATACAGCAAGGCGTGCCCGCGACGACGATGCGAGCGATCCGCCAGACCACGCTCGGGCCGCCGGACGTGCTCGAGCTCGTCGACGTCCCGCGGTCCGAGCCGGCGCCGACCGAGGTGCTCGTCCGCGTGACGGCAGCCGGCGTGAACCCCGTCGACTGGAAGGTTCGCAGCGGCGGCGGGTTGCTCGGCGAGCCGCCGTTCACGGTCGGGTGGGACGTCGCCGGCGTCGTCGACGAGCTCGGCCGCGGCGTGACGCGGTTCGCGGTCGGCGACCGCGTCTTCGGCATGCCGAGGTTCCCGCGCGAGGCCGCGGCGTACGCCGAGTACGCGACCTCGCCGTCGCGGCAGCTCGCCCGGATTCCCGCCGGCCTGTCCGACGTGGAGGCAGCCGCGCTGCCGCTGGGCGGGCTGACCGCGTGGCAGGCGCTCGTCGAGACGGCGGACATCGGGCGGGGCACGCGCGTGCTCGTGCTCGCTGCCGCGGGAGGCGTCGGCCACCTGGCCGTCCAGATCGCGAAGGCGCGCGGCGCCTACGTGCTCGGCAGCGCGCGCGCTGAGAAGCACTCCTTCCTCGCCTCGCTCGGCGCGGACGAGGCGGTCGACTACACGACCGGCCCGCTCGCCGGCCGCGTCGACGACGTCGACGTCGTGTTCGACCTCGTCGGCCCCGAGGCGGCCGAAGCGGCCCTTCCGACCCTGCGCGACGGCGGCGTGCTCGTCACGGCCGCCTCCGGCGCGGGCGTCGGGCCTTTGCAGGACGCCGCCGCAGGCAGGGTCCAGGTGACGGGGATCCTCGTCGAGCCCGACCGGACCGGGCTCGAGTCGCTGGCGGCGCTCGTCGCCGAGGGGCGGCTGCGGCCCCACGTCGCGGAGACGTTCCCGCTCGCCGAGGCCGCCCGCGCGCACGAGCTCGGCGAGACGGGCCGGACTCAGGGCAAGCTCGTCCTCACCGTCGGCTGACGGACGCCGCTCAGCGGCCGGCGGCGTAGCCCTGCATCCCGCGGGGGTTCGCTCCGGCGCGCAGCACTCCGTCGGACAAGCGCGAGACGGCGCTGACTCGCCCGAGCGACCAGGGGTCGGTCACCTCGACCGCGTGCCCGCGGCGGCGCAGCTCGTCCGCGACGTCCGCGCCCCAGCGAGCCTCGAGCGAGAGCGAGCACAGCTCCGCCTGCCGCGGGTGGAACGACGACGGGAAGTGGTCGGTGTGGAAGCTCGGCGCGTCGATCGCCGCCTGGAGGTCGTCGCCGAAGACGGCGTGGCGGAGGAAGGCGTGCAGCGTCCACTGGTCCTGCTGGTCGCCCCCGGGCGTGCCGAACGCGAGGTACGGCCTGCCGTCGCGCAGCGCCAGCGAGGGCGACAGCGTCGTCCGCGGGCGGCTCCGCGGGACGAGCGAGGACGGCAGCCCCTCTTCGAGCCAGAACATCTGTGCGCGCGTGCCGAGCGGCCAGCCGAGCTCGGCGATCACGGGCGAGCTCTGCAGCCAGCCGCCGCTCGGCGTCGCCGAGACGAGGTTGCCGAAGCGATCGGCGACGTCGAGATGCACCGTGTCGCCGCGTCCGACCGCCTGCGTCGGTTCGCCAGCGCCGATCGCGCTCGTCGCGGTGACGAGCGTCGGCAGCCTGCCGCCGCCCGGCCGCAGGTCGCCCGAGGCCTCGTCCGTCACGAGGCGCCGTCGCTCGTCGTTGTACTCGGCCGAGAGGAGCCGCTCGAGCGGGACGTCGGCGAGGGCGGGGTCGCCGTAGAACGCATCGCGGTCCGCGAACGCGAGCTTCGCGCACTCGACGACCGTGTGGACGTACTCGGTGTCCGAGAGCTCCTCGAGGTCGAAGCCGGCGAGCAGAGCGAGCTGCTGGAGGAACACGGGGCCCTGTCCCCAGGGCGGCGTCTTGCAGACCGTGAGCCCGTGGTAGTCGAACGTCGCGGGCGCCTCGAACGTCGCGCGCCAGGAGGCGAGGTCGTCGCCGCTCAGCACCCCATCGTGCTCGGCGGAGAACCGGTCGATCGCCTCGGCGACGAACCCCTCGTAGAAGACGCGGCGCGCGAGCTCGATCTCCTGCTCGCGCGAGCCGCCGCGCGACTCGTCGACGATGCGGCGGTACGTGGCCGCGAGCGCCGGGTTCCGGAACAGGGAGCCGGGCTCGGGCGGCGGCAGGTAGAGCGCGGCCGAGGCGGGCCAGCCGCGCAGGAGCGACTCCGCCGCCCGGATCGTGAACGGGATCCCGGGCACGACCGGATAGCCGTGCTCCGCGTACCCGATCGCGAGCTCCAGCACGTCGGCGAGGCGCCACGTGCCGTGCTCTTCCAGCAGTGCGAGCCAGCCGCCGAACGATCCGGGCACGCACGCGGCGAGGAGGCCTGTCCCGGGAACGAGGTCGAGTCCCTCGGAGCGGTAGCGCTCGAGGGTCGCACCCGCCGGCGCGACGCCCTGCGCGCAGAGCACGAGCGGCTCACCGCGCTCGGCCGACCAGAACACCGCCGGCAGGTCGCCGCCGGGGCCGTTCAGGTGCGGCTCGACGACCTGGAGGACGAAACCGGTCGCGA
>JBKPNM010000037.1:0-4179 GCA_046732615.1 Actinomycetota bacterium | reverse complement strand
GCCCGGAGCCGTCGAAGGTGTACGCGAGGTCGGCGCCGAAGGCGTCGAGATCGAAGTGGTCGGTCCCACGGCCGACCTCCTCGTCGACCGTGAACGCGATCCGCGCGGTCGCGCGCGGCGCGTCGTCGGCGAGCAGGCGGTGGGCGGCCGTGACGATGATCGCGACGCCGGCCTTGTCGTCGGCGCCGAGCAGCGTCGTGCCGTCGCTCGTGACGAGGTCGTGACCGCGCTTGTCCGCGAGGCCGGGCATGTCCTCGGGGTCGAGCACCTGCGTGGGGTTGCCGCCCAGCGGGATCGGCTCCCCTCCCCAGTGCCGGTGCACGACGGGCGTCACTCCACCGCCGGGAGCCTGAGGTGAGGTGTCGACGTGCGCGATCAGCCCGACGACCGGGGCGTCGGGAACGGTGCCGGGCACGGTCGCGAACACGTAGCCGTGCTCCGTCAGCTCGACGTCGTCGAGGCCGATCGCGCGAAGCTCGTCGACGAGGAGCCGCGAGAGGTCGAGCTGCTTCTCGGTGGAGGGGTAGGTCGTCGAGGCGGGGTCGGACTCGGTGTCGATCGCGACGTACCGGAGAAACCGCTCGAGCACCTCCTCGCCGAGCTCCTCCGCGAGCGGGCCCGCGTAGCGGGCGTCAGCCGAGGGTCGCAAACCGCCTCAGCACCTCGATCGTCGTCTCGACTCCGTCCCGCAACGCCTCGGCGGGGATGTTCTCGTTGGGCGAGTGGAGCTGGGCCGTCGGTCGCATGAAGCCCGTCACGATCGCGGGGACGCCGCGTGCGGTGAGCGCCGCCACGACCGGGATCGACCCGCCGGTGCGGACGACGGCCGGCCGAACCCCGAGCGTGTGCTCGAAGGCGTCGAGCGCGGTGACGACGGCTGGGATCGCCGGATCGACGTAGGCCGGCTCACCGGTCGACCAGAGCTCGATCTCGACCTCGGCCCCGTCGGGCGCAGCGTCGCGGAGGATCCGCTCGAACACCGGCGCGATCGCGGCGGTCGTCTGTCCCGGCGCGAGACGGATCGAGACGTTCGCGATCGCCTCCACCGGGAGCACCGTCTTCTGGAGCCGCGCCGAGCCGCTCTCGATGCCGTTGACCGTGACGGCCGGCTCGGCGGTGGTTCGTAGGTAGAAGTCGTCCGCCGCCCGCGGATCGGAGGGCCGGGCACCGTGTGACGCGAGCTCCTCGACGCCGCCGGGGAGCCCTTCCCAGCCCTGGATCTCCACGTCGGCCGCCGGCACGATGCCCTCGCGCAGCGGGGCGGGCAGAAGCCCGTCGGGCCCCGGCATCACCGCCGCGAGCATCTCCATGAGCGCGTGGGTGGCCGTCAGCGCGGCGCCGCCGTAGAGACCGGAGTGCAGGTCTCGCTCGCCCGTCCTGGCGGTGACGTGGAAGTAGCAGAGCCCCCGCAGCGCGGTGCAGAAGCTCGGAAGCGTCTCCGTCGCGTAACCGCCGT
This sequence comes from Actinomycetota bacterium, assembly GCA_046732615.1. Classification (GTDB taxonomy): domain Bacteria; phylum Actinomycetota; class Thermoleophilia; order Gaiellales; family Gaiellaceae; genus Gaiella. Next base: position 2,723 of record JBKPNM010000037.1, on the reverse strand, counting down.
CCAGGATCAACGCGACGTCTGCGGCTCCGGTGTCCTCCTGCACCCAGTCGACGACGGACGTGCCCCCGATCTCCTCCTCGGCGTCGATCGCGAACCGCACGTTCACCGGCAGCTCGCCGGCGGCGGCGAGCAGCCGCGTCGCCTCGAGCAGCATGTAGAGGTGCCCCTTGTCGTCCGCGATCCCGCGCGCGACGAGCTTCCCGTCGGTTTGCGTCAGCGTCCAGGGATCCGACTCCCAGAGGTCGAGCGGGTCGGGCGGCTGGACGTCGAGGTGCGCGTAGGCGAGCACGGTCGGGACGTCGTCCCCGGTCGAGGCGCGGACCTCGCCGAGCACGAGCGGTCGGCCGCCGCGCTCCTGGATCTCGACGGAGCCGCCCATCGCGTCGATCCGTGCGGCGACCCACTCGGCGGCGCGACGGACGTCCCCGGCGCGCTCCGCGTCAGCGCTGACCGACGGGATCGCGATGAGCTCGGCGAGCTCGGCGACAAGCTGCTCGTGGGCCGGGACCACGCGCGCGATCGTACCCGCGTGCACCCGGGTCGGACTTCAGTCCGACCCGCGGGGCGGCTCGACGGCCGCCGTACCCGAAAGCGAAGGCGTCCTGGGGCGGCGCGGCTCGCGAACACCGGCGCCGCCGGAGTCGTCGCCCGGCCCGGCGAGCAGGTCGAGGATGCGGCTTCGCTTTCCGCGGCGGCGGCGTTCCCACCAGTCGCGAAGCTGTCCGACCGGCCCGCGCATCACGCGACGTCGCGCACTGCAGCCGCGTCCGCGAGCGCGCGGAGCTTCTTCAGGCTCTGGTGCTCGATCTGCCGGATCCGTTCGCGCGTCACGTTGAACGCGCGGCCGACCTCGTCGAGCGTTCGCGGCTGCTGGCCGTCGAGCCCGTAGCGCAGCTCGAGCACCTGACGCTCCCGCGGGGACAGCGCGCCGAGGATCGACCGCAGCGCCTCGCGCCGCATCGTCACCTCGGCCGCCTCGTCGGGCAGCGGCTCGGACTCGTCGGTGAGGAAGTGCCCGAACTCGGACTCCTCCTCGTCGCCGACCGGCTTCTCGAGCGAGACGGGCGTCTGCGCGCTTCGCTTGATCTGCTCGACCTCCTCGAGCGCGAGGTCGAGGTCCGCGGCGATCTCGGCGGAGGTCGGCTCGCGGGCGAGCTCGCCGCGGAGCTTCCGCTCGGAGCGGCTGATCTTGTTGAGCTTCTCGACGACATGGACGGGCATCCGGATCGTGCGGCCCTTGTCGGCGATCGCGCGCGCGACGGCCTGGCGGATCCACCACGTCGCGTAGGTCGAGAACTTGAACCCCTTGCGCCAGTCGAACTTCTCGGCCGCGCGAACGAGCCCGATCGTCCCCTCCTGGATCAGGTCGAGGAACGGGAGCCCCTGGTTGCGATAGCGCTTCGCGATCGAGACGACGAGGCGCAGGTTCGCCTCGACCATCGCCTGCTTCGCGCCGTGGTCGCCGCGCTCGATCCGCTTCGCGAGCTCGACCTCCTGCGCCGCCGTCAGGAGCGGCACCTTCCCGATGTCCTTGAGGAAGAGCTGCAGCGTGTCGGTCGAGATCTCCGGCTCGGCGGTCTCCCATACGCGATCGCCGTCGGTCTCGGCCGCGTCCTCTTCGGGGACGACGACCTCGATCTGCTCCTCGTCGAGGGCGTCGTAGAACGCGTCGATCTGCGCCGGGTCGAGGTCGAGCTCGTCGAGCGCGAGCGCCACCTCGTCTGCGTCGAGGCGCCCCTGTGCGCGGCCTGACTCGAGAAGCGCCCGCCCCTCGTCCGAGGAGAGAACGACCTCCGGTGCCGCCGCCGTCCGTTCCGGATCACTCGCTGCTGCGCTCAGGACCGCCCCTTCCGTCGCGTCGCTCGACACGGTAGCCACGAAGTCCGCGTTCCGCAAAAATCCGCGCCGTCGTCATACGCCGGCCTTGTCGAGCTCGTCGAGGTACTTCCGCGCCTCGCGCGCGAGCGGCGAGCCCGGCTCGACGGTCGTCGCGCGGACGAGCTGCGTGCGCGCCTCCTTCACCTCGCCCGACCAGAGCAGCAAGAGGCCGAGGTGGAAGCGCACCGTCGCCTTGTCCGGGAAGCGCCGCGTGAGCGGGCCGAGGCGAGAGAACGCATCGGCCGGACGAGCCTTGTCGAAGCGACCGACCGCCGCCGCGACCTGCGCCTCCGCGTCGGCCGGGGCCTCGCGCGCCGCCTCGGAGAAGATCCGCTCGGCCGAGCGCTGCATGCCGAGCCGTTGAAGCGCGACGCCGTAGAGGAGCTTGCCGCCGACGCTCGTTGCCGCGTTGCGGCGGAGCAGGTCGAGCTGCGCCGGCGGCGAGAGGCCCTCGAGCCCGGCCGGGAGCGGCGCCGTCGCGACGAACACCGGCAGCCCGCGCGCGTACTCCGGGTGCAGCAGGTTGCCGGCGGCGACCGCGTACGGCGAGTCGGGCTCCGAGGCTGCGGCGGCGCGCCATGCGTCCTGCGCACCCGGGAGACCCGCCCAGAAGAGGGCGACGCCGAGATTGAGCTGCACCACCGCGTCCTGCGCGTGCAGGCCTGCAAGCCTGTTCATGCGCTCGACCGTGCCGTCGGGCCAGCGCGCGAACGCCTGGCCGACGCGGGCCTCGACCGAGTCGAGACGCGCGAACGACCGCCCCGCGGCGGCGCGCTTGCCGGAGGCGTACAGCTGCGCCGCCCGCCGCAGGGCGACCGCGTCCGCGTCCGCGCGCACGCCGAGCT
>JBKPNM010000036.1:0-12432 GCA_046732615.1 Actinomycetota bacterium | reverse complement strand
GTCCGTGATAGCGAGAGTTCCAACCAAACCGGAGCCGTAGGCTGTGGAGGTTCTTACGCCGCGCTCGCTCGACGAGGCGCTGAGGCTCAAGTCCGAGCACCCCGACGCCCTGCCGATTCAGGGCGGCACGGACGTGATGGTGGCGCTCAACTTCGACCGGAGCAGGCCGGCCGCCGTGCTCAACCTGAACGAGGTGGCGGAGCTCCGCGGCTGGTCGCGGGAGAACGGCTCGCTGCGGCTCGGTTCCGGCCTCACGTACACCGAGGCGATGGCGGCCCCGCTCGCGCACGAGCTCCCCGCGCTCGCCGAGGCCTCGCGCGCCGTCGGCTCGCCGCAGATCCGGAACCGCGGCACGATCGGCGGCAACCTCGGCACTGCCTCCCCGGCCGGCGACGCGCTGCCGCCGCTCCTCGCCGAGCGGGCGGAGGTCGAGCTCGCGAGCGTCCGCGGCGTTCGCACCTTGCCGCTCGAGGAGTTCCTGCTCGGCGTGAAGCGGACCGCCCTCGAGCCGGACGAGCTCGTGACCGCCGTGCGAGTGAGGCCGCGCGGCGGCGCGCAGACGTTCATGAAGGTCGGTCCGAGGAACGCGATGGTGATCGCGATCTGCTCGCTCAGCGTCGTCGTCGACCGCGAGGCGGGCGAGGTGCGCGCGGCCTTCGGCTCGGCGGCCGAGACGGCCCGGCGTGTCGCCCTGCCGCTCGCCGACGCCTCCGCCCTCCCCACCCTGGTCGCCGAGGCGGCCGCGCCGATCGACGACGTCCGCGCGACGGCCGCGTACCGCCGTCATGCGCTCCGCGTGCTCACCGGCCGCGCCCTCGAGCGGTGCCTGCGCTCGTGAGGATCGCCCTCACCGTCAACGGCGAGCCCCGGGAGGCCGACCTGTGGGGCGGCGAAAGCCTCCTCACGCTGCTTCGCGACACGCTCGAGCTCCCCGGCTCGAAGAACGCCTGCGAGCAGGGCGAGTGTGGCTCCTGCTCGGTGCTGCTCGACGGCGAGCTCGTCTGCTCCTGCCTCGTCCTTGGTGCGCAAGCGGAGGGGCACGAGGTCGTCACGGTCGAGGGACTCGCGCGCGACGACCGGCTGCATCCCGTTCAGCAGGCGTTCGTCGACGCGGGCGCAGTCCAGTGCGGCTTCTGCACTCCCGGGCTCGTCGTCGCGGTCGCCGATCTGCTCGAGCGCTCTCCGCACCCGGGCGACGACCAGATCCGCGAGGCGCTCTCCGGCAACCTGTGCCGCTGCACGGGTTACGCGAAGATCTTCGACGCCGTGCGCCTCGCCGCGGAGCGCGCGTGAGCGCGGTCGGCACGCGCACCCGCCTGACGGTCGGCCGGATCGGCGAGCGGGTGCTCCGCGACGATGCGGTGCCGAAGGTGACCGGTGAGTTCGAGTACGCGAGCGACCTCTCGGCGCCCGGGATGCTCTGGGGCGACACGCTCCGCAGCCCGCACCCGCACGCCCGGATCGTGGAGGTCGACCTGTCGGCCGCGCTACGCGTCCCGGGCGTCCACGCGGTGCTCACGCACGCCGACGTGCCCGGCGCGAAGCTCTACGGCCTCGAGTTCGCCGACCAGCCCGTCCTCGCGATCGACCGGGTGCGCTACGTGGGTGAGCCGATCGTGGTCGTCGCGGCCGAGCACCCGGAGCAGGCACGAGAGGCCGTTGCGGCGGTCGCCGTCGAGTACGAGCCGCTCGAGCCCGTGGTCGACATGGAGCGCGCGCTCGAGCAGGAGCCGCTCCACCCGGACCGGCCGACGATGGGCCACGGCTACCGGGACGACCCCCGCCCGAACGTCGTGCGCCACATGGTGATCAGCCACGGCGACCCGGACACCGTCGGCGACGTCGTGGTCGCAGGCGAGTACGAGCTGGGCATCCAGGACCAGGCGTTCCTCGGCCCCGAGTCGGGCCTCGCCGTTCCCGACGGGGAGGGTGGCGTCGACGTCTACGTCGCGACCCAGTGGCTGCACGTCGACCGCGACCAGGTCGCCCCGTGCCTGGCGCTGCGTCCGGAGCAGGTGCGGATCCACCTCTCGGGTGTGGGCGGGGCGTTCGGCGGCCGTGAGGACCTCTCGATGCAGATCCACGGCTCTTTGCTCGCGCTGCACACCGGCCGACCCGTGAAGATGGTCTACGGCCGGGCCGAGTCGTTCACCGGGCACGTCCACCGCCATCCCGCGCGCATCCGCTGCGAGCACCGTGCGACCCGCGAGGGCCGGCTCACGTGCGTCCGCATGCAGATCGTCCTCGACGGCGGCGCGTACGCGTCGAGCTCGACCGCCGTCGCCTCGAACGCCGCGTCGTTCGCCGTCGGCCCGTACCGGGTCGACAACGCGCTGATCGAATCGACGGCGGTCTACACGAACAACCCGCCGTGCGGCGCGATGCGCGGCTTCGGCGCCGTGCAGACGTGCTTCGCCGGCGAGGCGCAGATGGACCGACTGGCCGCGGAGCTCGGGATCGACCCCGTCGAGCTGCGCCTGCTGAACGCGCTCGAGCCCGGCGACCGCCTGCCCACGGGGCAGCTCGTCACGGGCTCGCTGCCCACGAAGGACGTCATCCGGCGCGCGGCCGAGCTACCGGTGCCCGCGGCGGAGAATCTGCCGCGGGACCCGCTCCGGCTCCCCGGCGGTGCCGGCAACACGACGCGCGGCGAGGGCATCCGTCGAGGTGTCGGGTTCGCGGTCGGCTTCAAGAACATCTGCTACTCGGAGGGCTTCGACGATTTCTGTGCGGCGCGCGTCGTCCTCCGTGAGGACGGGAGCGCGCTCGTTCACTCTGCGGCTTCCGAGGTCGGTCAGGGCGTGGTCGGCGTGCTCCTCCAGGTCGCGCGCACCGAGCTCGGCACCGACGACGTCGCGCTGGCGCCGCACACGACCGCCGCCGTCGGCTCCGCCGGATCCGCATCGGCATCTCGGATGACGTGGATGGCGGCCGGCGCCGTGCGGGACGCGTGCCGTGCCGCCCTCGAGGAGCGCGAGCGGCAGGGCGGCGGCGAGGTCGACGTCGAGCGCGTCTACCGTCATCCCCGGACGACGCCGCTCGACCCGGAGACGGGGCAGGTCACGGGCGAGCGCGCGCACGTCGCCCTCGCCGTCGCGGCGATGCGGGTCGTGGTCGAGGTCGACGTCGAGCTCGGACTGACGCGCGTCGTCTGGATCGGCACCGCCCAGGACGTCGGCGCCGCGGTCAACCCCCTCGCAGTCGAGGGGCAGATCGAGGGCGGTGCCGCGCAGGGCCTCGGGCTCGCGCTCATGGAGGAGATCGTGACGCGCGACGGGCAGATCTTGAATGCGAGCTTCACCGACTACCTGATCCCGACCGCGCTGGACATGCCCCCCGTCGACATCGAGCTCGTCGAAGTGCCGGAGCCCGACGCTCCCTACGGCGTGAAGGGGGTCGGCGAGCCGCCGACGGTCGTCTCGACGGCGGCGATCGTGTCGGCCCTCCGCGACGCGACCGGGCGACCACTCGCGCGGGTTCCGGTCCGCCCCGACGACATCTGCCTCTGACCGCGGAGGCGCACGGCCGCGGCTTCAGCCTCGCCCGTCTTGCAGGCTAGGCGTAGCGCGCGAGCGCCGTCGCAACGCGGTCGACCTCGTCCTCTGTCATGGTCCCTGCGAACGGCAGCGCGAGCGCCTGGTCGAACGCCTCGTCGGCGCCGGGGAACGACCCGCGGTCGCGGTACGCAGACAGCCGATGCACCGCGTAGGTGCCGATCTGCGCCTCGATGCCCTCCGCACGGAGCCGCTCGAGCGCCTCGTCGCGCCGCTCGAGGGCGACGACGTATGCCTGCCAGCCGTGCCCGTCGCCCTCGTCCGCCGACGGCGTCGCGACGAGGTGCTGGAGGCGCTCGGTGTACCAGCCGGCGACGCGCTCGCGTGCGGCGAGCAGCCCCTCGAGCCGTTCGAGCTGCGTGATCCCGAGCGCGCAGAGGACGTCCGGAAGCCGGTAGTTGAAGCCCGGCGACGCGATGTCCATCGGCGTCCCGGGCGTGATGCCGTGGTGGCGGAGGCGGCGGACGGCCGCGGCGAGCTCTCCCTCGTCGGTCGTGACCGCCCCGCCCTCGCCGGTCGTGACGATCTTGCGCGGGTGGAACGAGAGGCAGGCGAGCAGCCCGAGCGCGCCGCACGGGGTCCCGCGGTAGCGTGCACCGAGGGCGCCGGCGGCGTCCTCGATCAGCACGACGTCCTGCGGGACGGCCGTCTGGAGCTCCTCCCATGCGACCGGCCGGCCGAAGAGGTGGACGGCGAGGACGGCGCGTGTGCGTGGCGTGACGGCCTCGGCGACGAGCTCCGGCCGCAGGAGGAACGTCTCGGGGTCGACGTCGACGAGCACGGCACGGGCCCCGCAGAGCTCGACGGTGTTGGCCGTCGCGGGGAACGTGTACGCGGGCACGATCACCTCGTCGCCCGGGCCGACGCGAACGGCGAGCAGCGCGAGATGGATCGCGGCCGTCCCCGAGGAGACCGCGACGGCTTCCGCCGTGCCGACCGTCCGCGCCAGCGCCGTCTCGAAGGCTTCGACCCGCGGTCCCATCGTGAGCTGTCCGCTTGCGAGTACGTCCGCGACGGCCGCGAGCTCGGCCTCGCCGACGTCGGGCCGGGCGAGCCGAATGGGGTCGCTCACGCGGGGGCGCCGAGGCGTGAGCGATACCAGGCGACCGTCCGCTCGAGGCCCTCGTCCAGCTCGACGCGCGCGTCGAAGCCGAGCAACGAGCGCGCCTTCTCGACGTTGGGGATCCGCAGCTCGACGTCGGTGTAGTCGAGCGGAACGAAGCGGATCTCACCCGGGCAGCCGGTGATTCGCTTGATCCGTGTCGCGAGGTCGTAGATCGTCACGGCAGAGCGCGGATTGCCGATGTTGAAGCTCTCGCCGACGGCGTTCGGATGCTCGAGTGCGAGCAGCATTCCCTCGACCATGTCGTCGACGTAGCACCACGCGCGGATCTGCGCCCCGTCGCCGTGGATCTCGAGGTCGCGACCGGCGAGGGCCGCCTCGATGAACGCGCGGATCGCGCCGCCGCCGATCTGACCCGGCCCGTAGATGTTGAAGGGACGGACGGAGACGGCGGGCACGCCGAGCTCCGAGTGGTAGGCGTGCGCCATGTGCTCGCCGGCGAGCTTCGAGACGGCGTACGTCCAGCGAGCCTCGCCCACCGAGCCGATCGTCGTGACCTGAGCCTCGTGCACGTTGAACGCGTGCTGCCCGAACACCTCGCTCGTCGAGAACTCGACGAGCCGCTCGAGCGTGTCCCGCGTCGTGAGGGCCGCCTCGAGCGCGTTGTAGGTGCCGATCACGTTGACGCGCATCGTCCGCACGGGGCTCGCGAGCACGGTGTCGACCCCTGCGATCCCCGCCGCGTGCACCAGGTGCGTGCACCCCTGGGCGAGCTCGGACAGCCGGGGCAGATCGAGCACGTCGCCCTCGACGAAGCGGAAGTTCGGGTGCTCGGAGAGCTCGGTGCCGGAGAGCGCGTCGCGATGGAGGTTGTCGACCGCGACGACCTCGTTGGCGTCGACCAGGCGCCCGGCGAGGGTCGTGCCGATGAAGCCGGCACCGCCCGTGATCAGCACACGCTTCCCCGTCAGCGACACGCGGGGATCGTAGTCGTGCTCCTCCGCGACCGGGCTGCGGCTCTCTCGTCGCGGTGTGCCGGCCGGCGCGCAACCCGCCATGTCCGAAACGGCCATGGCCTTGGGCCACCGACCTCCTCCCCACGGCTTGAGCGTAACGTGAGAACCGCAACGGATGGGTCACGAGACTGTGCCGCTTCTGGGGCAATCGCTCCACAGGCGACCACCGACGAGTCGACCTTCGGGGAACGACACACGAGCGTCCCCGAGCCACAACGTCGCGGCCGCCACGCCCGAGACCGCGGAGCCACTCGTCTAGCATCGCGCCGTGTCGAGCATCCTCTTCGTGGGCGCCGGCCGTCATCAACGGCGCGCCATCGTCCAGGCGCGCGAGCGCAGGCTGCGCGTCGTCGCCGTCGACCGCAACCCGGACGCGCTCGGCCTGAGGCTCGCGGACGTGCCCGAGGTCGTCGACTTCGCCGACGTCGACGCCGTCGAGGAGGTCGCCAGACGCCACGCCGTCGACGGCATCCTGACGGTCTCCGCCGACCGCGCGGTGCCCGTGGTCGCGGCCGTGACCGAGCGGCTCGGCCTCCCGTCGATCGGCACCGACGTCGCGCATCGGATGACCCACAAGCTGGCGATGCGGCGGACGCTCGCCGAAGAAGGCATCCCGCAGCCCGGATACGCCGCCGTCCGGAACCTCGCCGAAGGGCGGTCGGCGATCGAGTCCGTCGGTCTCCCGGCGGTGCTGAAGCCGGTCGACTCGGGCGGCCAGCGCGGCGTCTTCCGGATCGACGCGCCCGGCGACCTCGAGTCGCACCTGCACTCGGCGCTCGCGGAGTCGCCCGCGCGAGAGGCGATCCTCGAGCGCTTCGTCGAGGGCACGGAGATGAACGGGATCGTCGTCGCGCGCGCCGGAGAAGCACGGCTCGTGACGCTCTCCGACCGCCTGCGCCCTCCCGGCGTCGGGTTCGGCGTCGGGTGGATCCACGTCTACCCCGCGACGATCCATTCCGACCAGCTCGCGCTCGCCGAGCGCACCGCCGAGCGGAGCGTAGCGGCGCTCGGCCTTCGCGACGGCATCGCGTTTCCACAGCTGATCGCGTCGGCCGACGGCAGCGTCTCCGTCGTGGAGGTCGCCGCTCGGATCCCGGGAGGGCAGATGGCGGACCTCGTCCGCCATGCCGTCGGGGTCGACCTCGTCGAGCTCGCGTTTCGCTTCGCGCTCGGAGAGGAGGTGCCCGACGAGCTCGCCCTGCCGCGCTTCTCGCAGCCGCTCGCGATCCGCTTCCTGACTGCCTCCCCCGGGCCGCTGCCCACGGGCCGCGTGACCCGCATCGGCTCGCTCGACCCGGTCCTCGCAGCCGACGGCGTCGTGCAGGCGGAGACGTACCTCACCGAGGGCGAGACGATCCGTCCCGTCCGGCTCGACGGCGATCGTCGCGGCTACGTGATCGCGACCGCGGACACCTCGATCGAGGCGCTCGAGCGCGCCGAGGCGGCCGCCCGGCTGCTCGAGGTCGAGGTCGAATGAGCTGCGCGTTCGACCTCGACCACTACGCAGAGCTGCTCGACGCCGCCCGTGCAGGCGGGTACCGCTTTGCCGGCTTCGACGCGCCGCCGCGCGCGGGCGACGTGCTCCTCCGTCACGACGTCGACCTCTCGCTGGATGCCGCGCTGCAGCTGGCCGAGCTCGAGGCCGACAAGGAGGCGACCGCCACGTACTTCCTGATGACGGAGTCCGTCTTCTACAACCTCGCGTCGACAGAAGGAGCGCGCACGATCGCGCGCCTGCGCGACCTCGGGCACCGCGTCGGTCTCCACGCCGTCTACCCGAACGCAACGCTCGACGACCGCTTCGACCCCGTGGTCGCGTGGCACAACCCCCACCCGGAGTACATGAGCGCTCCGATCGCCGCAGCGGTGAACGTCATGCAACCGGGCTACTTCGACCCCGCGACGTACCGCTCCGACTCGAACCAGCACTGGCGCTCCGGCTGCCCACACTCGGAGCTTCGCGCCGGCGCGTTTCCGTGGCTCCAGCTCCTGACGCACCCCGAGATCTGGGTCTACCCGGGAGGGACGATGGGACAGACGATGCGCGCGATGCTCGACGTCGAGCGCGAGCGGCGGCTGGCCCAGCTCGCGGAGGACAGGATCGACCTCGCGTGACGCTTCGTCGCGTCACCGTGCTCGTCTCCGCGTCGGGCGCCCCCGGCACCGCCGCCCTGCTCCGCGCGCTGCGCGAAAACGGCGAGCGGGAGGTGCGGCTCGTCGGCACCGACATGTCCGAGCGATCGGTCGGCCGCCACCTGTGCGATGCCTTCCACCGCGTCCCGGCGGGGCCGGATCCGGGCTTCGCCGACGCGGTGCTCGACGTGGTCGAGCGTGAATCCGTCGACGTCGTCCTGCCGCAATCGTCGTTCGACCTCGAGGGCCTCGCCGCACACCGCGAGCGATTCCCCGTCCCCGTCTTCGTCTCGGGCCCCGACACGATCCACCGGTCGAACGACAAGGCGGAGAGCTACGCGCTCCTCCACCGGCTCGGCGTCCCGGCGCCCGCATTCCGGCGCGTCAGCGGCGCGGCCGCGGTCGACGCGGCTGCGCGCGAGCTCGGCTACCCCAACCGGCCCGTCTGTTTCAAGCCCGTCTTCTCGTCGGGGTCGCGCGGGTTCCGGGTGCTCGACCCGACCGTCGACCGCGCCCACCAGCTGCTCCACGAGCGGCCGGGCTCGATCGCGATGCGGCTCGAGGAGGCGGTCGAGCTCCTTCCCGACGAGGGCGGCCCGGACCTGCTCGTGATGGAGCTCGCGACGGGCGGCGAGCGGACGCTCGACGGCATCGCCGACGGCCGCCGCGTCGTCCTCGGGCACGCAAAGACGCGCGAGGCGATGCGGGCCGGGCTCGCGATGTACTTCGTCACGCTCGACGCGCCGCAGCTGATGGACATCGCCGACCGGATCGTCGCCGAGCTCGGCATCGAGTGGTTCTTCAACATCCAGCTCGTCGGCGAGCAGGTGATCGAGATCAACCCCCGGATCTCGACGATCGTCTACCAGGAGGACCTGAACCTCCCCTACCTCGGAGTCAAGCGCGCGCTCGGCGAGATCTCCGACGACGAGCTCGCAGCGCTGCGGGCCCGCATCCGGCCCGGCCGGACGGCGCTTCGCTACTTCGACCAGCTCGAATGGGACCCATGAGCCCGACCAGGGGACGTCCGCTCCGCGTCGTCCACTGCCCCGTCAACACGGCCGGCGTGCCGTGGACGAACGTCCAGGCGCTGCGGCGGCGAGGCGTCGAGGCGTCGCTCGTCGTCTTCAACCGCTACACGCTGCATCCCGAGGCCGACCGGTCGCTGGAGCTCCACGGCGGGCTCGTCCGCCGTCAGCTCGCGCAGTGGAGGGTGCTCGCCGAGCTCCTGCCGCGCACGGATCTCTTCCACTTCACGTTCGGGCTGACGCTCGTCCCGCAGTCGCTCCAGTTCCCGATCCTGCGCGCGTTCGGAAAGCGCTCGGTGATGCACTACCTCGGCTCGGACATCCGCGGCAAGACCCGCGAGGAGCTCGCGTACGGGACGAAGGCGAACGCCGAGCTCGTCGGCAGCTACGACGCGAGCCGCTGGGTCCCGGACGCCGCGGTGATCCCCCCCGGCATCGACCTCCGCTCGATCGTCCCCGTCGCCGCGTCGACGCGCCGCCGCCCGGTCGTGGTCCATGCGCCGTCGTCGCGCCGCCGCAAGGGAACGGATCACGTCATCGAGGCGTGCGCCGGGCTCGACGTCGACCTCCGCATCGTCGAGGGCCTCCGTCACGACGAGGCGCTCGCCCGCTACCGCGATGCGGACATCGTCGTCGATCAGCTCAACGCCGGCTGGTACGGCCTCTTTGCGATCGAGTGCATGGCGCTCGGCAAGCCCGTCATCACGTTCCTGCACGACGAGGCCGTGCGCCGCACCGAGGAGGCGTACGGCGTCGAGGTTCCCGTCGTCAACGCGTCGGCGGAGACGCTGCACGAGCGGCTCGCCGAGCTCGTCGACCTCGGCCCGCGCGGCCGCGGCGAGCTCGGCGCCGCCTCGCGCCACTACGTCGAGCGCGTCCACGACCTCGACCGCGTGACCGACGCGCTGCTCGACGTCTACTCGGCGGTGGTCGAATCGGCGGCCGGCCGACGCAGGGCGTTGCCCGCTCCACGCCGCGGCGAGCCGGCGACCGACCTGCCCGCCGCTTTCCCGCTAGGCGAGAGCGACCTCGACACGGCCGTGCCGAGCGGCCCGGGGCTCGGCGATCGCTCCGCGGTGCCGGGCCTCGCGCAGCAGCTCCGCCGGCTCGGGCGGCACTCGGCGATCTACGGCATCGGGGGGCTCGTCTCGCGGATCATCGCGGTCCTCCTCCTGCCGCTGTACACGCGCTACCTGACGCCCTCCGACTACGGGCAGATCGAGACGCTCCTCGCCCTCACCACGGTGATGGGGCTCGTGCTGCGGGCCGGCATCACGAGCGCGTTCTTCCGGTTCTACTTCGACGTGGAGGACGACGACGGGCGGCTGCGGGTACTGCGGACGTCGTTCTGGTTCACGATGGGCGGCGGGACGCTCGGGCTCGCGCTGCTCCTGCTGTTGGCGAGCCCCATCTCGACGCTCCTCTTCGGGGACGCCGACGCGGCGAACCTCGTGCGCGCAGCCGGCGTCGCGCTCTGGGCGACCGTCAACTACGAGCAGATGACGTCACTGTTCCGCGTCGAGGAACGCTCCGTCGCGTTCGTCTGCGCGAGCCTCGCGAACGTCTTCATCACGATCGCGTTCACGCTCCTGCTCGTCGTCTCGCTCGAGAGGGGCGCGATCGGCGTCATCGTCGGAAACTTCAGCGGGACGCTGATCGTGTACCTCGCGCTCCTCGGCTACCGGCGCGAGCAGCTCGGCCTCCAGTTCGACCGCGACCTGCTGCGCCAGATGAACCGCTTCGGCATCCCGCTCGTGCCGACCGCGCTGTTCCTGTGGGTGACGAACTTCAGCGACCGCTTCTTCCTCGTCAAGCTCGCGGACGTCGCCGAGGCCGGCCTCTACTCGGTCGGCGTCCGCGTCGCCTCGGCGATGGTGCTGCTCCTCACGGCGTTCCGTATGGCGTGGCCCGCGTTCGCGTACTCGATCAAGGACGAGCGCGAGGCCCGCCGCACGTACGCCTACGTCTTGACGTACCTCACCGTCGTGACGGCCTGGGTCGCGCTCGCCCTCACGCTTCTCTCGCCGTGGCTCGTCGACCTGCTCGCAGCGCCCCGGTTCGCCGAGTCGGCGACCGTCGTCGGCCCGCTCGCGTTCGCGACCGTCTCGTACGGGGCCTACATCGTGATCGCGATCGGCGTCGGACGTGCGCGCAGGACGCAGTTCAACTGGGTCGTCACCGGTGCTGCGGCGCTCGTCAACGTCGTGCTCAACCTCGTCCTGATCCCGCCCTACGGGATGATGGGCGCCGCGCTCGCCACCGTCGCTGCGTACACGACGATGGCGATCGGGATGGCTTGGTGGTCGCAGCACATCTACCCGGTGCCCTACCAGTGGCGCCGCGTGGCCACGGCGGCGCTGGCGGCCGTCGGCCTCGCCGTGATCGGCAAGGAGCTCGACGCCGGCCTTGCGCCGGTCGTCGTGCTCATCCTGGCGTACCCGCTGGCGCTCGCCGTGCTGGGCTTCACGAGCTCCGAAGAGCGCCGGCGGCTCGGCAGGCTCGTCGCGCGCAAGCGCCTGCCCGCGGGCTAGAGAAGGGTCTGCTCGAGCAGGAAGACGTTGAGTCCGATGATCAGCGCGGCGATCGCGGTCGCGAGCACGGTCGTCGACCGCCGGTTCACGAGCTCGCCCATCAGCGAACGGTCGCGGCAGAACCAGAGCAACGGGACGAGTGCGAACGGGATCCCGAACGAGAGCGCGACCTGGCTCAGCACGAGCGCCCGCGAGGCGTCGATCCCGACGGCGATGATCACGAGCGCCGGCGCCATCGTGATCGCGCGGCGGAGGAAGAGCGGGATCCGGCGCCGGATGAACCCTTGCATCACGATCTGACCCGCCAGCGTCCCGACGCTCGACGACGACAGCCCCGACGCGAGCAGCGCGACGCCGAAGAGGACGTCCGCGTGGCTTCCGAGGTGCGCCCCGAGCTGGTTCGCCACCTGGACGAGGTCGTCGCCGACGTCCGTCAGGCCGTTCTCGTGGAACACGGCTGCGGCGATCACCAGCATGCTCATGTTGACGATCCCGGCGATGCCCATCGCGATCACGACGTCGACGAGCTCGAAGCGGAAGATCCGTTGCTTCTCCTCCTCCGTCGCGCCGATCACGCGGTGCTGCGTGAGCGCCGAGTGGAGGTAGATCACGTGCGGCATCACCGTCGCGCCGAGGATGCCGACGGCGAGGAGGACGCTCTCCGATCCCTCGAACCCGGGCACGAACCCCTTGACGACGTCGGCGCGATCCGGGTCGGCGAGGAAGACCTGTGCCGCGAACGCCACGACGATCACCCCGATGAAGGCGGCGATCACCGCCTCCAGGCGACGGAAGCCGCGCGCCTGGAGGGCGAGGATCGCGAACGCCGCCACGCTCGTGATCAGCGCGGCGGGGAAGAGCGGGATCCCGAAGAGGATGTTGAGGCCGATCGCGGCGCCGATGAACTCCGCGAGGTCGGTCGCCATCGCGATCAGCTCCGCCTGGATCCAGAGGAGGAACGAGGCGGTGCGCGGGAACCGCTCCCGGCAGACCTCGGGCAGGTTCATCCCGGTGGCGATCCCGAGCTTCGCGCTCATCGACTGGATCACCATCCCCATCAGGTTGGCCGTGAGGATCACCCAGAGCAGCAGGTAGCCGAACTCCGCA
>JBKPNM010000035.1:0-4873 GCA_046732615.1 Actinomycetota bacterium | reverse complement strand
CAGCTCAAGGGCTCCGACCTCGAGCTGTCGGTCGGCTTCTCGCACCCGGTCACCGTGATCCCGCGGGAGGGCATCTCCTTCGACGTCCCGCAGCCGACCCAGGTGATCGTCAAGGGAACGGACAAGCAGGCCGTCGGCCAGACGGCCGCCGAGATCCGCAAGGTGCGCCCTCCCGAGCCGTACAAGGGCAAGGGCATCCGCTACCAGGGCGAGCACGTGCGGAGAAAGGTCGGGAAGCGCGCATGAGCACGTCGGTGAGGGAAGCTCGCCTGCGCCGCCACCGCCGCGTGCGCGGCAAGGTCTCGGGCACGGCCGAGCGGCCGCGCCTGGTCGTGTTCCGCTCGAACCGCGGGATCTTCGCGCAACTCGTCGACGACGAGTCGCGCCGCACGCTCGCCTCGGCGAGTTGGCTCGGGAAGCGCTCCTTCAGGGGCACGAAGACCGAGCAGGCTGCCGAGGTCGGCAAGGCGCTGGCCCAGGCCGCGATGAACGCGGGCATCGAGCGCTGCGTCTTCGACCGCGGCGGGTATCTCTACCACGGACGCGTCAAGGCGCTCGCCGAGGGCGCGCGCGAGGGAGGGCTACGGTTCTGAGATGAGCATTGCCGAGGTAGCCGAGTCACGCGAGCTCAAGGAGCGCGTGATCGAGATCAACCGCGTCGCGAAGGTCGTCAAGGGCGGCCGGCGCTTCTCGTTCACCGCTCTCGTCGTGGTCGGTGACGAGGTCGACCGCGTCGGCGTCGGGTACGGGAAGGCGCGGGAGGTCCCACTCGCCATCTCGAAGGCCGTCGACGACGCGAAGAAGAACATCTTCACCGTCCCCAAGCACGGGGCGACGATCACGCACGAGATCACGGGGCGGTTCGACGCCGCGCGCGTCGTGCTGCGGCCGGCGAGCGAGGGGACCGGCGTGATCGCGGGCGGCGGCGTCCGCGCCGTGCTCGAGCTGGCCGGGATCCGTGACGTGCTCGCGAAGAGCCTCGGCACGACGAACCCGATCAACATGGCGCGCGCCACCGTCGACGGCCTGAAGCGGCTCCGGCGGCCCGAGGAGGTCGCGCGGTCGCGCGGGAAGTCGATCAAGGACGTGCTCCCGTTCCGCGCGGCGGACACCACGGTCGAGCAGGCTGCCGAGCAGCCCGCCGGCGAGGAGCCCGCGGCGTGAGCACCGTGAAGGTCACGCAGATCCGGAGCACGATCGGCCAGACCCGGGCGCACCAGGGGACGCTTCGGGCGCTCGGCCTCGGCCGGATCGGAAAGAGCGCCGAGCACACCACGGGCCCCGTGCTCGACGGGCAGCTGCGCCACGTCGCGCACCTCGTGACCGTTACCCGGGTCGACGGGGCCGGAAAGGACTGACGTGGCCGACGAGCTCAACCTCCATTCGCTCAGCCCCGCCCAGGCGCGCAAGGACCGGAAGCGCGTCGGGCGCGGCCTCGGCTCCGGCAAGGGCCGGTACGCGGGCCGCGGCATCAAGGGGCAGAAGTCCCGCTCGGGGTCGCACAAGATGGCCGCCGGGTTCGAGGGCGGCCAGATGCCGCTCGACATGCGGTTGCCGAAGCTGCGCGGCAATACGTCCGCCGACGCCATGCCGATCGGGCCGTTCCGCACGTACAGCCAGCCCGTCAACCTGCGCGACCTCGAAGATCGCTTCGAGGCAGGCGCGGAGGTGACGCCGGAGACGCTCAAGGCGAGGCGGCTGATCCGCAAAGTGTCGGTCGACGTCAAGATCCTCGGCATCGGCGAGCTCTCGAAGGCGCTGTCCGTCTCCGCGCACGGCTTCTCGAAGAGCGCGCGCCAGAAGATCGAGGCCGCCGGGGGCACCGTGACGTGGCTCCGTGGCGAGCCCGTCGAGCGTAAGCCGAAGGCGCACAGGGCCAAGCCCGCGGCGCAGGACGAGGAGCCCGAGCCCCCAGACGAGCCCGCGGCCTCCGCGGACGAGCCCGGCGAGGAGGCCTAGCCTCCGCGCGCAGCGCGGACGCCGCGCATGTTCAGCTGGCTCGCGAACGCCTGGCGGGTCCCGGAGCTCAGGAAGCGCCTGCTCTTCACGGCGATGATCCTGGGGCTCTACCGCCTCGGGTCGTGGATCCCCGCACCGGGGGTCAACGCGGACGCGATCGACCAGTACCTCTCCCGCACGGGCGGGATCTTCAACCTCCTGAACCTGTTCTCGGGGGGCGCGCTCTCGCAGTTCTCGGTGTTCGCGCTCGGGATCATGCCGTACGTGACGGCGTCGATCATCGTCCAGCTGATGACGGTCGTCGTCCCGCGCCTCTCCGAGCTCCAGAAGGAGGGCGAGTCCGGCACCGCGAAGATCAACCAGTACACGCGCTATCTGACCGTCGCCCTCGCGGCAGCACAGGCGCTCGGCTACGCGTTCCTCTTCCGCAACCAGGACGTCCTGCAGGCAAACGCGGGGCGGATGGTGCTCATCATCGTGACGCTGACCGTCGGCACCGTCCTCCTCATGTGGATGGGCGAGCAGATCACCAAGCGCGGCATCGGTAACGGCATCTCGATCCTCATCTTCGCCTCGATCCTCACGAGCCTGCCGCTCGGGGTCACGGCCTGGTGGAACGGCGGCCCGATGGAGCGGATCTTCTTCCCGCTCGTCGCGCTCGCGATCGTCGCCTCGGTCGTGTTCGTCCAGGAAGGCCAGCGCAAGATCCCGATCCAGTACGCGAAGCGGATGGTCGGCCGCCGGATGACGTCGGGCGGCTCGACGTACCTGCCGCTCCGCGTCAACATGGCGGGCGTCATCCCCGTGATCTTCGCGGCCGCCGTGCTCGCCTTTCCGCCGACGATGGCCCAGTACTTCCCCGCCACCCAGGACTTCGTCAACACGTACTTCCAGCCCGGCGACTGGCTCTACCTGCTGATCGAGGGCGGCATGATCATCGTCTTCACGTTCTTCTACACGGCGGTGCAGTTCAACCCGGTCGACCAGGCCGACAACCTCCGCAAGCACGGTGGCTACATCCCCGGCATCCGCCCCGGGCCGCCAACGGCGCAGTACCTCGACCGCGTCCTCACACGGCTGACGCTGCCCGGCTCGCTCTATCTCGCCGCGGTGGCCGTCGCGCCGAGCCTCTTCATTCGCTACGGCGGCTTCTCGCAGGCGAACGCCCGTGCGCTCGGTGGCACGTCGGTGCTGATCGCGGTCGGCGTCGCGCTCGACACGATGCGCCAGATGGAGTCGCAGATGATGATGCGGAACTACGAGGGCTTCCTGCGGTGAATCTCCTCGTCTTGGGGCCGCAGGGCTCCGGGAAGGGAACCCAGGCGACCCGCATCGCAGCCGAGCACGGGATCCCCCACGTCTCGACGGGGGAGATGTTCCGTGCGGCGATCGCCGAGGGGTCGGAGCTCGGCCGTCGGGTGGACCCGATCCTCGCGAGCGGCGAGCTCGTTCCCGACGAGCTGACGGTCGCGCTGATCCGCGAGCGCCTCGCGGCGCCGGATGCCGGCGACGGGTTCGTGCTCGACGGCTTTCCGCGCAACCTCGCGCAGGCCGAGGCGCTCGACGCCATGCTCGGAGAGATCGGGCGCGCCCTGGACGCTGTCTTCTTCTTCGACCTGTCCGACGAGATCGCGACGGAGCGGATCCGCGGGCGAGCGCTCGACGAGGGCCGCGAGGACGACACGCCCGAGACGATCGCGCGGCGGCTCGCGATCTACCATGAGCAGACGGAGCCCGTCGTCGAGCGCTATCGCGCCACAGGCAAGCTCGTGCCGCTGCACGCCGAGCGGACGATCGGCGAGGTGGCGGCGGAGATCGACGATGCGCTCGAGCTCGTGGAGGGAGCCGCGGCGTGATCATTCGCAAGAGCCGAGCCGAGATCGAGAGGATCGCCCGGGCGGGCGATCTCGTGGCGGAGACGATCGCCCATGTCGGCGAGCGGATCGAGCCGGGCGTTACGACGCTCGAGCTGGACCGGATCGCCGACGAGTTCATCCGCTCGCACGGCGGCGTCCCGACGTCGCTGGGCTACAAGGGATTCCCGCGCGCGATCTGCATCTCGCTCGACGACGTCGTGGTCCACGGGATTCCGGACGAGACGCAGGTCGAGGAGGGCAGCCTCGTCACGATCGACGTCGGCGTCACGCTCGGCGGCGCGATCGCCGACAGCGCGTACACGTTCGGGGTCGGCCACGTCGACGGCGAGGCGCAGCGGCTGCTCGACGTCTGTGAGGACGCGCTCGCCGAGGGCATCGCCGAGGCGCGGCTGGGCAACCGGATCGGCGACATCTCGCACGCAGTGCAGGTCGTCGTCGAGCGTGCCGGCTTCTCCGTCGTGAGGAGCCTCGTGGGTCACGGCGTCGGCCGTCACTACCACGAGGACCCGCACGTACCGAACTTCGGCCAGCCCGGCCGCGGCCCCCGTCTCTCCGAGGGGATGACGATCGCGATCGAGCCGATGATCACGATGGGCGGCCCGGAGGTGTGGCTCGCCGAGGACGGCTGGACGATCGCGACGACCGACGGCTCGCTCGCAGCCCATTTCGAGCACACGGTGGCGATCCTCCCGGAGGGCCCGACGATCCTCACCCCGCGTGTCCACGGACGCGACTTCAGCCTTGCGCGTCTCGGTGGCTCGGCGTCGACGTCGGAGGACGCCGGGCGGGGCTAGGCCAACGCCCTGTTCTGCTACAGTACGCAGCCCGCGCGGATGCCTTCGGGTGCGCGCGGATCTCATCATGAACACCCGCGAAGGCAGGGCGCAACCCCCTGCGTGAGGAGTCGGTTGGCAGTCAAGGAAGAGAAGATCGAGGTCGAGGGCGAGGTGGTCGAGGCCCTGCCGAGCACGATGTTCCGCGTCGAGCTCGAGGGCGGCCAGTCCGTGCTCGCGAAGATCTCCGGGAAGATGCGCAAG
>JBKPNM010000034.1:0-47345 GCA_046732615.1 Actinomycetota bacterium | reverse complement strand
TTGCGCAGCACGCCGACCTTGTCCTCCACCTTCGCGCCGCCAGCGACGAGGACGAACGGCCGCTCGACGTCGCGCAGCAGGCGCCCGAGGTGCTCGAGCTCCGCCCGCAGCAGCAACCCTGCATACGCGGGCAACACGTGGGCGACGGCCTCGGTCGAGGCGTGCGCCCTGTGCGCCGAGCCGAACGCGTCGTCCACGTAGAGGTCCATCCCCTCCGCGAGCTGGCGGGCCGTGTCGGGGTCGTTCTTCGTCTCGCCCGGCAGGAAGCGGGTGTTCTCGAGGACGCGCACGCGGTCGTCCGGCACGAGCTCTGCGAGCCGGGCCGCCACGGGAGCGATCGCGAACGCCGGATCGGGCCCCTTCGGGCGCCCGAGGTGCGAGCAGACGGCAACCTCCGCCGCGCCGCGGTCGAGGAGGAGCTCGATCGTCGGGACCGCCGCCCGGATCCGGGTGTCGTCGGCGACGCGTCCGTCCTCGAGCGGGACGTTGAGGTCCGCCCGCACGAGGACGTGCTTGCCGGCGACGTCCGCGGTCTCGACGGAGCGGGGCAGCTTCACGAGTGGGCTCAGGGGAGCAGCCTCGCCACGATGTCGACCAGCCGACAGGAGTAGCCCCACTCGTTGTCGTACCAGCCGAACACCTTCACCGTCCTCCCGTGGGCCATCGTCATGAGGCTGTCGAAGATGCACGAGTTGGGGTTGCCTACGATGTCGGTCGACACGAGCGGATCCTCGGAGTACTGGAGGACGGGCGCCAGCGAGCCGTTCGCGGCGGCGGCCTTGTACGCCTCGTTGACCTCGTCCCTCGTCACCTCGCGACCGAGGGTCACGACGAGGTCGGTGAGCGAGCCGGTCGGCACAGGCGCCCGCACCGACACGCCGTCCACCTTCCCCTTGAGATGCGGCATGACGATGCCGATCGCCTTCGCGGCGCCCGTCGTCGTCGGGATGAGGTTGATCGCCGCCGCGCGGGCGCGCCGAAGGTCTCGGTGCGGCAGGTCGAGGATGTTCTGGTCGTTCGTGTACGCGTGGATCGTCGTCATGAAGCCCGACTCGATCCCGGCGAGGTCGTCGACCACCTTCGCGAGCGGCGCGACGCAGTTCGTCGTGCAGGACGCGTTCGACACGATGTCGTGGCTCGAGGGGTCGTAGTCGCCGTCGTTCACGCCGAGCACGACCGTGACGTCGGGGTCCTTCGCCGGCGCGGAGATCAGCACCTTCTTCGCGCCCGCGTCGAGGTGCTTCTGCGCACCTCCTCGATCCGTGAAGATGCCCGTCGACTCGAGGACGACCTCCACGCCGAGATCTCCCCACGGGATGCTCGCCGGGTCGCGCTCGGAGAACATCCTCATCTCCTCGCCGCCGGCTTCGATCACGCCCTCGCCGAGCGCGACGTCTCCCGCGAACGGGCCGAGAACCGAGTCGTACTTCAAGAGGTGGGCCATCGTGTTCGCGTCGCCGAGGTCGTTCAAGGCGACGATCTCGATGTCGGCGCCCAGCTGCTGCTGCGCCCTGAAGAAGTTGCGGCCGATCCGGCCGAAGCCGTTGATGCCGACCCGGATTGCCATGCGGTTCTCGCCTCCGTCGTCCTGGGACTGGGTTCGCTTCGAGTCTAGTGAGGCCCGAGTCGCGCGAGCGCCGGACCGGCTGCGCGGACGAGGAGCGCGGGCGGTGGGCTGAGGGAGGAGCTCCGAGGACGTCCCCTCCCCCACATGCGCGCTCCGGCACCAGGCGGCGGATGGGGTCTGGATCCCCCGCCTGGGAGCGCGGGCCCACCGCCGTGGAGTATGGGGTCCAGAGGCCCGAAGCTCAACCCGCCCGCGCGCGGGGTTTCCGCTCGGCGTTCGCCAGCTCCACCAGGCGGGCGAGTCGGCCCGCCAGCGCAGCCTTCGTGACCGCCGGGTCCGCCCGGGCCGCGAGCTCGCGCAGCGAGAGCGAGGGATGGCGGAGCCTGAGCGCGGCTGCGGCCTGGAGCGTCGGCGCGAGCCGCTCGAGCGTGCCGTCGTCACGAAGGGTCCGCACCGCGTCGAGCTGGGCCTGCGCCGATCTGCTCTGTCGCACGAGGTTCGCATGGTCCGCATTTGCGAGGCGGTTCGCGTCGGCCCGCAGCCCGGCGACCAGCGAGCGCTCCTCGAGCTCGAGGACTGTCCCGGTCGCGCCCGCCACGGAGAGGTAGCCCTCGATCGCGTCCCAACCTTTTGCATACGCGGCCGAGTGGGAGTCGCGGTCGATCACGCGCATCCGGATGCCCGTTGCGGACGCGACGCTCCGGACGAAGGCGGCACCGGCGTGCAGCGGTGTCCGGACCTCGAGGTGCGGCGACCGGGGCCCGCTCAACGAGCCCGCGCCGAGAAACCCGCCGCGGAGGTATGCCGCACGACAGCAGCTGCGGGCAACGACACGACCCGGCGGCCGGTCGAGCGGCAATCCGTCGTGGCCGAGCACGCCGGCCTCCGTGAGGACGTCGATCGCGTGGCGCATGCCGTCGACGTGCACCTGGGTGCGGGCGGCACGGTCGAACGCGGTCCGGCGGTACGTGCGGATCGCCGACTCGACCCTCAGGTCGCGCAGCACGGCGAACGCCCGCCGCGCGACGGACGACTCGGCGAGGTCGAGGTGGAACGCGAGCTCGCCGCGGCCGCGGAGATGGACGGTCCCGGCCGTGTGGAAGAGCGCGGAGAGCTCCGCCAGCCGGTCGCACCGGCGCACCGGCGCAAGGGCCGCGAGCTCCGCCCGCGCGTCGGACGCGAGCGAGCGGCTGCTCACAGCAGCGTGCCTTCGAGCGCCAGCAGTCGGCGCTTGAGCCGCAGGCCCGACGCGCCGTACCCTCCGATCCCGAACGGCTCGTCCTTGCCGGCGCCGACGATGCGATGGCACGGGACGACGAGGGAGAGACGGCTCTGGGCGCAGAAGCTTCCCGCCGCGCGCGCGGCCCGCGGGCGGCCTGCCATGGCAGCGAGACCACCGTAGGTGACGACGTCGCCCCACGGCACCGAGCGTGCCGCGCGCAGCAGCTCCAGCTGGAACGGCGTCAGCCCGTGCTCGTCGACCGGCACGTCGTCGTACGCGACGCGCGTGCCCTTCAGGTGCGCCGCGAACCGTCGGCACAGATCCGGCACGAAGGCGTCGCACTCCCGTGACGGTTCCGCCGCTACCGTGACTTCAGGGGTGCTCGCGTCCCCTTGGGGGGGCTCGCCCGGAGGGGAGGCGACGCGCTGCGTTTCGAGCCGCCGCCGCGGGGACGGGAGCGCGTGCGCGACGAGCGCGCCGTCGCAGGCCCGGAGCTCGCCGACGCCCCAGCCGGCGACCGCATAGCGATACGTGCGCGTGCCGCTGTCCTGGCCCGCGGAACCGTTGCCGAGCGACGCGGTGTCCTTCGCGAGACCAGAGCCGCTCGCGCCGGAGGCGCCCACGCAGTCGCGGTGACGCGTCACGCTCACCTGCCCGACTCTACAATCGCACTCGTGAGCGCCCCCGGGATCTTCCGGCCGCCGACCGCCGTCAACGAGCCGATCCGCAGCTACGCGCCGGGCTCGCCCGAGCGCGCCGACCTGCAGCGCCGGCTCGCCGAGATGGCGGGCGAGCGCCTCTCGATCCCGCTCGTCATCGGCGGCGAGCGCGTCGAGAGCGCCACGACGTTCGAGGCGGTCATGCCGCACGACCGGGACCACGTCCTCGCCGACGTCGCGAAGGGCGACACGTCGCACGTCCAGCGGGCGATCGACGCGGCACGCGAGGCGCACCCCGCCTGGTCGTCGACTCCGTGGCACGAGCGGGTCGCCGTCTTCCTCCGCGCCGCCGAGCTTCTGTCGGGCCCGTGGCGCGCGACGCTCAACGCCTCGACGATGCTCAACCAGTCGAAGACGGCCCACCAGGCCGAGATCGACGCGGCCTGCGAGACGATCGACTTCCTCCGCTTCAACTGCGAGTACCTCGTGCGGATCTACGAGGAGCAGCCGATCTCGTCCACCGGCGTCTGGAACCGGATGGAGTACCGGCCGCTCGAGGGGTTCGTCTTCGCGATCAGCCCCTTCAACTTCACGGCGATCGGCGCGAACCTGACGACGTCGCCCGCGCTGATGGGCAACACGGTCGTGTGGAAGCCCGCCTCGACGCAGGCGCTGTCCGCCTGGTACACGCTCCGCCTGCTCGAGGAGGCCGGCTTGCCGCCGGGCGTCATCAACCTCGTCTTCGGGCCCGGCTCCGAGCTCGGCGACGCGGCGCTCGAGAGCCCGGAGCTCGCGGGCGTCCACTTCACCGGCTCGACCGGGGTCTTCCAGTCGATCTGGCGGACGATCGGCGGCGGCATCGAGCGCTACCGCAACTATCCGCGCATCGTCGGCGAGACGGGCGGTAAGGACTTCATCCTCGCCCATCCGTCCGCCGACCCCGAGGCCGTTGCGACCGCGATCGTCCGCGGCTCGTTCGAGTATCAGGGGCAGAAGTGCTCGGCTTCGTCGCGTCTCTATCTGCCGTCGAACCTGTGGGCCGAGATCCGCGAGAGCCTCCAGCGAGACGTTCCGTCGATCGCGATGGGCGATGTCCGCGACTTCACGAACTTCATGGGCGCCGTCATCGACGGCTCCGCCTTCGAGACGCAGGCAACCGCGATCCGGGAAGCGCGTGACGCGGGCGCCGAGATCGTCGCCGGCGGCAAGGTCGACGACTCCGAGGGCTGGTTCGTCGAGCCGACCGTGATCAAGACCGACGACCCGGGGTTCCGCCTGATGCAGGACGAGCTCTTCGGCCCGGTCGTGACGGCGTACGTCTACGACGAGAAGAAGTGGGACGACACACTCGACCTCGTGGACGAGACCGGGAGCTATGCGCTCACGGGTGCCGTCTTCGCGAACGACCGCGCTGCGATCGGGCAGGCCCACGATGCGCTCCGCTACGCGGCGGGCAACTTCTACGTCAACGACAAGCCGACCGGCGCCGTGGTCGGTCAGCAGCCGTTCGGAGGCGCACGCGCCTCGGGGACGAACGACAAGGCCGGTTCGATGTGGAACCTCATCCGCTGGGTCAGCCCGCGCACGGTGAAGGAGACCCTCGTGCCGCCGACCGACTACCGCTACCCGTTCCTCCAGCCCGACGCGTAGGCGCAGAGACCCGCCCGTCCGGGGGCGCGTTACCTTGAGTCCGTGATCGACGAGATCCGGACCGCGACCGAGAGCTTCTGGCACTTCCTCTCGGACATCGCGCTCCTGCCGCTCCTCGCGGCGATCTGCTGCCACCTCCTCAAGCTCTGCTGCACGAGCCGCGCCTGGCGGAACGTGCTCGCCGCGGCGTACCCCGACCGGCCCGTCCGCTGGCCGCCGATCTTCGCCGCGTACGTCGCGGGTGTCGGTGTGAACGCGATCATCCCGGCGCGCGCGGGCGATGCGGTCCGCATCTTCATGGCGCACCGCGCGATCCCCGGGAGCTCCTACACCACCGTCGTCTCGTCCAACGTCGTGCTCACATTCGTGGACATGGCGCTCGCGCTCGCGGTGTTCGTGTGGGCGCTGACCCAGGGCGTCCTCCCGTCGCTCGACGCGCTGTCGCGGCTGCCCTCGTTCGACTACTCGTGGGCCGTCGAGGACGGCGTCGTCCGGCCGCCGGCGGTGATCGTCGTCGTCGCGATCGTCGCAGGCGGCGCATGGCTGCTGCACCACTTCTGGAACCGCCTCCGCGACCGGGTCGCTCAGGCGTTCGCGGTCTTCGACCCGCCCACCCGCTACGCCCGCACCGTCGTCCTCTGGCAGCTGGGCGACTGGCTGCTTCGCTTCGCGACGATCTGGTTCTTCCTCGGCGCGTTCGGGATCCCGCAGAGCGTCGGGCACGTCGTCCTCGTGCAGGCGACGATGAGCATGTCCACGCTCGTGCCCGCCACACCGGGCGGGATCGGCACCGAGCAGGCCCTGCTGGTCTATGCCTTCCGCGACGTCGGCGTCGCGAGGTCGACGCTGCTGGCCTTCAGCGTCGGCATGAAGCTGACGATCACCGTGATCAACGTCGTCATCGGCTTCCTCGCGATCTTCCTGACCCTCGGCACGGTGCGCTACCGCTCGGTCGTCTCCGCGACGAAGCCCCCGCCCGAGTCCGCCGACGAGCCGGGCTAGCTCGTCCAGCCGGCGTCGGCCCACGGCGTGTGCGGGCGCTCGCCGACCGCGCCGTCGAGCTCGAGCTCCACCTCCGGGCGCTCCTGGTAGAAGCAGACGCGGCCGCGGACAGGCTCGGCGTCGCGTCGCGGGTCCTCGTACGACCACGCGACCGCGCGTGCGGCGCCGTGGTCGAAGTGCACGGGGAAGCCCTTGTACGCGCAGCCCGTCCGGACCTCCGAGGTGGCGAGAGCCTGCATGCGGACGTCCTCGCGCGGGAGGTAGTAGCGCGGCGGCAGAGCCGTCTCGAAGAGGATCCGCGCACCGGTCGTGTCCGCCAGCTCCTCACCGCCGACCCGGACGACGACCCGGCGCACCGTGTCGAGCACGTCGATCCGGTGGTAGGGGTCGCGCGGGTGCACGACGATCTCCTCGTCCTCCTCGAGCCAGGTGTCGACGTCGCCCCAGGCGACCGTGACGTAGCCCTCGACCGCCGGCTCCGGCTTCGACATCGTCCGGACGTCGTCAGCGGGGAACGCGAACCGCGGCAGGCTGCCGGTCCGGTACACGAGGCGAACGCGGTCGCTGTCGACGACCGTCTCGCCGGCCTTCAGGGCACGCACGCGCCGCGGGTGGACCTCGACGAACGTGATCCGCTCGGGCGGCTCGAAGTCGAATCGCCCGGTCGGTTGCCGGCCGAACGGGCCGGTGCCGACGGTGAGGCCCATCTCGCAACGATAGAGCCCGAGCCTCCCCGGGCGCCTACCCCTTGCCGGCCTTGTGGAGCTGCGCGTACACGGCGCGCGCCGTCCGCGCGGGGAGGCCCGGGACGCCCTCGAGCTCCTCCTGGGTCGCTGCGAGGAACGAGTCGGCAGAGCCGAAATGCCGGAGGATCGCCCGGCGCCGCGCCGGACCGATCCCTTCGAGGTCGTCGAAGATCGACTCGAACGCCCGGGTGTCGCGACGGCGGCGATGGAAGCCGATCGCGAAGCGGTGCGCCTCGTCCCGAGCACGCTGGAGAAGCTGCAAGCCCGCGTCGTGGCGGTCGAGCCGGATCGGCTGGCTCCGGCCGGGGACGAAGACCTCCTCCTCGCGCTTCGCGAGCGCGACGACAGCGACGCGTGGCAGGTCGTACGTCGAGTGGATCGCCTCGAGCGCGGCCGCGAGCTGTCCCTTGCCACCGTCGATCACGACGAGGTTCGGGATGCTCGCGAAGCTCTCGTCATAGCGGTCCGGCGAAGCCGCGTCGCGCAGGCGGGCGAAGCGGCGCGAGACGACCTGCGCCATCGACGCGAAGTCGTCCTGGCCCTCGAGCCCGCGCACGGCGAAGGTCCGGTAGTGGGCCCGCCGCGGCTGCGCGTCGACGAACACCGCCATCGAGGCGACGATCTCGCGGCCCTGGATGTTCGAGACGTCGAAGCACTCGATCCGCACCGGCAGGCTCTCGAGGTTGAGACACTCACGCAGTTGTTCGAGGGCCTCGACGCGGCGCTGCCGCTTCTGCTCCGTCACCGAGGTGTCGTGCTCGAGCGCCAGGCGCGCGTTCTCCTCCGCGAGGTTCGCGAGCCGGCGCTTCTCGCCGCGCTGCGGCGCCCGCACGGCGACCCGGGCGCCGCGGAGGTCGCCGAGGAACGCCGCGAGCGCCTCCGTGTCCTCGATGTCGGGCGGGACGACGACCTGCGGCGGGATCGCGGGCGCACTCCCGTAGTGCTCGACGCAGAAAGCCTCGAGGATCGTCGCGCGGTCCTGGCCTCCGACGTTCTCGAGGTGGAAGGCGAACCGGTCGACGAGACGCCCGTCGCGCAGGGGGAAGAGCTGCACGGCCGCGCGGTCGCCGTCGACTGCGAGGCCGATCACGTCGATCGTCCCGACGGCCCGCTTGTCCGCCGCCTGGCGCTCGGCGAGGCTCTCGATCGCGCGGAGCCGGTTCCGGTAGCGCGCCGCCTCCTCGAAGCGCTCGTCCCCGGCCGCCTCGCGCATCCGCCGCTCGAGCGCCCTGCGAATCGGGCGAGTCTCGCCGGAGAGAAACTCGATCACCCCGTCGATGATCTGCCCATAGTCCTCCTCCGAGATCGCGCCGATGCACGGCGCCGTGCAGCGTTCGATGTGGAAATCGAGGCACGGGATACCCGAGTGCCGGCCCGGCTTCGGCCCTTCGCACGGCCGGAACTGGAAGACGCGGTTCAGGACGTCGAGCGTCTCGCGCACCTTCTTCGCATTCGCGTACGGCCCGAAGTAGACGTTGCCGCGCCGGTGCCGCTCGCGCGTGAACATCACGCGCGGATACGGGTCGGAGACCGTCACGGCGATGTACGGGAACGACTTGTCGTCGCGGAGCCGCACGTTGAACGGCGGCCGATGCCGCTTGACGAGGTTCTGCTCGAGGTGGAGGGCCTCCGCCTCGCTCTGCGTGACGATCACCTCGAGCGAGCGAATCCGGTCCACGAGCTGGCCGATCCCGGCGCGCGTGTCGCCGCCGCGATTCCAGTAGCTGCGGACGCGGGCCCGGAGCGACTTCGCCTTGCCGACATAGAGGATCTCGTCGCGCTCGTCGCGAAACAGATAGACGCCGGGCCCCGTCGGCAGCCGCTTCAGCTGGCTCCGAACGGAATCTTCACCCACGCGAGCTAGCGTACCCCCACTCTTGCGGCGAACCCTCGTCATCGCTCTCGTCTCGTTGGGCGCCTGGCTCGCGCTCGCCGTGCCCGCGCAGGCAGGGGGGCCGACCATGCTCCTCGGGGCCGCGGAGGACGCGGTGCGCGCGCCCGACCTCGTCACGGCGAAGGCGAAGATGACCGAGCTGCGCCTCGCGGGCTTCACGGCGGTGCGCGTGACGTCCAATTGGCGGCCGGGACTGACCGCGCCCACATCGGGTGAGCTCGGCATCCTGCGCAACATCGAGGGCGCGGCCCGGCTCTCCGGCGTCAAGGTGCTCGTCTCGGTCTACTCCCCCGGCTCGGCGACGACGCCGCTCGAGGCGACGGCGCAGGCGCAGTTCGCGCAGTACGCGGCGGCGCTGGCGCAGGCGCTGCCGAGCTTCGACGACATCATCGTGGGCAACGAGCCGAACCTGAACCGCTTCTGGCTGCCGCAGTTCGGCCCCGACGGATCGAACGCCTCCGCCCCCGCCTACCTTTCGCTGCTCGCGCAGACCTACGACGCGCTCAAGGCGGTCGACTCGACCATCAGGGTGTGGGGAGGCGCGCTCGCTCCCCGCGGCTCCGACCGGCCGGGCGGGATTCGCCCGACGTCTTCCCCGACCGCGTTCATCCAGGCGATGGGGGCCGCGTACCGCGCCAGCGGGCGAACGGCGCCCGTGATGGACGGCCTCGCGTTCCATCCGTATCCCGACAACTCGTCGGTGAGCCCCGACCTCCCGCATCCGCGCTCCACCTCCATCGGCCTCGGGGACTACGGGAAGCTCGTCTCGCTGCTCGGGGCCGCGTTCGACGGCACCGCGCAGCCCGGCTCGACACTGCCGATCCTGTACGACGAGTTCGGGATCGAGTCGACGATTCCCGCGGCGAAGGCGGGCCTCTACACGGGCGACGAGCCGACGACGACCAAGCCCGTGGGCGAGTACGAGCAGGCGGCGGCCTACGACCTCGGCCTGCGGCTTGCGTTCTGCCAGCCGACGGTCGCCGGCGTGCTCCTCTTCCACTCGCACGACGAGACAGCTCTGCTCAGCTGGCAGTCGGGCGTCTACTACGCGGACGGAACGCCGAAGGCGAGCATCTCGGCCGTGCAGAGCTCCCTCGACCGGACCCGCGGCGGCTCGATCGCCCGCTGCGACGGCCTCGCGCTCGACGTCGCGCTCACGAACGTGCGCTTCCCGGGCCCGAAGCAGTTCACCGGCGGGATGCGCGACACGCGCTTCCGCTGCACGCTCGACTGCGCGTGGGAGCTCCGTGCGACCCGGACGACGACCGGGGTCGTCGCTGCGAGGGTGCGCGGCTACGCACGGTACGGCCGCACGACCGTCGCCTCGCTCACGGGCCGGAAGCTCGGCGCCGCGCCGCTGCGGCTCTCGCTCACCGTGACCCAGGCGGTGAACCCGGGCGCCTCGGCGACGCGCGAGAGCGGCGAGCTGCGGCCCCGCTGACTCAGGTCGCGGCGACCGAGTAGACGAGCCGCACCTGCTGGCCGTCCTGGTGAGCCGACTCGAGCCGAACGCGCTTCGAGGTCAGGCGACGGGGAAGCAGCGGCGCTCCGGCGCCGAGGAACACCGGCTGCATCCCGAGATGGATCTCGTCGAGGAGGCCGGCGTCGGCGAACGCGCCGACGAGCTCACCACCGCCGACGAGCCACACGTTCCGGCCGTCCGCCGCGTCCACCATCTCGGCGTGCACGGCCACGACGTCTCCCTCGACGAAGCGGATCGCCGACCCCGGCAGCGTGGGGAGCTCCCGGTGCGTGAAGACCCAGGTCGGCGTGTCTCCGTACCACTCCGCCCACTTCTCCGGCCGCTCGTCGAGCCGCTCGTGGGCGAAGACCCACTCGTACGTCGTTGCGCCCATCGCCATCGCCCCGACGCCGGCGAAGAACTCGCCGGAGCCCTCGCCTCCGCTCCCGCCGTTCCGCGGCACCTCGAAGAGCCAATCGAGCGAGTTGTCCTCGTCGGCGATGTACCCGTCGACGCTCGTCGCCGTGAAGTACTGCGTCCTCGTCATCGGTGCATCGTGCCTGATCGCCTACGTACCATTCGGCGTATGGCCGAGCCGCACGTATACGACCGCGTCGAGGGAGCCGCCGTCGGACAGTACGTCGGCTACCGGTTCTTCCGGGTCGACCCCGCCTGGCGCCGCCTCCCGATCGAGGAGCGCGCGGCGGGCAAGGACGCGTTCGCGGAGGTGATCGACGAGTTCGCGGGCCGGATCGAGGGCCTGCGCGCCTACTCGACGACCGGCGTGCGGCCGGAGGCCGACTTCTTCCTCTGGACGATCACGGAGCGCTACGACGACCTCCTCGAGCTCGGTGCGGCGCTGAACGGGACGCCGCTCGCGGGCTGGCTCGACACGCCGTACTCGTACCTCGGCACGACGAAGCCCTCCGTCTACACCGACAAGAAGCGCGTCCGCCAGGGCCGCGTCGCGCCGCGGAACGCGCCGTATCTCGTCGTCTACCCCTTCGTGAAGCGACGCCCGTGGTACTTCCTGAGCTTCGAGGAGCGAGCCGCCGCGATGCGCGAGCACGCCGAGATCGGGGGCAGGTTCGTCACCGTGACGAACCACACGACCTACTCGTTCGGGATCGACGACCAGGAGTTCATCCCGGCATTCGAGACCGAGGAGCCCGCGGACTTCATGCACCTGATGATGACGCTCCGCGAGACCGAGGCCTCGCGCTGGACGGAGCGCGACACGCCGATCTTCGTCGGCAAGCTCGTCGACGTCCGCACGGCGCTCGACGCCCTCGACGGCGCGACGGCGGAGCTCCCGAGCGCCGAGACGCTCTACACCGCCCCCGACGGCACGCGCTACCCCTCGCCTGCGCGCTGACACGCGGCGCCGGAACGACGCTCGTGTCGAGTCGACACGACCGACCCGTCGTCGCCCGTCACGAATAGCGGTGCTCGCGCCGCCAGACGCGCCACACCGCCCACGCGCAGCAGGCGATCACGCCGAAGAACGCGATCGCGTCCGCGCCGCTCGGGCCGAGCCCGATGAGCGCCCCGATCGCGACGACGGCGAGCACGATCGCGCCGTAGAACGTCCGGCGGGAGAGGTCGCTCCACGCCTCGATGTCGGAGCGGCGCTCGCGCCAGAGCAGGAAGAGGAAGAACGCGATCGCGAGGAAGAACGCGATCCGCATCAGCGCGCCGGCCGTAATCAGGGCGCTCTCGAGCGACAGCGCGACGATCGCCGCGGAGACGATCGCGATCACCGCGAGGCCGCGGACGAACCGGTTCTCCCACAGGTTCCTCATGCGGGCCCCGTCATGTAGGCGCGGATCGCGAGCGCGCCTGCGACGCCGGTCGTGGCGGCGAACCACAACAGGCGCCTCGGCCCTTCGTCGGGTGCGTAGAACCACGGCACGAGCGCCGCGCCGAGGGCCATCGTCCCGTACGCGTAGTGCAGCTCGTCGCCGGCACGGTGGTCGTCGGCGAGGAGCAGGAGGCCGATCGCGACCTGCGCGACGAGCAGCGTCTGTGCGAGCGACAGGAGGTGCGTCGTCACCCTCCCCGCGCCGCGACCGCGCCAGTAGAGGTATCCGCCCGTGAAGGCCGCGACAGCGCAGACGGCGATGATCGCCGCCCCCACCCACGGATGGATCCCCGCCACGCGGCGAGGGTAGCGGAGCGCCGGCGGCCGAGGCTCACGGCGAGTGCTCCTTCACGTACT
Organism: Actinomycetota bacterium; assembly: GCA_046732615.1. Taxonomy (GTDB): domain Bacteria; phylum Actinomycetota; class Thermoleophilia; order Gaiellales; family Gaiellaceae; genus Gaiella. Next base: position 34,925 of record JBKPNM010000034.1, on the reverse strand, counting down.
TCTTGCAGGCCCTCTCGTCCTCGAACCGCAACTGCACGTAGTCCTTCCAGCCACCGTCCTCGCAGTCCTCGGGCGTCGTTGGGTAGGAGAGCGCCGGCGAGGGAGGCGGGACGAACGGCGCCTCGGGCGCGGCCCGGTCGGTCGAGTCGTAGCGGCCGCGGATCCCGGCGACGAGGAACAGCACGGCGATCATGCACGCGACCGCGATCGCCGCGATGATCACCGCGTACTCGGCGAGCGCCTGGCCCGACGCCGAAGCCGCGCGTGCCTCAGATGACCGGCGGTGGAACGGGATCCGGCTCATCGGGCGGCTCCGGATCGGGCGCAGGCAGCGGATCCGGCGCCGGAATCGGAGGGCTCGGCGAGGGCGGCAACGGAGTCTCGGTCGGCATCTGGACCGGATGCCCTGGCACGCGCATGTGCAAACGTCGCCGTGCGACCCGACCGCAGCACCTACCGCGACCGCGCGGGTACGCTCGCGGCGGCCACGGCCCATGCGACTCGACGAAACGGAGGCGACCTTGGCAGTCGAAGAGGGAAGCCCGGCACCCGACTTCACCCTCACGTCGGACACAGGGGACGCTGTCACCCTGTCTTCGCTCAAAGGGACCCCCGTCGTTCTCTACTTCTATCCCAAGGACGACACGCCTGGTTGCACGGCTCAGGCGTGCGGAATCCGCGACGCGTGGTCGGAGTTCGAAGCTGCCGGGGCGGTCGTCCTCGGGGTCAGCCCCGACGGCGAGGCGTCGCACGCGAAGTTCAAGGAGAAGTACGGGCTTCCGTTCGCGCTTCTCGCGGACACCGACCACGAGGTGGCCGAGGACTACGGCGTCTGGGGCGAGAAGTCCTACGCAGGCAAGACGTACATGGGCGTCAACCGCTCCACGTTCGTGATCGGCCCCGACGGGAACGTCGCGAAGGCCTTCTACAACGTGAAGCCGGCCGAGCACGCCGACCAGGTGCTCGAGGCGCTCGCCGGGTAGAGGGATCTGCCCGCCGCAGGCAGGCAGTCGGCGCCCAGCTGGGATTGCGACCGCGACAGCGGGCGCCTTCAGGGACCTGCCCGCCGCAGGCGGCCACCGGCGGTCGTGATCCGCTTCTGCGGATCCGGGCGCCGGTAAGCTAGAGCGGCGCGGATGTGGCGGAATTGGTAGACGCGCACGGTTCAGGTCCGTGTGCCCGTAAGGGCGTGGAGGTTCAAGTCCTCTCATCCGCATAGCGCTGGTCGCCGCCGAACCACGGACGCCGGCCCGCGTCTCAATCACCGGTGACGCGCGCGCTCTCCTCCCTCGCCGTCCTCGCTCTCGGAGCGGGCCTCGCGCTGCTCGCGACGGCCCGCCCCGGGCCTCCGCCGGGATCGTCCGCGACGCAGGTCGTCGTGGAGCTGACGGCGCCGCCCCTCGCGCGGGCGCACGGCCCGGCGGCCGTCCGGCGCGTTCGGACGCAGCAGCGCCGCTTCCTCACGGCGCTCAGGCGCGCCGTCCCGGACGCGTCCGTGCACTGGCGCTACCGGCTCGTCGCGAACGGCCTCGCCGTCGTCCTTCCCACCGCAGACGTCCCGCGGCTCGGGCGGCTGCCCAACGTGCGTCAGGTGTTCGGGAACGCGACGTACCACGCGCTGGCCGGCCCGGACGCGGCCACGGTCCGAGCCCGCGAGCTCACCGGCTCGCAGCTGGCGAACGCGGGTGCCGGGGTCAAGATCGGGATCATCGACGACGGCGTCGACCAGCGGCATGCGTTCTTCGACGCGACCGGCTACACGATGCCGGACGGCTTTCCGAAGGGCCAGACGGCGTTCACGACTCCGAAGGTGATCGTCGCCCGCTCGTTCCCGCCGCCGCAGGCGACGTGGAGGTACGCGGCGCGGCCGTTCGATCCCGACGAGTCCGGCCATGCGACGCATGTCGCGGGGATCGCCGCCGGCAACGCGAACACGCTCGCGAACGGCCTGCGGATCAGCGGGATCGCGCCGCGCGCGTATATCGGAAACTACAAGGCGCTGACGATCCCGACGGAGTCCGGTTTGGGCCTCAACGGCAACGCGCCCGAGATCGTCGCCGCGATCGAGGCGGCCGTCGCGGACGGTATGGACGTCATCAACCTCTCGCTCGGCGAGCCGGAGATCGAGCCGTCGCGCGACCTCGTCGCGCTCGCCCTCGACGCGGCGGCGTCCGCGGGAGTCGTCCCCGTCGTCGCAGCTGGCAACGACTTCGACGACTTCGGCCGCGGCTCGCTCGGCTCACCGGGGAGCGCGGCCGCGGCGATCACGGTCGGCGCCACGACGTCCGGCGACCCACCCTCGATGGCGAGCTTCTCCTCGGCGGGGCCGACACCGATCTCGTTGCGCCTCAAGCCGGACGTCGTCGCGCCCGGGACGTCGATCCTCTCGGCCCGCCCCGGAGGCTGGCAGGTCTCGTCGGGCACGAGCATGGCGGCCCCTCACGTCTCGGGCGCGGTCGCGCTGCTGCTGCAGCGGCACCCGGGCTGGACACCCGCAGAGGTGAAGGCGGCGCTGACTGCAACCGCACGGCCGGTCTCCGCGGGCGAGGGCGAGGTCGCGCCGACGCGCGCGGGTGCGGGGCTCGTCGACGTGACCGCGGCGGACGCGCCGCTCGTGCGCGCGACGCCGACCGGTGTGTCGTTCGGTCTCGTGTCCGCCGGGACGACCTTCGCCCGAACCGTCGCGATCGACGACGCCGGCGGCGGCAGCGCCCCGTGGGCGGCCTCCGTGGCACCGGACGGCGCTCCGCCCGGGACCCACATCGCCGTAACGCCGACCGTCAGCGCGCCGGGCAGCGTGACGCTCACGCTCACGACGGGTCAGAACGACGGCGACGTCACGGGGGACGTGCTCCTGCGGCGCGACGGCCTCACGCGACGCGTCCCGTTCTGGGGCCGGGTCACGGCGCCGAAGCTCGCGGTGGACGGGGCTCGTACCCTGCGCCGCCCCGGCGTCTACACGGGTGACACGCGCGGCCGCCCATCGCTCGTCGACGTGTATCGCTACCCGGAGGTGCCCGCGGGCGGGCCGGTCTCCCCGAGGCTCGAAGGCCCCGAGCAGGTGTTCACCGTGCGCGTCGGGCCGGGAGTCGCCAACTTCGGCGTCGTCGTGACCCAGCGTGGAAGAGGCTCCCGCGTCGAGCCGCGCGTCGTCCGCGGCGGCGACGAGAACAGGCTCACCGGATACTCGGCGCTTCCGCTCGACCAGAATCCGTACGTGGAGGAGTTCGGCAGCTCGGTGCCCGCGGCCGGGGCGCTACGGCCGGCGCCGGGCGTCTACCACGTCGTGTTCGACAGCCCGACCGCAGCGGGCGCGGGCACGTTCCGCTTCCGGTTCTGGACGAACGACGTCGCACCGCCGAAGGCCGCGCTCGTCCGCCGAAGCCTGCGGAAGGGAGACCCGATCAGGCTTCGTGTCACCGACCCAGGCTCCGGCATCGACGTCCGGTCGATCGAGGCAACGCTCGATGGGCGGACCGCGCGCGCCCGGCTCGTCGGCTCGGAGATTCGCATCCCGACGGCCGCGGTCGCGATCGGGCGCCACCGGCTCGACGTCAGCCTTGCGGACTACCAGGAGACGCGAAACAACGAGAACGTCACGCGCATCCTCCCGAACACCCGCGTCGTGACCACGTCCGTCGCGATCACGGCGCGCTGACGCGCGGCTGCGCTGCTCACCTCTCTGCAGACGCCAGTGGGACGGCAAGCGGCTCGACCGGGGGAGCAGCGTGAAGCGCCGAGCGCGTTTCGCGACGGCCCTCGTCGCTCGCGCAGCGACGGATCGCTAGGGCCGCTTCGAGCGGGGCTCTTCGATCGTCGGGAGCGCGTCGAGGTCGCGCTGGACGCTCTCGACGAAGTCGTCGTCCTCCGTCACGACGCGCAGCCTGGCCTTGCGCCGCTCGCGGTCGCGGCGCCGCCGTGCGTCGGCGCCCACGACACCCGACACCCTCGGCCATTCCGCGGCGACGACGACGAGGACGCCGAGGGCGAGCAGGACGATCCACGGCCAGCTCACGACATGGATTCTACGCCACGGGGCGAGCCAAGGCGGCACGCGCCTCCTCCACGCGCGGCCGGGCGTCGCACCCCTCGACGTGGTCGTCGACGAGGCCCATCGCCTGCATGAAGGCATAGACCGTCGTGGGGCCGACGAACGTCCAGCCGCGCCGCTTGAGCTCCTTCGCGAGCGTTCGGGACGCGTCGGTCTCGTTGAGCTCGAGCAGCGCGTCGCGCGTCAGCCGGCGCGGCCTCGCGGCGGGCTCGGGCTCGAAGCGCCAGACGAACGACGCAAGCGAGCCCTCGGTCTCGACGAGCTCGAGCGCGCGCCGCGCGTTGTTGATCGTCGACTCGATCTTCCCCCGGTGACGCACGATCGACCCGTCGCCGAGCAGCCGCTCGACGTCGCGCGCGTCGAACCGTGCGACGCGGCGGAAGTCGAAGCCGGCGAACGCGCGCCGGAACGCTTCGCGCTTGCGCAGGATCGTGAGCCACGACAAGCCGGCCTGGAACCCCTCGAGCGAGAGCTTCTCGAACAGGCGCACGTCGTCGGTCACGGGCATGCCCCATTCGCCGTCGTGGTAGGCGCGGTAGGCCGAGTCGTTCCCGCCGCCCCACCAGCACCGCGTGACGCCGTCGTCGTTCCGGACGAGGCCCTCGGCCAAGGTCACCGAACGACGATCTCCATCGGCAGGTCGGCGAGCGGGACCCCGCCCTCCTCGGTGACGAGCCACGTGTCCTGCATGTAGAGGCAGTCCTCTCCGTTCGCCGCGATGGCGTGCGGGTGCATCGAGAGCACCATGTTCGGTCGGAGCTCCGTCTCGACGCCCTCCCCCACCTTCGGGAACTCGATCATCGTCATCCCGATCGAATGCCCGGTCACGTGGCCGAGGTGGTAGCCGCGCTCCGAGAAGCCCTTCGAGACGGCGGTGTGCACGTCATGGCACGTCGCCCCCGCCCGCATCGCCGTCTTCGCCGCCTCGTAGTACTCGACGTACGCCTCGGCCATCGCCTTCGTGTCGTCCGAGAGCGGCGCCCTCGCTTCCGCGACGGCGCGGGAGACCTCGACCCAGTGCATTCCCGGGCCGGCCACCTCGAGCGACGGGAGGACGAAGTCGCCGAGCACCTCCTCCTTGCGCGCGATCTTGAACTCGGGGAGCGCGACCCCCGAGCGGCCGGGTGCGGTGAGCACCATGTTCATCGTCAGCCGGCCGCAGCCCTCGGAGATGAAGTACTCCTCGGCCGCGGCCATCACCTCTGCAGCGGTGCGTCCCGGCGCATAGGCATCTGCCCAGACCTCGAAGCCCCGGCGGTTGATGCGGACCGAGTCGCGCACGCTCACGAGCTCCACCTCGCTCTTCACGGCCCGCGCGAGGTCGAACTCGACGTCGAACGGGACGACGTCGAAGGCGTCGAGCTCGCGGTAGTCGCGCACCGTCATCACGTAGTCGAGGCCGTAGACGCCGATCCGCCGCCACCCGGCGTCGCGCGCGTGTGCCGCGATCGCCGCGCCCGGGTGCGGGTCGAAGCGCTGGTCGACGAGTGCGGTGGCGTGCTCTCCCACGTAGCGAGCCTCCGCCGGGAAGACGACGAACGGGTCGCCGTCCGCGGGGACGACGACGTAGGCGTAGCGATGGACGATCTGGAACCCCGAGAGGTACGTCACGGCACCCTCGAAGCCCGAGTACTCGCTCCCGGCGACGACGAGCCCGTCGAGCTCGGCGGCCGCCATCGCAGCGCGGACGTTGGCGTACCGCCGCTCGAGCTCCGAGGACAGGGATCTGCGGTCTAGGACTGTTCCCATGAGGCTTCTACCCCCTTGATCAGCGCGGTGATGGTGTCGTGGAGCGGTGTCGGCACGCCGAGCTCGCGGCCGAAGCGCGCGATGCCGCCGTTCAGGTAGTCGATCTCGGTCGGCCGCCGGGCCTCGACATCCTGCAGCATCGACGCCTTGTGGCCGTAGGCGACATCGCGTCGGGCGGCGTGGTCGATCAGCTCCTCCGGGTCGGCGTCGAGCGTGATGCCCTGTGCCGCCGCGACCGCCTTCCCCTCGTCGACGAGGCCGGAGACGAGGGCGCGGAGGTCGGGGCGCTCGCAGACACGGCCGTGCGTGAGCCCGGTGAGCGCGCCCATCGGGTTCGTCGCGGCATTGAAGATCACCTTCCGCCACTGACCCGGACGCGCGTCCGCGACCGCCGTCGCCGGCATGCCGGCGCGCGTGCATGCGTCGGCCAGCGGCTCGATCGCGGCGAGCGGGATCGGCCGGGGTTCGAAGGGGCCGAAGGTCGTGTCGCCCTTGACGTCCCACTGCACGACGCCGGGCTCGAGCAGCTTGCCGGCCGGGAAGGTCGTGCCGCGGATCACGCGCTCGACGTGCTCGGCGAGGGTCTCCTCGTTGCCGACGCCGTTCATCACCGTCGCGACGGTGCCTTCGGTGAAGATGTGCGCAGCGGCGGAGATCGCCGCCTCGGCGTGCATCGCCTTCGTCGCGATGATGCCGAAGTCGCACGGCGGCAACTCGCCCGGGTCGCTCGTCGCGTGCGGGCGCCCGACGACATCGCCCGCTCCGACGAGTTGCAGACCTTTCTGTTTGATAGCGTCTACGTGCGCTTTGTTCAGGTCGAATACCCACACTTCGACGTCCTCGAGCGTCGCGAGGTTGGCGGCGAAGAGCGAGCCGACGGCACCGCAGCCGACCACGCAGATCCTCATGCGGCTCCCTCCTTTGCAGGTCCCGCGCGCAGGAGCCGTCCCAGGCGGACCTCGCGCCCACGCGTGATCCCCTCCGGCCGGAGGATGAGGACGAGCGCCATCAGCGCACCCACCACGATCGTGCGGCTCCCCGCGGGCAGGTCGATGCCGCCGAGGCCGTTCTCGGCCTCGGCCAGCACGGAGTCGAGCCCCGAGACGGCGAGCGCGCCGACCACGGCGCCCCAGAGGCTCGTCATCCCGCCGATCACGAGCATCGCGAGCGTGATGAACGTCAGGTCGAGGTACACGGCGTCGACGTTGATCGGGAGAAAGTGGACGTAGAGCCCGCCGGCGAAGCCGGCGAGCGCGCCCGAGAGCGCGAAAGCGATCAGCCGCTGCCGGTAGACCGAGATGCCGACCGCGCGCGCCGCGGGCGCGTCGTCGCGCGCGGCGCGAAGCTGGCGCCCGAAGCGGCTCACCTGGTACGCGAACGCAACGACGATCGCCACCACGGCGCCGATCGCGGCCTGCTGAAGGTCGGTCGTCTCCGGGACGGACGAGAAGACGTTGAGACCGGGCCCGATCTTCTCGTAGTAGCGGAGGATGTTGTTCGTGATCTCGAGCACGGCGAACGTGGCGATCCCGGCCGCGAGGCCGGAGAGCCGCATCAACGGCAGGCCGGCGACGAGCGCGAAGACGCCTCCCACGAGCGCGGCGAGCAGGAGCGAGGGCACGTTCCCGACCGTCGTGTCGCCGAGGAAGCCGTAGAGCGACGGCATCGTCGCGGGCTTCTCCTCGACCGGCACCGAGAGCACGCCCGCCGTCCAGGCGCCGATCGCGACGAAGCTCATGTGCCCGAACGAGAGGACGCCCGAGTTGCCGACGAAGACGTACAGCGCGACGACCATCGACGCCGACACGAGGGCGTTGATGAAGTAGATCTCGGTCGAGCGCTCGAAGAAAGCCCCGACGACACCGGTCGCGACGACGAGCGCCACGGGAAACGCCAGCGGCACAGTCGTGCGCACGCGTCTCATACCCGCTCCACCGGGCCGCCGCCCCGCGTGAAGAGGCCCGCCGGGCGAACGAGGAGCGTGAGGATCACGAGCCCGAAGAGGAACGACGGCAGGTACTGGCTCTGCTCGGTCGGCAGCGCGCCGCCGAGCAGGCCGGACGCGTAGCCGATCGCGAACCCGCCCAGCGTCGCGGAGAGGAGCCGGTTCATCCCGCCCACGACGACGCCGGCGAGCACGACGATCGTCTCGCGCAGCGCGAAGGTCGAGGTGACGAGCGGCTGCTGTACGGTGAGCATCACGGCGACGATCGCGGCGAGGACGCCCGATAGGAGCACCGCCGAGGCGATCACCCGGTTGGCACGGACGCCGAGCAGTCGGGCGGTCTGGAAGTCCATCGCCGCGGCCCGCATCTGGAGGCCCACGGTCGTCCGCTCGAGGAACAGCACGAGCGCCAGCAGGCAGACCCCTGCGGTGACGATCGCGACCACCGTGATCTTCCGGACGTCGGTGCCGAAGATCACCCACGGCAGGTTGAGCCGAGCGAGCGATGCGGCGGGCTCGCCGAGCGTGTCGTCGCGCTGGTCGATGACGAGGGCGATTGCCTGCAGCAGGAAGGCGACCGCGAACGTGGCGACGAGCATCGTCGCCGCCGACTGCGTCCGGAGCGGCCGGAAGACGACGCGCTCCATCGCCATCGAGAGCGCGATCACGACGGCGAAGCAGAGGACGATGCCGGCCCACACCGGCCAGTCGCGGTCCGAGGCGAATGCAAGCGCGAACGCGCCCGCCATCACGAGCTGTCCGTAGGCGAAGTTGACAAGCCGGAGGACGCCGAAGACGAGGCCGATTCCGACGGCCATCAACGCGTAGACGGCGCCGATCCCGATCGCGTCGACCTGCACCTGCGGCTCCACCGCGGCGCGCAGGAAATCGGTCAGCCCGCTTGCGACGAGGCCGTTCATGACAGGTAGGCGTGGATCATGCGCTCGGTATCGGCCGCGTCGTCGGGTGTCAGCGTGAGGCGAATTTCGCCGTTCGCGAGGACGAGCGAGCGGTTCGCGAGCGCGACCGTCCGCTGTGCACGCTGCTCGACGAGGACGACAGCGAGCCCGCGGTCGCGGATCTCGGCGAGCGCCCCGAAGACGGCGTCGGTGACGGTCGGGGAAAGGCCCAGCGAGGGCTCGTCGAGGAGCAGGACGTCCGGTGCGGAGACGAGGGCGCGGGCGATTGCGAGCTGTTGCTGCTGGCCTCCCGAGAGCGCTCCAGCGTGGCGCGAGCGGAACTCGCGGATGACCGGAAAGAGCTCCAATGCGCGCTCGACGTCGTCCGCGGCGCCTTCCATCGAGCGTCGCGCGCTGAGGCCGAGACGGAGGTTCTCCTCGACGGTCAGCTCCGCGAAGATCCGGCGTCCCTCGGGCACGAGGGCGATGCCGCCTCGCGCAACGGACTCGGGCGAGCGGCCGCGGAGCGTGCGCTCACCGAGGCGGAGCTCGCCGGCGGTGACCCGGACGAGGCCCATGATCGCGTGCAGCGTCGACGACTTGCCGGCGCCGTTCGGGCCGATCAGGCCGAGGATCTCGCCCGGCGCGACCTCGAACGAGACGCCGCGGACCGCCGCGACCGACCCGTAGCGCACCTCGAGGTCGGAGACGACGAGCGACGGGCGGCTCACGACGGGCCCTCGTGGACGGCGCTCTCGCCGAGGTACGCGGCGGCGACGTCGAGGTTGGCGCGGATCTCCGCAGGGGTTCCCGCGGCGAGCGTCCTTCCCTGGTCGAGCACCTGGATCCGGTCGCAGACGCCCATGATCAGCGCCATGTTGTGGTCGATCAGGAGCACCCCGGCGCCGTGGTCGTCGCGGACGGAGCGAACGACCGCGGCGAACTCGGGCACCTCGGCCTCGGGGAGCCCCGCGGCCGGCTCGTCCATCAGCACGAAGCTCGGCCGCGTCGCGAGCGCGCGGGCGACGCCGAGCCGCCGCTCGCGCCCGTGGGGCAGCGCTCCCGCGGGCGCCTCGGCGTCGGCTCCGAGCCTGAGGAGCTCGAGGAGCTCGTCCGCCGTACGTCGCGCGTCGGCGGGGGACGCGCCCGCGCCGAGCGCGGCGACCTCGACGTTCTCCCTGACCGAGAGCGAGCGAAACGGATGGCTGTGCTGGAACGTCCTGGCGAGACCGTGGCGGCCGCGCCTGCTCGCGCTCCAGCGGGTGACCTCTCTCCCGTGCAGCTCGACCGTCCCGGAGCTCGGGCGGTCGAAGCCGCTCAGGAGGTTGACGAGCGTCGACTTGCCGGCGCCGTTCGGTCCGATCAGCCCGACGACCTCGTGCCGGTGGAGCTCGAGCGACACCTCGCGTACCGCGGCGACCCCGTCGAACGAACGGGAGAGAGCGGCGGCCCGGAGTGTTCCTCCGGGCCGCCGCTGCTCCGGCGGCTGCGCTTCCGAGCCGATCGCCGCCGTCCCGGTCAGATCTTCGGGACGACCTTCGCGGTGACGGCGCCGATGCGCTTGCCCTTGTTGTCCTGGATCTGGATCACGCGGTACTGCCTGCCGAACACCGTGTGCAGCGTCGGCGAGAAGCTCACGAGGCCCGAGAGCGTCGGGACCTTCCTGAACTTCTCCATCGTCGCCGCGAGCCGCGCGCCGCTCGTCGAGCCGCCCGAGCGCCGGATCGCGGTCGCGACGCCGTCGATCGCGGCCGAGCCCGTCACGAACCCGCCGGTGCCGGCCTTGAGCGTCTTCGCGAGCGAGTTGATCGCCTTGACAGGGTCGTCCCCGAAGATCGAGGCGAAGGTGACGAAGTAGTAGTTCGTCACCTGCGGCTCCTTGGTCACCCAGTAGACCCCGTCGCCGGCCCAGGAGTTGAGCACGGGCGTGTTGTTCCCGAGCGTCCGTAGCCCCGAGATCATCTGCGGAAGTGCGCCGAACGCGCCTGCCGTCGCCGTCACGACGACGTCGGCCTTCTTCCCGTTCAGCCGACTGACGGCGTTCGTGATGTTCGTCGAGCCGAGCGACTGGTACGTCTCCTCGGCCACGATCTTCCCGCCGAGCTGCGTGAAGCGGGCCTTGAACGCCTTCACGACGTCACGGAAGTACACGATCACGGTGTCGGTGGCGAGGCTCGCCGACTTCCACCCCTTGCTCCACGCGTACTGCGCCATCGCCGACCCCTCGTCCTGCGCGACGTTGCCGAACGAGAACGCCAGCCGGCCCTTCGCGCCGAAGCGCTTCGGTCCCATCTGGTCGGTGCCGATGCACGGCGCGACCGCGAGGACGCCCCGGTTGATCGACTCCTGCACGACCGGCGCGGCGAAGTCGACGTCGCAGGTCGTGAAGATCACGTTCGCACCGGCCGAGAGCAGCCGGGCCGCGCACGCGCGGGCGATCGCGGGCTTGTTGCCCTGGGTGTTGCACGTCGCGATCCGCAGGGGACGGCCGTTGACCCCGCCGCGAGCGTTGACCTGCTTGACACGGATCTGCGCCGCCGCGAGCGCAGGCCCGTCGAACGGAGCCATCGCGCCGTTGCCGTCGTACGCCCAGCCGATCACGATCGGCGTACGGGTTGCGGCGGGCGCCGTTGCCGCGGCGACGGCCGCCACGGCGGCGAGCGTCGCGAGTGCCGCAGCGAGCACCGCTGTCTTCCTTCGCGTCATTACCCCTCCTGGAGCGTTGGTGTGGACACGGTCCACGATTCCTCTCTCGCCTTGACGAGGCGGTACAGCGCGGTGTGCAACGGCACCGGGACGCCATGCCGTTCCGCCTCGCGGACGAGCGAGCCTGTGATGAGGTCGATTTCTGTCGCCCTGTGTGCTTCGACGTCCTCCAGCATCGACGGATAGTGGGCCGAGCCCCTGCGGGTCGCCAGCACGTTCATCTCCCAGGGGTCCTCGTGGAGCTCGATTCCTGCGGCCTCGGCGACGGCCTTGCCCTCGTCGACGAGATCGTGGACGAGGTGGCCGAGGTCGGTGGGCTCCTCCTCGGCTGCGAAATGGAAGTCGTGCCGCAAGCCGGTGAGGGCCGCCACCGAGTTGACGGTGGCGTTGAAGATGAGCTTCGACCACTGCGCAGGGCGCAGGTCGGCGAAGACCTCGGCCTTCAACCCTGCGCTGCGGAGCAGCTCGCCCGCCTCCTCGACGCGCTCGAGGGGCGTGTCCTCGTACGGCCCCATCCACGTCGCCGTGTCGAGGATGTACTCCACCTCGGTGTCTGAGTGCTTCGTTCCCGACATGAAGGTGACGGCGGACACGAGCGGCCAGTCGCCGTGGCTGCGGACGACCTCTTCCGCGCCGAGCCCGTTGAGAGTCGTCATCACCATCGCGTCGGGGAAGCGCCCCTCGAGCGAGGCCGCGGCCTCCTCGAGACCGTGCGCCTTGGTTGCGACGATGCCGAGGTCGAACGGCTCGAGCTCGTCGGGGTCGGCGGCCGCCGTGACCTCGGCGTGGAGGTCGCTGCGGCCCGTGACGCGCAGGCCGTCCCGGTTGAGGGCGTCGGCGTGGTCGCGCCGGCGCGTCAGGACCGAGACGTCGGCCACCTGCGCGAGGTGGCCGGCGAAGAGGCTCCCGATCACCCCGGCGCCGATCACGCAGACACGCTGGATCACGCCACCTGGGCGACGTCCGACGGCGCCGCGGCGCGCACCCTGGGCATCACCGCGGCCGCGAACAGCTCCTGGTTCTTGATCGCCATCCAGTGCGGCGCGCCGCCCGCGTTGACCGTGATGCCGATCTCGGAGATCCCGGGGCAGATAGAACGCGTCTCCTCGATCCGCTCGACGATGTCGTCGGGCGTCCCCACCCAGACGTAGTCGTCCTCGACGAGCTGCTCGAACGGGACCTCGGCGAGCTGCTCCATGATCCCCGACGCGTAGAAGCCGTACCCGGCTTTGTTGAGCGCCTCGGCGTCCGGCTTCTCGTGCTCGAGGAGCGGGGAGCTGTTCCCGTAGATGAACTTCATGGTCCAGTCGCGCGCCTCGCGCATCGCCGTCTCGCGATCCTCGTCGAGGTGGCACGCGTGGATCCAGACGATGTCGGGCTCGTTGCCGTGCTCGGCGCACTTGGCGCGGTAGAGGTCCATCTGCGCCTCGAGCGCCTTGTACGGCAGGAGCGGCGGGACGGCGACGCCCCAGCCGTGCTCCGCGGCGAGCTCGTACGTGCGGTCCGAGGTGCCGCCGAGGAAGATCCGGAAGCTCCGCCTAGGGAACGGGACGACGTGCGAGTCGGCGACGTCGTAGTAGTCACCCGAGAACGAGAAGCGCTCGTTGCCGAGGGCCTTGAAGAGGAGGTCGACGGCCTCCACGTACTTCGGCCTCGCGTGCTCGTCGAGCTGCGCCCCCGCCTTCTCGGGGATCCAGCCGTGACCCCGTCCCACGCCCCACTCGTAGCGGCCGCCGGTGAGGATGTCCGTGACGGCGATCTCGGACGCCAGCACCATCGGGTTGTGGTACGGCAGCACGTGGAGCATCGTCCGGAAGTTGATCGTCTTCGTCCGCTGGGCGGCCGCCGCGAAGAGCGCCGTCGGATGCGCGGAAACCGAGAACTTCGGGAAGAAGAAGTGCTCGATCGAGGCGTAGCAGTCGTAGCCGAGCCGGTCCGCGTTCTCGATCTGCTCGAGCACCTCCGCGTACAGCCGCTCCGGGGTCTTCCCGTCGTGGAGCTGCATCTCGGTGTACAGGCTGAACCGCATCGACCGCCCTCCTCGCTGTGACATGTCAAGCCTGCGACGGAGTATCCCACCGCCGTGACATGACAGTCAAACGCCGCACCGTGCTGCGTTGGGTGTCCGACTTAAAGTCGGACACCAACTGCACCTCCCCGACGTCAGAACTCTGCTCCCTGCCAGCGAAGGTCGCGACCGCTCACCTCCATGGCGGGGATCGAGACGGCGTCGGGCTCCGTCTCGTCGTGCACGGGCGACCAGACGCCCCACGAGCGGCGGTAGTACATGAGGGGCGGCTCGAGCTCGGGCTGCACTCCCCCGTCCGAGACCTCGGCGACGAGGACGACGTGATCGCCCACCTCGAGCTCGTGGACCGTCGTGCACTCGGCCCACGCGAGGACGTCCTCGTGCAGGAGCGGCAGCCCGCCATCGGTCGTCCGCCACGCGACGTGCGCGAACTTGTCCTCCTCCTTCGACGCGAAGAGGAGGCAGAGCTCGCTCCGTCCCTCGCCGACGAAGTTGACCACGAACCCCTTCCGCGTGCGGAGCGCGGCGAGCGTCCGCGAGGCGAGGTCGACGCAGACGAGCACCGTCGGCGGGTCGGCCGAGACGCTGCAGACCGCCGTCGTCGTCAGGCCGCGGGGGACGCCGTGCGCGTCGCGCGTTGTCACGATCGCGACTCCCGAGGGGAACGACGCCATCACGTCGAAGAACGCCTGCCGGTCGATCGCCACGCTCAGGCGGTGACGGCCGTGCACTCGATCTCGATCAGGCAGCCGGGGACAGCGAGCCCGGTGATCCCGACGATCGTCTGCGCAGGGTGCGCCGCACCGCCCGTCACCTCGTCGATCGCCTGCGTGATGACCTCGTAGGCGGTCGGGTCCGTCGTGTAGATCGTGCGCCTGACGACGTCGTCCCAGCCGACGCCCGCGGCTCGCATCGCGACCTCGAGGTTCCGCATCGCGCCGACTGTCTGGCCGTGGAGGTCGTCCGCGACGAGCGAGAAGTCGGGGTTGAGGCCGAGCTGGCCCGCGAAGTGGACGACGCGCGTCCCTTCCGCGATCGCGACGTGGCTGAAGCCGGGCGCGGGATGCAGCGCCGGCGGGTCGATGAGCTCACGTGCCATGGGCACCTCCTGTCACGCGCCTCGCGAGCCGACGCACCTCCGCGTCCGTCACGAGGCGCTGCTTCTGCGTTCCGAGCTTCTTGACCGCGGCGAGCAGCTCCGCCTGCCGATCCTGCGGCACGTCGAGCCCGAGCCGCTCCACCGCGATCCGGATCGAGTCGATGCCGCTCTTCTTGCCCAGCACGATGCCGCGCTCGGCGCCGACGAGCTCCGACGCGTACGGCTCGATCGCGGGCGGGTCGTGGAACTGCGCCGCCACGGCACCCGACTCGCGCGTGAACAGCGCCTCGCCGGTGACCGCCTTCCACGGAGGCAGCGGCGTGCCGGCCCGCTCCGCGACGAGGCGCGAGAGCTCGCGCGCGCGCGTCAGGTCGAGCCGCGTGGGAATGCCGTAGAGCGCCTCCAGCGCGAGGGCGACCTCGACGAGGTCCGCGTTGCCCGCACGCTCGCCCATCCCGTTGACCGTCCCCTGCACCCACGTCGCGCCGGCCTGCACCGCCGCGATCGCGGCCGCCGTGCCGAGCCCGAAGTCGTCGTGGCC
This sequence comes from Actinomycetota bacterium, assembly GCA_046732615.1. Lineage (GTDB taxonomy): Bacteria > Actinomycetota > Thermoleophilia > Gaiellales > Gaiellaceae > Gaiella. The sequence continues at coordinate 19,906 of JBKPNM010000034.1, read as the reverse complement.
GTGCCAGTGGACGGGGACGTCGAGCCGGTCGAGCGTCCGCGAGACGAGCAGCGCCGCCGCCTCCGGCGTCGCGATGCCGATCGTGTCGACGACGACGACCTCGGCCGCGCCGGTCTCGACCGCCGCCGCGTAGGCGCGGTCGAAGAAGTCGAGATCGGCACGGGACGAGTCGACGCCGAAGAAGGCGACGCGGATCCCGTGCTCGGTCGCGAACGCGACCGCCGAGCGGATCCGCTCGAGCATCGTCTCGCGGGAGACGCCGAGCGCGTCGAGCTTCCCGTCCGAGATCGGGCTCTCGATCACGGACGCACCGACGCCCAGCTCGACGAGCGCGTCCACGTCCGCCTGGACGGCGCGCGAGAAGCCCCACACCTCCGCCTCGAGGCCCGCTTCGGCGATCAGCCGCACCGCCTCGAAGTCGTCCTCGGAGACGCGCGGGAAGCCCGCCTCGATCCGGTCGATCCCGGCGGCCGAGAGGGCAGTCGCGATCTCGAGCTTCTCCTCGGGCGTCAGGACGACGCCGATCGTCTGCTCGCCGTCGCGAAGCGTCGTGTCGTAGAGACCGACGGTCGTGCGCGGCTGGGGGTCGAGCGCCTGCTCGTTGATCGACCCGGTCCACACCTTCGACCGGTCGAGCGTCACGTTCGAGATCCCGTGTGTCGACTCGACACGAGCGTTGTCACCCGACCGCCTGAACGACGCCGTCGGGGAACGGGCTCAACTTCTCGGGGCCCGCGCTCGTGATCAGGAAGTTGTCCTCGAGGCGGAGGCCGCCGCCGCCCTCCCAGTAGCATCCTGGCTCTATTGCAAGGACCATCCCGGCCGCGACCTCGCCGCCCGCGGCCTGGTGCGGGTACGGCGGCTCGTGGGCGCGGGCGCCAACGCCGTGGCAGATCGGGTGGCTCGGCTGGCCGGGGTAGCCGATCCGCTCGATCCCCTGCCGGATCCGGCGGTCGAGCTCCGCGAGGCTCGCACCGGGCCGGCAGAACGCGACCGCGTCGTCGTACACCTCGCGCAGGCCGGCCTCGAGCTCGCGGTAGGCGTCGGTCAGGTCGCCGACGACGACGTTTTTCGTGTGGTCGGCCCAGTAGCCGTCGGCGCAGACCCAGATCTCGAACAGCGTCGGCTCGCCCTCGACGACGGGGAGGTTCGACGTGGCGGTGAAGGTCTTGATCCCACGGCCGGCCCAGACGAGCGAGAAGCCGAGCGCGAGCTCGACCTTCCCCGCCCAGCCGGTCCCCTCGCCGTGCACGAAACCGAGCCACTCGGCGGCGATCTGCGCCTCGGTCATGCCGGGCCGGATCACCCCGACCACGTGGTCCATCGCTGCGGCGGCGATCTCGTTCGCGAGCCGCATCCGCTCGATCTCCTGCTCGGTCTTGACGGCGCGTGCCGACGCGAGCAGCGGCGCGGCGTCGACCGCTCCGGGGAACGCGTCGAACCACGCCTTGGTGTACGTCGTCGGCTCGCCGACCATCCGGTCCGAGGCCTGCGTACCCAGCGAGAGCTCGAGGCCGACCGTCCCGTGCTCGCGCGCCCGCGCGGCGACGAGCTCGAGCGTCCGCACGACGGGCGGGCGCGGGTCGTCGACGAGGTAGCCGTCGACCAGCTGCACGTCCGGCGTCCACGCGGTCCGGGCCGCGTCGTCTGCGGACGCCTCGACACAGAACAGGATCGGCTCGCCGTGGCGCGGGAGCACGACGGCGTCCCAGCCCTTCATGCCCCAGAAGTTCGTCAGGTAGAGGACGTTGTCGGGCGCGCGCGCGACGATCGCGTCGAGCCCCTCGTCCGCCATCAGCGCGCGGACGCGGTCGAGCTTTGCGTCGTCGCGAGGCCATGTCACGCTGCGATCCTAGAGAGGTTTTCAGGCGTGCTGGACGCCGACGTAGTTCTCGGCGAGCGAGGTGGCCGCGACGCGCGAGGTGCGGAGGTAGCGGAGCTGCGACTGCTGCAGCCGGAGGGTGAACTCGTCGTCGTCCGGCGCGCGATGGAGCATCGTGGTCATCCACCACGAGAAGTGCTCGGCGCGCCAGACGCGGCGCAGGCATGTCTCGGAGTACGCCTCGAGCAGGGCGACGTGGCCGTCGCGGTACCACGCGACGAGCGCCTCCGCGAGCGCCGCGACGTCTCGGACGGCCAAGTTGAGCCCCTTCGCACCGGTCGGCGGGACGATATGGGCCGCGTCGCCGGCGAGATAGAGCCGACGCCACTGCATCGGCTCGACGACGAAGCTGCGCATCGGCGTGACGCCTTTCTCGAGGATCGGGCCCTCGTGCAGCGTCCAGCCGTCGACGCCGAGGCGGTGCTGGAGCTCCTCCCAGATCCGCCCGTCCGGCCACCGCTCGAGGTCCTCGTCGGGCGCGCACTGGACGTAGAGGCGCGAGAGCTCCGGCGAGCGCATGCTGAGCAGCGCGAAGCCGCGCTCGGTGTGGGCATAGATCAGCTCGTCGCTCGACGGCGCGACCGCAGCCAGGATGCCGAGCCACCCGTAGGGGTACTCCCGGTGGAACTCCCGGAGGATGCCTGCGGGGACGCTCGGTCGGGAGACGCCGTGGAAGCCGTCGCAGCCGGCGACGAACTCGCACTCGAGCTGCTCCTCCCCACCCTCGTGCACGTACCGCACGCGAGGCCGCTCGGTGTCGAGGTCGTGGAGCGAGACGTCCTCGACGTCGAAGAGGAGCGGGCGGCCACTCTCGAGGCGCGCCGCAATCAGGTCCTTGACGACCTCGGTCTGGCCGTAGACGACGATCGTCCGGCCGGTGAGCTCGTCGAACGCGATCCGGTGCCGCTCGCGGCCCGACTGCAGCTCGACGCCGGTGTGGACGAGCCCCTCGCTGCGCATGCGCTCACCCACGCCCGCCCGCACGAACAGCTCGGCCACGTCGTGCTCGAGGACGCCCGCACGGATCCTCGCCTCGACATACTCGCGGCTGCGGGCCTCGAGGACGACCGAGTCGATCCCGGCGACGTGGAGGAGCTGCGCGAGCGTCAGGCCGGCGGGGCCGGCGCCGACGATCGCGACCTGGATCCGGTTCACGCTTCGTCTCGTTCGAAGAGCGCCGCCTGGCCCTGGCCGACGCCGACGCACATCGTCGCGATCCCGTAGCGACCGCCACGCCGACGGAGCTCGTGGAGGAGCGTGACGACGAGCCGCGCTCCGCTCATCCCGAGTGGATGGCCAATTGCGATCGCACCGCCGTTCACGTTGACGCGGTCCTCGTCGATCCCGAGCTCGCGGACGACGGCGAGCGACTGCGAGGCGAATGCCTCGTTCAGCTCGACGAGGTCGACGTCACGGATGCCGACGCCCGTGCGCTCGAGCAGCCGCCGGACCGCGGGGATCGGGCCGATGCCCATCACCGCGGGGTCGACCCCGGCGACGGCCGAGCCGACGAACGCCCCGAGCGGCTCGATCCCGAGCGCCCGCGCCCGCTCCTCGCTCGCGATCACGAGCGCCGCTGCGCCGTCGTTGATCCCGCTCGCGTTGCCGGCGGTCACCGTCCCGTCACTCCTGAACGCCGGCCGGAGCGAGGCGAGCTTCTCGGCGGACGTGTCCGGCCGCGGGTGCTCGTCGTGCTCGAGCTCACCCGCGGGGACGAGCTCGTCGGCGAAGCGGCCGGCCTCCTGCGCCTCCGCCCAGCGCCGCTGCGAGCGGAGCGCGAACGCGTCCTGGTCCTCGCGCGAGACGGCCCAGCGCTCGGCCACGTTCTCCCCCGTCTCGCCCATCGCCTCACGCGAGTACCGCTCCTCGTAGCGCGGATTGACGAAGCGCCAGCCGAGCGTCGTGTCGTGCACGACGCGATCTCCGCGCGCGTAGGGGGCGTCTGGCTTCGCGGTGACGAGGGGCGCGCGCGTCATCGACTCGACGCCACCGGCGACGAACAGGTCCCCGTCCCCGGCGATCACCGCGTGACATGCGCCGACGATCGCGGAGAGCCCCGATGCGCAGAGGCGGTTGACCGTCACGCCCGCGACCGTCTCCGGCAGGCCGGCGAGCAGCGCGGCGAACCGCGCGACGTTGCGGTTGTCCTCCCCGGCCTGGTTCGCGCACCCGAGCCACACGTCCTCGATCTCGCCGGACGGGACGCCCGACCGCTCCACCGCTGCGGCGACGGCGAGCGCGGCGAGGTCGTCGGGGCGCACGCCCGAGAGGCCGCCGCCGTACCGGCCGACGGGCGTCCGCACGGCCGAGAGGACGACCGCGCGGCTCAGCTCGCGGCCTCGCTCTCGATGACCCGCTGCGCGATCGCGAACGCTCCGTTCGCGGCGGGCACGCCGCAGTAGACCGCGCACTGCAGGAGCACCTCGCCGATCTCGTCGGGCGTGAGGCCGTTCCGAAGCGCCGCGCGGACGTGCATCTCGAGCTCGTGCTCGCGGCCGCCGGCGACGAGGGCCGTCAGCGTGATGCAGCTCCGCGTCCGGCGATCGAGCCCGGGCCGGGACCAGATCTCTCCCCAGGCGTAGCGCGTGATCAGGTCCTGGAAGTCCTCCGTGAACGAGGTCGTCCGCTCGATCGCGCGGTCGACATGCTCGTCGCCGAGCACCGCGCGCCGGGTCTCCATTCCGCGCGCGTGGAGGTCGTCCCGGCTCTCGCTCACGACGCCGCCAGGTGGTCGAGCAGCGCGCCGGTGAAGGCGCTCGCCCGGTCGACGTTCGCCAGGTGGGCCGCGCCGTCGAGCGTCACGTGCCGCGCTCGGGGGATCGCGTCGGCCAGCTCGTCGCCGCGCGCCGGGGTGATCGTCGGGTCCTCGGCTCCCGTGAGGACGAGCGTCGGGGCCCGGATCCCGGCGAGCTCGCTCGTCAGGTCGGTGTCGGCGAGCACATCGCAGCACGCGACGTAGCCCTCGGCAGGGGTCGAGACGAGCATCTCACGGAAGCGTGTCACCACCGCGGGCTCGGCGTCGCGGAAGGACGCGCTGAACCAACGTCCCATCGTCGCGTCCGCGATCGCGTCGACGCCCTCCTCGCGCACCGTCGCGGCACGCTCGATCCACGTCTCGCGCGGCGCGAAGGACGAGGACGTGCACGCGAGCACGAGCCGCTCGACACGCTCGGGGGCGTGCAGCGCGAGCCACATGCCCTCGAGGCCGCCGAGCGAGAGGCCGCAGACCGAGACGCGCTCCAGCTCGAGCGCGTCGAGTAGCTCGAGGAGGTCGCGCCCGAGGTCGTCGATCGTCGTCGCGCCGGGGACGACGGGCGAGGCGCCGTGCCCGCGCCGGTCGCAGCGGACGAGGCGGTACCGCTCCGCCAGGGGACCGGCCTGCGGCCCCCACATCGCGTGCGTCGTGCCGAGCGAGCTCGCGAGCACCACGGCGGCCGCAGCGGGGTCGCCCTCGACGACGTGGTGGAGCGTCATCGCCCGTGCTCCGCGGCGTACCGCTCGAGCGCGCGGTCGACGAGCGGACCTGCCGAGCCGAGATAGGTCGTCGGGTCGAGCAACGCGTCGAGCTGCCCCGCGTTCAGAGGGCTACGAGGCTCCGCGAGGAGCGCCTCGCGGAACGACGGCTCTGCGGCGGCCGCTGCGACGAGCTCGTGCGCCGTGCTGCGTCCGAGCTCGCCGGCAAGCGCGGACGCAACCCGCTCCGCGACGATCAGGCCCTGGCCCGCATCGAGGTTCGCCCGCATCCGCTCGGTATCGACCTGGAGGCCAGCGAGAGACTCCGCCGCTGCCGTAGCGGCGCCGCCGGCGTACGAGAGCGCCCCGCAGAGCGCCTCCCACTCCGCGTGCCAGGCCCCAGCAGCACGCTCGTGCTCCTGGTCGAGCGTCTCCTGCAACACCGAGGCGTGCGCCGCGGCGAGCCGGGCGCACGCACGTGCGAGCGTCGCGCGCACGGGGTTCCGCTTCTGGGGCATCGTCGACGACCCGCCGCCGGACCCCTCGCGCACCTCACCCACCTCGGTCTGTGAGAGGAGGACGACGTCGAGCCCGATCTTCCCGCACACGCCCGCGGCGATCGCCAGCGAAGCGCCGAGCTCGGCGATCCGCACCCGGTTCGTATGCCAGGGAAGCGTGGGGACGGGCAGGTCGAGCTCGCGCGCCAGCTCGTCCACGACGCGCAGGCCGTCGTCTCCGAGCGAGGCGAGCGTCCCCGCAGCGCCGCCGAGCTGCACGGCGAGCCCGGTCTCCGCGAGCTCCGCAAGTCGGCTGCGTGCGTCGAGGAGCGCGACGAGCCACCCCGCGGCGACGAGCCCGAAGATCGTCGGCACGGCCTGCTGGAGGAGCGTCCGGGCCGCCATCGGGGTGTCGCGGTGCTCGCGGGTGAGCCCCGCGCAGCGCTCGGCGGCCGCGTCGAGGTGACCGACGACGTGCGCCAGCGCCTCGCGCGTGACGAGCATCGCGGCGCTGTCGAGGACGTCCTGGCTCGTGGCGCCGAGGTGGACGAACGCCTCGTGCTCGGCGCCCACGCGCGCGCGGAGCGCGCGGACGAGGGGCTCGACGGGGTTTCCGACGGCGTGCCCCTGGTCGAGCAGCTCGTCCCACCCGAAGGCGTCGGCGTCGGAGCACGCGTCCGCGACCGCCTCGGCCGCCTCTGCCGGGACGACTCCGACCGCCGCGCCGGCGGCGGCGAGCGCCCGCTCGACGTGGAGCAGCGCCTCGAGCCAGGACCGCCCGGAAACCGCCTCGCGGACGTCGGCGGGGACGAACAGCGCGTCGAACGCCGTCACACCGCGAAGAATGTCGTGTGCGACGGCCCCTGGAGCCGGATGTCGAAGCGGAGGCCGCCGTCCTCGGGGAGCGCGACGAGCGTCTCTCGCTGCTCGGGCCGGAGCCGCGAGAGCACGGGGTCGGCGGCGTTCGCCTCGACCTCGTCGGGAAAGTAGAGGCGCGTCACCGCGTGCTTCAAGAGGCCGCGGGCGAAGACCGTCACCACGAGGTGCGGCGCCTGCATCCCGCCTTCGGGCCACGGCACCGGCCCCGGCTTGACCGTCACGAACGAGAAGCGGCCGTCGTCCTCGGTCCCCGCGCGGCCGAAGCCGCGAAAGCCGTCCTCGAGGGCGACGCCATCCCGGTCGTCGGAGCGGTGGCGGTAGCGGCCGGCGACGTTGGCCTGCCAGATCTCGACCATTCCGTCGAAGACGCCGTCGCCGGCGCCGTCGGTCAGCCGTCCCCGGATCGCGATCGCGCGCGGGTCACCAGGGTCGACGACGTCGGGCCCGATGAGGTTGCGAAGGAGGCCGATCCGCAGGTAGGGGCCAGCGGTCTGGGCAGGCGTGATCCCGAGCTCAGTCATCGTGCGGTTCCTCGAGCGGCGTCGCGTCCTTCCCGCCGACGACGATGTCCCACTTGAACCCGAGCGCCCACTCGGGCTCGGTGAGCCCGATGTCGAAGGTCGCGATCAGGCGTTCGCGCGCCTTCTCGTCGCGGACCGAGTTGAAGATCGGGTCGTACGGGAACAGCGGGTCACCGGGGAAGTACATCTGCGTGACGAGCCGCTCGGTGACGGCCCGCCCGAACACGGAGAAGTGGATGTGGTTCGGGCGCCAGGCGTTCGGGTGGTTCTTCCACGGGTATGCACCGGGCTTCACGGTGACGAAGCGGTAGCGCCCCTCGTCGTCCGTCAGGCACCGTCCCGCGCCCGTGAAGTTGGGGTCGAGCGGCGCGTCGTGGTCGTCGATCTCGTGGGCGTAGCGGCCGGCCGCGTTCGCCTGCCAGACCTCGATCAGCTGCGCCCGCAGCGGCCTCCCGTCGCTTCCGAGGACGCGGCCGCTGAGGACGATGCGTTCGCCGAGCGGCTCTCCGGCGTGCTGCCGCGTGAGGTCGGCGTCCCGCGGGTCGACGTCCGACTCGCCGAACGCCGGTCCCGTCAGCTCCGTGAGCGTCGACGGGATGACGACGAGAGGCTCCTTCGGCGCGCGGAGCCGCGTCCCGACGTAGTCGTAGTGGTCGTAGGGCGGGTCGGGGCCGCTGCGATCCGCATCGACCAGCTCCGGGAACGGACGCACGTCAACCGACATGGCTCTCCTCCAGCGCGACGACGAAGGGTGCGGTCGTGACGGCCGCGACGTCCTCGACCGTCGCGCCGTCGAGGAGCTCGGTGAGATGCAGCGTCGCGTCGATCCGACGGAACACCGACAGCTCGGTGACGACGACGTCGACGGCTCCGGCCGCGGTCAGTGGGTACGTGCACCGCTCCACGACCTTCGGCTCGCCCCGCGAGGACGTGGACGTCATGGTGACGATCACCCGGCGTGCGCCGACGACGAGGTCCATCGCGCCGCCCACCCCGAGCACGTCCTTCCCGGGGACGGCCCAGTTCGCGATGTCGCCGTCGCCGCTCACCTCGAGCGCGCCCAGCACGGCGACGTCGACGTGACCCCCGCGGATCATCGCGAAGCTCGTCGCGCTGTCGAAGTACGCGGCGCCCGGAAGCGCGGTGATCGGCTGCTTCGCGGCGTCGATCAGGTCGGGATCGAAGTCGCCGTCACCGGGCCTGGGCCCGACGCCGAGGAGCCCGTTCTCGGTGTGCAGCACGACGCTCGTCCCCGGGCGCAGGAATCCCGGGATCAGGTTCGGGATGCCGATCCCGAGGTTGACGACCTCGCCGGGCCGGAGCTCCTCCGCCGCGCGAGCGGCGATCCGCGCCTTGAGATCCGCCGTCACGCGCTCGCAACCACGTGGTCGACGTACAGGTGCGGGGTGACGACGGACTCCGGCTCCAGCTCGCCGACGGGGACGATCTCGCCGGCCTCGGCGATCGTGACGCTCGCGGCGGTGGCCATCAGCGGGTTGAAGTTCCGGGCGGTGCGCCGGTACCAGAGGTTCCCGAGCTCGTCGGCCCGCGCCGCGTAGACGAGCGACACGTCGGCGCGGATCGGCTCCTCGAGCACGTGCGGAATGCCGTCGATCACGCGCTCTTCCTTCCCGTCGGCGAGGAGCGTCCTGGCGCCGACCGGCGTGAAGAACCCGCCGATGCCCGCGCCGCCGGCGCGGATCGCCTCGGCGAACGTCCCCTGCGGGACGAGCGTCGCGTCGAGCTCGCCGGAGTTGACGGCGGCCACCGCCTCGGGGTTCGACGTGAAGTACGACGAGATCCCGCGGCGGATCCGCCCCTGGCGCAGCAGCTTCCCGAGCCCCCGCCCAGGCTCGCCGATGTTGTTCGAGACGATCGTCAGGTCCGTCGCCTCAGAGGCCTCGACGAGCGCGTCGATCAGCGTGAGCGGCGCGCCGACGAGCCCGAAGCCGCCCACCATGACGGTGTCGCCGGTGCGGATCCGGCCGACGGCCTCCTCGGCGCTGATCACCGTCCTCGCCGTCATGGCGCTCGCCGCGACGCCTCCTCAGAACGGGAACGGATGGGAGCCGCGCTGGACGGTGATCCAGCGTGTCTCGGTGAACTCGTCGATCACCGCCGTGCCGCCGAAACGGCCGAAGCCCGAGTCCTTGACGCCGCCGAACGGCATCTGCGGCTCGTCGCCGACCGGCTGGTCGTTGACGTGGACGATGCCCGCGTCGATCGCCTGCGCGAGCGCCATGCCCCGTTCGACGTCCGTCGTGATGATCCCCGACGAGAGCCCGTAGGGCGTAGCGTTCGCCCGCTCGACCGCTTCGTCGGCGGTGTCGACGATCTCGATCGCCGCGACGGGCCCGAACGTCTCGACGTTCGCGAACTCGGAGTCGGACGGCACGTCGGCGAGCAGCGTCGCCTGGAAGCACGGCCCCTCGGCGCTGCCGCCGGCGAGCACCCGGGCGCCGCTCGCGACCGCGGCGTCGACCCGCGCCTTGATCGTCTCGAGCGCCTCCGGGTTGATGACCGGCCCGATGATCGTGTCGTGCTCGTTGGGATCCCCGACCTTCAGACCGCTCGTCTTGTCGGCGAGTCGCGAGACGAACTCGTCCGCGATCGGCCGCTCGACGATGACCCGCCGCGCGGACATGCAGATCTGACCCTGGTGGAGGAACGCCCCGAAGGTCGTCGCGTTGACCGCATATTCGAGGTCTGCATCCGCGAGGACGATCAGAGGGTTGTAGCCGCCGAGCTCGAGCACCATCCGCTTGAGCTGCCGGCCGGCCGCCTCGGCGAGCTTCCGGCCGGTCGCGGTCGAGCCGGTGAAGTTGAGCCGTCGCACGTGCGGGCTCTCGACGAGCTCGTCGCCGACGCCCTGCGCCTCGCCGGGCGCGTGAGTGACGACGTTGAGGACGCCGGCCGGAAGGCCCGCTTCGGCGAAGACCTCGCCCCAGAGCAGGCCGCCGACCTGCGGCGACCACTCCGACGGTTTGAGCACGACCGTGTTGCCGAGCGCGAGTGGCGCGGAGATCGCGCGCGCGGAGAGGATCAGCGCCGCGTTCCACGGGGCGATCGCGCCGACGACGCCGACGGGGCGCCGGATCCCCATTGCGAAGGCGCCGGTGTCGGACGGGATCACCTCACCGAGCGGCGCGTACGCGAGCGCAGCCGCCTGGCGGAAGAGGCCCGGCACGAAGTGCATCTGGAACATGCCGAACCCGAATGTGCACCCCGTCTCGCGCGCGAGCATCGAGACGACCTCGTCCTGCCGCGACTCGAGCACGTCGGCGGCACGGAGGAAGACGCCCTGGCGCACCGCGGGGGGCGTCTGCGACCACTCGGCGAACGCCTCGGCCGCAGCCTCCACCCCTCTGCGCGCGTCGGAGCGGGTGCCGGCTGCGACCTCGGAGACGACGTCGCCGCTCCAGGGGTCACGGTTCTCGAAGGTCGCTCCGCCTTCGGCCTCGACGAACTCACCGCCGATGAAGAGCCTCGTGTCGATCCCGGTCTCGGTCTGGGTGCTCATGCCTGGTCTCCTTTCACGCTCGACCCGACCGCCGTCGCGCCGCATGGCCACCGACGCAGTGTTCCATTCGTCAAGACACTAGTCTAGTATCCGGGACGTGAGAGAGGGAGACGGTGGCGCCGAGCGGGCGTCCGAGGGCCCGCACACCGCTGTCGCGCGCGCCCTGGCTCGCGTGGTCCCCGTCCCTCCGAGCATCGCTGGCCGGATCCCGCCCGGGTCCGCAGCGCGCGGGACGCACGCCGAGGCGAGGAGGGCCCGCGTGACGAGACCCTGAGGCGTGGGCGCGGCCCGGTCGGCCGCGACATTCGGTGAAACGAGACTCGAGAGACCAATGGAGGGATCCATGAGATCGAAGAAGACGATCATCGGCGTCCTGGCCGCGAGTTGCGTCCTGGCACTGATGGTGACCGGCTGGGCGACGGGCGCCGGGACGGCGACGGCGCCGGTGGGCTCGGGCAAGGCGTCCGCGACGAAGTCCGTCTGCGGCCTCGGCACCGGGAAGAAGGCGACCGGCCGGCCGATCAAGATCGGCGGGATCGGCATGCTCATCCCCGGTGTCGACTTCACGACCATCGGCAAGGTCGCGAAGGCGTACTTCGACTGCGTGAACGACAACGGCGGCATCAACGGCCGGCCGGTCCAGTACATCCTCTACAACGAGCAGCTCAACCCGGCCCAGCAGGCGGCGCTTGCGCGGAAGCTGATCGAGAGCGACAAGGTCGTCGGGGTCGTCGGCAACACGAGCTTCACGGAGTGCGGCACGAACTGGAAGTACTACAGGTCGAAGGGCTACGTCGTCATCGGCGCGGGCGTGCAGGCCGAGTGCTTCGGCACGCCGTCGATCGTCGAGGTGAACATGGGGCCGCGCTACTCGAACATCGGCGCGGCGCAGGCGCTCGTCCGCGCGGGTGCCAAGTCGATCGTCGTCGCCTCGCCGTCGACCATCGCGGCATACGCCGACGGCGGCGCGATCAAGGTCGCCCAGAGGGCGGGGATTCCCGGGAAGAGCGTTCCGGTGACGCTCCCCGTGACTGACGCGAACACGATCGTCCAGCAGCTCTACCAGGCGGCCGGCCCCGGAGGCGGGATCATCCTCGACTTCACGCCCGACACGGCGCCGGCCCTCATGAAGGCGGCGGAGGCGCAGGGCCTCATCGACAAGGTCAAGTGGGGGTCGTCGACGCCGATCGCGAACACCTTCATGGCCGGCCAGTTCGGCAAGTGGGACGGGAAGCTCTTCATCAACTCCGAGTTCGGGCTGCTCGACCCCTCGCAGGGGCCCGACACACGGCTGATGCTCGAGGTGCTGACGAAGTACACGAAGATCGCCCCGCAGGCGTTCGCGCAGATGGGCTTCATGGCCGGCAAGTTCTCGACGATCGCCCTCCTCAGCATCAAGGGCCCGGTCACCGCGAAGTCCTACAACGCCGCCGTCCGCAAGCTGAAGAACATCAAGACGGACATGATCTGCAAGCCGTGGTACGTCGGGAACGCGCTGCCGTACCACATCCCGAACAACTGGGACATCACGGTCGACTACAAGGCCGGCAAGGTCGTCCTCAAGGAGAAGTGCTTCGCGATCGCTGCGGTCGACAAGGAGGTCGCCCAGACGCGCGTCTGGGAGAAGAAGTTCAAGCTCAACACCGGTAAGTAGCGATCGATCCGGTGGAGATCAGGGTGCCCCGAGGTGAGCGTGGATAACGTCGTCGCCTTCGCGGTGTTCGGCGTCGACTGGGAGTTCCTCAAGCCCTACATCGTGCTCGGCCTCGCGCTCGGCGGCGTGTACGCGCTCTCCGGCGTCGGGATCGTCGTGCTCTACCAGGCGACCGGCGTGCTGAACCTCGCGTTCGGCGCGATCGGTGCCGCGGGCGCCCTGATCGCCTACTGGATGCTCAACCACACGAGCTGGCCGCACTGGCTGGCGTACGTCACCTGCGTCGCGTTCGGCGGGGTCGTCAACCTCGCCTACGGGCTCTTGTTCGGCCCCGCCTTCGCGGCGCGCGAGCCGCTCGTCAAGATGATGGGCACCCTCGGGCTCGCCCTGATCCTGCTCGGGATCATGGCGTGGCGGGCTCCGGTCGGAGGGGCGTTCGCGCGCTTCCTCCCGCTCCCGAGCTCGAGCCACACCTTCACCGTGTTCGGCGCGTTCGTGAACTGGACGCAGGTGATCGCGCTCGCGTTCGCGATCGCGCTGACCGTCGTGACGACCGTCTTCCTCCGCTACACGAACCTCGGGACCGCGTACCGCGCGATCGCGAACGACCGCGAGATCACAGCGACGCTCGGTGTGCCGGTCCGGCGCGTCGAGGCGTCCGCCTGGTTCGGATCCGGGCTCGTCGCCGGTGCGGCGGGGCTGCTCCTCCCCGACCTGCTCACGTCACTCGACTACGCCGCGCTGACGTTCCTCGTGATCGCCGCGCTCGCGGCCGCGCTGATCGGCCGCCTGCAGTCCCTCTGGGTGACGCTCGCGGGCGGGCTCGCGGTCGGCCTTGCGCAGGCCGTCTTCGCTCCCTACGCCTCGATCACGCGCTACCGGTCGGCGGCGCCGTTCGTGCTCGCGATCATCGCGCTGCTCTGGCTCTCGCGCCGTCGCGTCGTGACCATCACGCGGACGGCACGCTAGGTGAGCGTCACCCCCTCACCCGGCCAGGACGCGGCCGCCGCGGCGCGCGCCGCGCTGACGCTCGACCGCGGCACGATCGGCCGCGTGGTCGTAATCGCGGCGTTCATGGCGATCGCGCTCTTCGTCCTTCCGATGATCGGCGCCGACTGGACGACGACCTTCACGAGCGTCGCGATCTACTCGATCATCACGCTCGGCCTCGGGATCCTCTACGGGCGCGTCGGGCTCATCTCCCTCGGTCAGGTCGCGCTGCTCGTGATCGGCGTGTGGACCGCGACCCGGCTGAACTTCGCGACCGGCCTCTCGTTCCCGATCATCCTGTTCGTGAGCGGCGCGATCACGTGCGCGATCGGGGTGCTGATCGGGCTTCCCGCGATCCGCCTCTCCGGCTTGCACCTCGCGCTCATCACGCTGATGGCCGCGGGCGCGGTCAACGTCGTGCTCGTCGCGATCAACTTCCCGAACGGCGGCGGCGGGTTCACGGGCAGGACGGACACACCGGACCTCGCAGGCCTCCAGGCCGTGCGGCGCCCGGGAATCGCCGAGGGCGACACCGCCTACTACCGCTACGTCGTCGTCGTCGCCGCCCTGATGTTCCTCGTCGCGCTGCTCCACGTCCGCGGCAAGCCGGGCCGGGCGTGGGCGGCGATCAGGGAGAGCGAGCCCGCCGCGCTCGCCGCCGGCGTGAACGTCGTCTTGTACAAGCTCTGGGCCTTCGCGCTCGCCTCGTTCATGGCGGGCGTCGCCGGCGCGCTCCTCGCCGCGCAGGTCGGCCAGCCGACGGCGCAGTCCTTCCAGACGCAGGACTCGTTGACGCTTCTCGCGGTGACGCTGATCGGCGGGATCTACAGCCTGTGGGGCGCGGTCGTCGCGGGCTGCTTCAGCCAGCTGGTGCCCTTCCTCTTCCAGGTGCAGTGGGGGATCAACCCGAACTTCCTCCTGATCATCTTCGGGGCCGGCCTGCTCCAGGTGCTGCTGACGGCCCCTGGCGGGCTCGCCGACCAGTTTCCGAAGGACATGGCCAACCTCGGCCGGCTCGTCTGGCGCGGCGTCGGCAAGGTCACGGGCAGAGGAGGGGGCGGCGCATGATCGAGGTCGAGGGACTCACCGTGCGCTTCGCCGGCGTCACGCCGATCGACGGGATGAACGTGACCTTTCCGGGCGGCACGTGCGGGCTGATCGGACCGAACGGCGCCGGCAAGACGACCTTCTTCAACGTCCTCTCCGGGTTCGTCAAACCCGCGGCGGGGTCGATCCGGGCGTTCGGCGAGGACCTCCTCAAGATGGCCGACTACCGGCGCGCGCGCTGGGGACTGCGGCGGACGTTCCAGACCGAGCAGGCGATCGAGCAGCTCTCCATCTTCGACAACGTGGCGATGATCTACGAGCACTCGGGCGTCAAGGGCTCGGGCAAGCGCGCGGAGGTACAGGCGGCGATTGACTTCGTCGGGCTCGAGACGCCGCTGCGCGGGAGGGTCGGGGGCCTCGGCGCGCGCGAGCGACGCCTCGTCGAGGTCGCGCGCGCGGTGGTCGGCCGCCCCCGCGTGGTGCTGCTCGACGAGCCCGCCGCGGGACTGCCGGAGGAGGAGACCGAGCACCTCCGACGGGTGATCCAGTCGATCCCGGGCCAGTTCGGCGCGCTCGTCGTCCTCGTCGACCACGACATGAGCCTCGTCCAGGCGTGCTGCGAGACGACCGCGGTGCTCGACTTCGGCAGGCTGATCGCCTCGGGCCCGACCGCGGAGGTCCTGCGCGACGAGAACGTGATCCGTGCCTACCTCGGCACCGAGGACGTCGCGTGAGCGCGCCTGCTCCGTCGCTCACGTTCGACGGCCTCTCGGTCGAGCGCGGCGGGCGTTCGGTGCTCCGCAGCGTCTCGATCACGATCCCCCCCGGGGAGGTGACCGCGCTCCTCGGGCCGAACGGGGCCGGGAAGTCGACGCTCGTCCTCGCGGTCGGCGGTGTCCTCCGACCGACGTCCGGCACGGTGCGCCTCGGCGACGACGACCTGACGAGGCGGCGTCCGGAGCACATCCGTGCCGCGGGCGTCGCGATCGTCCCCGAAGGACGGCAGCTGCTCCCGAACCTCTCGGTCGAGGACAACCTGCGCATCGCCACGTATGCGCTGCGCCGCGACGACGCGCGCGGTGGGATCGCGTACGCGCTCGAGCTGTTCCCCGAGCTCGAGCGCCGCTGGCGCGTGGCGGCGCGGTCGCTGTCGGGTGGGGAGCAGCAGATGGTGGTGCTCGCGCAGGCGCTCGTCTCGCGGCCGCGGTACGTGCTCGTCGACGAGCTCTCGCTCGGGCTCGCGCCCATCGTCGTGCAGCGGCTCGTGCCGGTGCTCGAGTCTGTCGCGGCGAGCGGCATCGGCGTCCTGCTGATCGAGCAGTTCGCACACGTCGCGCTCGGCCTCGCGCAGACCGCCTACGTCCTCGAGCGGGGGCGGATCCACTACCACGGGACGGCCCAGCGGCTCAAGGACGAGCCGGAGCTCCTCCAGTCGGCATACCTCCTGCGCGACGTCGACCCCGGCGGCGAGGCGCTGGAGACGCTCTCGTAGCGCATGTCGACGGTCGAGACCGTCCGCGGGCCCGTGGGAGCGGACTCGCTCGGTCCGACGCTTGCCCACGAGCACGTCTTCGTGATGCAGCCCGAGGCGCTCGTCAACTACGGGCGCGTCTGGGGGTCGAGCTACTGGGACGAGGACGTCCGCGTCGCCGACGCCGTCGAGAAGCTTGCCGCCGTCCGCGAGTCCGGCATCCGTACGATCGTCGATCCGACCGCACCGGGTCTCGGGCGCAACATCCCGCGCATCCAGCGGATCAACGCCGAGGTCGACCTCAACATCGTCGTCGCGACGGGCGTCTACGCGTTCCTCGAGCTGCCGAACTTCCTCCACTACCGCAGCGCCGACGCGATCGCGGAGCTCTTCGTCCGCGAGCTGCGCGAGGAGATCGACGACACCGGTGTCAAGGCGGCGTTCCTCAAGTGCGCCGTCGAGGAGCACGGGGCCGTCGGCGACATCCCGAAGATCCTCGACGCTGTTGCGCTCGCCGCGGTCGAGACCGGCGCGCCCGTCATGGTGCACACGAACGCGAGCGCGTCGACGGGCACGATCGCCCTCGACGCGCTCACCTCCCGAGGCGTCGATCCGACGCGGATCGTCGTCGCTCACGCGGGCGACAGCAACGACCTCGACTACCTGAGGGTGATCGGCGACACGGGCGCGACGCTCGGCTTCGACCGGTTCAACATCCCCCACTTCAACCCCGACGAGAACCGGATTCGCACGCTCCTTGTCCTCCTCGACGAGGGCTACGGCGACCGGATCCACCTCTCGCACGACGCGGCGTGCTTCATGGACTTCATGGTGGGCGACCCCAACTTCGCCGAGGAGCGGCCGAGCTACCTCCACCTCTCGTCGGAGGTCCTGCCCGTGCTGCTCGAGCGCGGCGTCACCAAGCAGCAGATCGACGAGATGCTCGTCGACAATCCACGCCGCGTCTTCGCCTCGGGGCCGGCGGGCTCGTGACGGACCTCGCGCGGCTCGGCGTCGTCGAGCTGTCCAGTCTGCTCCAGCGCCGCGACGCGTCGGCGTGCGAGGTCACGACAGCGCTGCTCGACCGGATTCGCGAGTTGGACGGGACGCACAGCCACGAGGGCGACCAGGAGTCGATCAACGCGTGGGTGCGCGTCTACGAGGCGGACGCTATGGCGGCTGCGGCGCGCGCGGACGAGCGGTTGGGCGAGGCCGGCGTCCGGCGCGACGGGCAGGCCCCGCCGCTGACCGGGGTGCCGATCGGCCTCAAGGACCTCTACGCCGTCGCGGGGAAGCCCGTCACGGCGTCGAGCACGCTGCTCCATGACGTGCCCGGGGAGGACTGCGACGCGTGGCGGCGGCTCTCCGAGGCGGGGATGGTGCTGCTCGGCCACCTCCACACGCACGAGTTCGCGGCCGGCGGGACGACCGATCAGGTGGGGAGCCCATGGGCGCTCGAGCGCTCCGCGGGCGGGTCGAGCGGCGGCTCGGGCGCCGCCCTCGCGGCACGGATGACGCCCGCCGCGACGGGAACCGACACCGCGGGCTCGCTGCGGATTCCGTCCGCCTGCTGCGGGACGTCGACGATCAAGCCGACGCACGGGACGGTGTCGCTCGCTGGCGTCGTGCCGCTCTCGTGGAGCCTCGACCACGCCGGCCCGATGGCGCGCTCGCTCGCGGACTGCGCACTGCTCCTCGAGGCGATGGCCGGGCCGGACCGCCGCAGCGCGGAGAGCGCGCTGCACGCTCCGCGGACGGACCGCGGCGGCCCTTTGTCGCTCGACGGTGCACGGATCGCGGTGTCACCTCGCCTGGGATCGGTCGACCTCGACGCCGACGTCGCCGCCGGCCTCGAACGGGCGCTCGAGGGATGCCACAGGCTCGGCGCGACGATCGTCGAGCCGCCTCCGCCGGGCCTCCCCGATGCCGTCGGCCAGGACTTCGTCGACGTCCTGACGACGGAGATGCGCGTCTACCACCGCCGCTTCGACGACGCGCGTGACGCCTACCGGCCTTCGCTCCGCGAGTGGGTCGAGATGGGCGAGCGCCGCGCGATGTCGGGGGAGGAGTACGTCGCGGCGCAGGAGCGGCGGAAGGACGCGACCGGCGCATGGTCCGCCTGGCTCGCGCGGCAGCGTCTCGACGCGCTTCTCGAGCCGACGATCCCCGTGGTCGCCCCACTGCGCGGCGACGGCTACGACCACGCGGGCACGGACTACGCGCTCATCTCGCTCACGCATCTGTGGGACTGGACGGGCTTCCCAGTCGCGGCGATCCCGTCCGACGTGGGCGCCCAGACGGGGCTCCCCGTCGGCGTCTCCCTCGTCGGGCCGGCCGGGACCGACCGCCGGCTCCTGGCGCTCGGCATCGCGCTACAGGCGGAGCTCGGCGTGCCCGAGCCGCCCGAGCTCTAGCCCGGAACGAGCACCGCGCGGCCGGTGACGTCGCCGTCGCGGAGCTTGTCGAGGACGTCGTTCACGGCGTCGAGCGGGTGCGTCTCGCTCTTCAGCACGAGCCGTCCGGCCGCGTGGAGCTGGAGCAGCTCCCAGAGGTCGACCCACGTCCCGACGAGGTTCCCGACGGCGGACTGCTCGCTCGCGACCATTACGACCGACGGGATCGAGACGGTGCCGCCGTAGCCGATCACCGAGAACGTCCCTCCGCGCGCGAGCATCGCCGCCGCCGCGTCATGGGTCTCCTGCGTCCCGACGAAGTCGAAGACGAGGTCGGCGCCGCGGCCTCCGGTGAGGTCGCGGACGGCGTCCACCGGAGCGCCGCCGTCGATGACCTCGTCCGCGCCGAGCTCGCCCGCGAGCGCCCGCCGGCGCTCGTCGCTGTCGATCGCGATCAGGCGGCTCGAGCCGAGCTCGCGGAGCAGCTGGAGCGCGATGTGGCCGACGCCTCCAACGCCGATCAGCACCGCCGTCGACCCGGGGACGGCGAGATGCGCGAGCCGTCGCACAGCGTGGTACGCCGTGAGCCCTGCGTCCGCGTGCGGCGCGACGTCGACCGGCTCGACCCCCGCCGGAAGCGGTAGCAGCGACCGCTCGGAGACGAGAACGTACTCGGCGAACCCTCCGTCGACCGTGAGGCCCGTGAAGTCGTGCCGGACGCACTGCATGTCGTTACCGCGGCGGCAGGCGACGCAGAGGCCGCAGCTGTACGGCGGGTAGACGAGGACGGCGTCCCCGGGCGAGACGGTCGTGACGCCGTCGCCGACGGTCTCCACCCAGCCGGCGTTCTCGTGGCCGAGGACGAGGGGCAACGTCACGCCCGCCGGCTCCATCAGGCCGTCGATTGCGTGCAGGTCGGTCGCGCAGACCCCGGCCGCGCCGACGCGGACGAGCACGTCGGTGTGCCGGGACGGCTCGGGGACGGAACGCTCGACGAGCTCGAGCGGCCGGTGGTACTCCCGCATCAGCGCTGCCTTCATCGTTCCTCCTGACTCACGGCACGAAGCTCTCGTCCGGAGCGACAACGACTTCCAGGAGCAGCGGCTCGTCGCGCTCGGCGAGGCCGGGGACGACGTCGTCGACGACGCGCAGCAACTCGTCGTGCTCGCCGATCGTCTGCGCCGGGCAGCCGAACGCGCGTGCGAGCCCGGCGACGTCGACGTGGAAGCCGGGCCACGGTGGAGAGCCGCCCTGCTGCTCGGCGAGGCGGTCCATCACCGCGTAGCCACCGTTCGACAGCACGACGAAGAGCGCTCCTGCCGCGTAGCGCGCGGCGCTCCAGAGCGCCTGGATCGCGTAGAGGGACGACCCGTCGCCGACGAACGCGACCACCGGCCGGTCGGGGCACGCGAGGCGGATGCCCGTCGCGGCCGGGAAGGCGAACCCGAGACCGCCCCCCGCGGGGCTGAGCAGAGCGAGCGGCTGGCGTGCGGGCAGCCGCGCGAGGAGCTCCGGCCGGT
Organism: Actinomycetota bacterium; assembly: GCA_046732615.1. GTDB lineage: Bacteria > Actinomycetota > Thermoleophilia > Gaiellales > Gaiellaceae > Gaiella. The sequence goes on along the minus strand of JBKPNM010000034.1, from coordinate 79 downwards.
TCGACGGGCTCTCCTCGAAGAGGACGGCGTCCGCGGGCAGCCGTTTGGCGAACGCGGCGAAGACGTGGCCGGCCCGCAT
>JBKPNM010000033.1:0-6680 GCA_046732615.1 Actinomycetota bacterium | reverse complement strand
GCGCTCACCGTCCCCCAGCGAAGCCCGATCACGTGTGCGCCTCGAGAGCCACGTCGACGAGCGCGAGCGTGACGTCGACCATCCGGTCGAGGTCCTCGACGGAGATCCGCTCCTCCGCCGTGTGGATGTCGGTCATCCCGTTCGCGAGATTGACGCACTGCAGCCCGCGGGCATTGAACACGTTCGCGTCGGCTGCACCCCCGGAGAGCGCGAGGCGAGCCTCGAACCCCGCGCGGGCGAGGGCGTCGACCGCGAGTCGCACGGCCCGGTCGTCGTTGCGAAACCGGTAGCCGCGGTACTTCGGCTCGACACGGCTCTCGAGCGTGCAGTCGGAGAGGCTCGCAGCGAACGCGGCGGCGTCCAGGATCTGCTGGACGACGTCGGTGACGCGGCCGTCGTCGTGGGAGCGCACCTCGGCCTCGAGCGTGCACCGCTCGGCGACGACGTTCCGGGCGGTGCCTCCGCGCACGAGGCCGACGTTCGCGCTCGTGCGGTCGTCGATCCGGCCGAGCGGCATGTCGGCGATCGCGCGCGCGGCGGCCACGATCGCGGAGCGTCCCTCCTCCGGGTACATCCCCGCGTGCGCCGCCCGGCCGACGAAGGTCAGCTCGAGCTCCTGAGCGGTCGGGGACCCGGTGACCACCTCGCCGATCGGGGCCGCCTGGTCGTAGACGTAGCCGATGCGGGCCTCGAGCCGCTCGGCGTCGAAGGCGTCCGCGCCCACGAGCCCGATCTCTTCCATCGGGGTGAAGAGCAGCTCGACGCCCGCGTGCGGGCGCCTCTCCTCGACGATCCGCCGCGCCGCTTCGACCATCACCGCGAGTGCGGACTTGTTGTCGGCGCCGAGGATCGTGCCGCCGGCGTTCCGGACGATCCCGTCCTCCCCGACTACGGGTGCGAGGTCGCCGGCGAGCGGCACGGTGTCGAAGTGGGCGCAGAGGAAGATCGGCGTGCCGTCATCGGTCCTTCCCGGGAGCCGGCAGAGAACGTTTCCGGCCGTCGCGCCGATGAGGGGGCCCGAATCGTCCTCGTCCCACTCGAGGCCGATCGCGCCGAGCTCGCGGGTGACGCGGTCCGCGACGGCGCGCTCCTCCCCCGGAGGGCTCGGGATCGCGCACAGATCGAGGAACAGGTCGACCACGCGCGACGTGAGCTGGGGCTGCTCCACGGCGGCCATCCTACGAGCCGTGTCGTACGGCTACGCGGCGGTCGCGCGGACGCCCGAACGCGCGTGATTGCGCTCGAGAGCGGCGGCGACGAACTCGCGGAAGAGCGGCGCCGGGCGGGTCGGGCGCGACTTGAACTCCGGGTGGAACTGGCTCGCGACGAACCACGGGTGGTCGGGCAGCTCGACGATCTCGACGAGCCTGCCCTGCTGGAACGTCCCGGAGACGACGAGCCCGTGCTCGACGAGATGGTCGCGGTAGAGGTTGTTCACCTCGTACCGGTGGCGGTGCCGCTCGTGGATGACCGCCTCGTCGTAGATCTCCCGCGCGCGCGTGCCCTCGGTCAGTTCCACCGCCTGCGCCCCGAGGCGCATCGTCCCGCCGAGCTCCTCGATCTCCTTCTGCTCGGGCAGGAGGTCGATGACCGGATACGGGGTCTCGGGGTCCATCTCCGTGGAGTTGGCGCCCTCGAGGCCGGCGACGTGGCGCGCGAACTCCGAGACGGCGACGTGCATCCCGAGGCAGATCCCGAGGTACGGGATCTCGCGCTCGCGCGCAACGCGGCAGGCGAGGATCTTCCCCTCCCAGCCGCGAGAGCCGAACCCGCCCGGGACGAGGACGCCGTCGACCTGCTCGAGCTCCTCCACCGCTTCCTCGTAGGACATGTCCTCGGCGTCCACCCAGCGGACGTGGACGTGCGCTCCCGTTGCGACGCCGGCGTGCTTGAGCGCCTCGTGGACGGAGAGGTACGCGTCGCGCAGCTTCACGTACTTGCCGACGAGCGCGATCTCGATCTCCTCCGTCTGTTCCGCAATCCGGTCGGTGAGCTCCTTCCATTCCGCGAGGTCCGCCGGGCCCGTCTCGATGCCGAGGCGCTCGCAGACGAACGCGTCGAGGCCCTCGGCCATCAGGTGCTCGGGCACGAGGTAGACGTCCGGCACGTCGGGCGAGGAGAACACGGCGCGCGGGTCGACGTCGGCGAAGAGGGCGATCTTCTCGCGGATGTCCGCGGAGAGCAGCTCGCCCGAGCGGCAGACGATGGCGTCGGGGTGGATACCGATGCGGCGCAGCTCGTTGACCGAGTGCTGCGTCGGCTTCGTCTTCAGCTCGCCCGCGGCCTCGATGAACGGGACGAGCGTGACGTGCAGGTAGAGGACGTTCTCGGGGCCCACCTCGCGCCGGAACTGGCGGATCGCCTCGAGGAACGGGAGCGACTCGATGTCGCCCACCGTGCCGCCGATCTCGGAGATCACGACGTCTGCCGGGTCGGCCTTCGCCGCCCGCCTGATGCGCGCCTTGATCTCGTTCGTGATGTGCGGGATCACCTGGACCGTCGCGCCGAGGAACTCGCCCTTGCGCTCCTTGCGCAAGACGGTGTCCCAGATCGCACCGGCCGAATGGCTCGCGTTCCGCGAGAGGTTCTCGTCGACGAACCGCTCGTAGTGCCCGAGGTCGAGGTCGGTCTCGGCGCCGTCCTCGGTGACGAACACTTCCCCGTGCTGGAACGGGCTCATCGTGCCGGGATCGACGTTGAGGTAGGGGTCGAACTTCTGCGCCTGCACGCGGAGCCCGCGCGCCTTGAGGAGTCGCCCGAGCGACGCCGCCACGATTCCCTTGCCGAGGGCCGACACGACCCCGCCCGTGACGAAGACGTAGCGGGGGGCCGACCCGTCGCTCACGGGTACCGCCCCAGCGCGTCCAGCGCGCGAAGACCGGGTGTCGACTCCACGAGCGCTCCGAGCGACCGGTGCTCACCGAGGAGGGTGACGGCGGCGAGCGCTCCGATCGCGCTCGCCCTGCGAAGGCCCGTCAGCCGCCCCACGGACTCCAAACCTAGCATGGCGCCGAGCGCGTTCGACCCCGCATCCCCGAGCATCGTCATCTCCCGGAGATCGTAGGGAGCGAGCAGGACGCCGAGCGCGACGGCCTTCCGCGGCCGCCCTCCGAGCGCGAGCGCGCCCGCGAGCGTGACCTTGAGGGCCCTCCCCGGCCGCGTATCGAGCTGGTTGACGAGATTGGCGGAGAGCGCCACGAGCACGGCTCCGGACACCGACCGCGTCCGCCAGAGCGCCCAGAGCGAGATCCCGACGAGCTTCAAGGTGCCGGTGGTTGCGCCGGCGCGAAGGTGGGCGCGGAAGCCGCGCTCGGGGCCGCTCCAGAGGTCGTCGGCGAGCCCGAGCGCTGCGGCCGGCGCAACGGACGGAGCGACGACGCCGACGACGGTGCCGACGAGCGGCAGCCGCAGGCCGCGGAAGCTCGTCGCCTCCGGCGCGAGCGTTGCGAGCACCAGGTCGCGGAGCTGCCTGCCGCGGTGCACGAACCCGGGCAGGTCACAGCCGGTCGCGCGATGCGCGAGGTCGAGCTCGACCTCTTCGACGTCGAAACCGGCTCGGAGAGCGTCGATCGTCATCCTCGTCTCGACGCCGAATCCCGCGGCCACGGGGAAGAGCTCGGCGCGCGCCCGCGCGGAGAGCGCCCGCTGGCCCGAGAGCGGCTCGGCGACGCGTCGTCCCGTCCGCACCCCGACGAGCGCCCGTGCGACCCCCTTTGCGAGGCCGAGCCCGCCGCCGACCTTCCGCGCGAAGCGGGCGACCGCGACGTCCGTATCGGCGTCGACGAGCGGCCGGACGTCGCCCTCCAGGTCGGCGTCGCAGAGGAGCAGCGTCCCCTCACCGCACGTCGTCTCCGCCAGCGTCAGCGCCTGCCCCTTCCCGCGCCGGGAGAGCCGGACGACCCGAGCCCCGGCCCTTTCTGCCTCGGACGCCGTCGCGTCGCGCGAGCCGTCGTCGGCGACGACGAGCTCCGCGTCGGGGAACGCCGCGCGGAGCGCCGTCACCGTCCGCCCTATCCGCGTGGCCTCGTCGCGGGCGGCGACGAGCACCGTCAGACGCGGCTCGCTCACCCCGCGGTCGCGACCGGCAGCGGCGGCGGGTCGGGCAGGATCCCGTCCGCGGCCTCGCCGCCGGTGCCGTAGCTCCCCGGCCTCGCTCCGGCGAGCAGGAAGACGAGCGCGACCTGGCCGGCGGCCTCGTCGACGCTGTCGACGGTCGAGAGCCCCCGGCGATGGAAGACCGAGAGCGCGCTCGTCTTCGGGTCGCTCTTCTCGACGCCGACCGTCGGCACCGGGGCGGCCGCGAGGCCGCTGTAGAGCCCCGCGAGCAGCGCCTCCGTCTCGCCCTGCTGCGGTGCGGCGGGTCGGGCGACGACGACTGCGTCGAGCGCAGGGTTGACGGAGCCCGACTGCTCCTCGACGAGCACGCGCGTGAGCGAGTCGAAGACGGGGTTCGGCCCCGCCGTCACGAGCTCCCGTGCTAGCGACCGGCCGAGGCGTTCCCGGTTGTCCGGCCCGGCGAGCGCGCGCGTGTCCACCTCGGCCCCGAGCGCCGAATCCGCCGCTTCGCCGTCGAGCGGCACGCGGAGCGCCCTGACCATCGTGACGCGACCGCCGGCGTCGGCGACGGAGCGGCGGACGGCCCCGGCGAGGCCCTGGTCGACCGAGCCGACGAACACGATCCCGATCCTGCGGCCCGAGAGCATCCCCCCGACGAGCCCGGGGTACGTCGTCCGGGCGAACGCGTCGAGCTCGCCGCTGCGCAGGTCGGCGCCCTCCGCCCGGGCGACCGCGCTGTCGCGCTCGGCCCGCAGGGCGTCGATCTGCGCCTGGAGGTTCTCCCGCTCGGCGTCAGAGACGAAGCCCTTACCGGAGAGCCCGACGCCGAGAAAGATCCCGAGCACGAGCGCCACGAACACGGCGGCGAGAGACGCGACGTGGTAGCGCAGATCGAACACGGCCGTCAGTCTCGCAGAGCCGGTTTTCGCCGGTTACAGGCCGAGCCCGTTCGCGATCGCGCGCGTCGTCGACTGGATGACGTTGCGGAGCGTCGGCGAGGCGAGGACGGCGCCGACGATCGCGGCGGCGCCCGCGAGGGCGAAGACGGCGAGCGGCCAGATCCCCACGCGGCGGCTGACGAGGCGTGAGACGCCCTTCGCGTCGACGAGCGACTCGCCCACCTTCAGCCGTGTGACGAACGTCGAGGCCATGCCGGCCCGGTCGCGCTCGAGGAACTCGACGAGGTTGAAGTGCGTGCCCACGGCGACGATCAGCGCGGCGCCCTTCTCGTAGGCGAGCAGGAGCGCGAGGTCCTCGCTGATCCCCGGAGCGGACACGGTGTGGTACCCGAGGTCGAGCCCCCGGAGACGCTCCGCGCCGGGCGCCTCGCCGCCCGGGTACGCGTGGACGACGAGCTCGGGGCCTGCACGGAGGGCGGCGTCCGAGACCGAGTCGAAGTCGCCGACGATCAGGTCGGCCGAGAGCCCGACCTCCCGGAGCGCGTCGGCACCGCCGTCGATCGCGATCAGCACCGGGCGGAAGTCGCGGACGTACGGGCGCACCATGCGCAGGTCGGACTTGTAGCCCGGGCCGCGCGCGACGACGAGGGCATGCCGGTCGCGGATGCGGGTACGCAGCGCGGGAAGCTCGATGCCTGCGGCGAGCGTGCCCGCCTCCTCCTGCAGATGGCGCAGCGTGTTCTCCGCGAACGCGGCGAGAGCCTCGGCGATGCGGCTCTCCTGGTCGGCGAGCGCCTCCTGGAGCGAGGCGGCGTCGAGGACGGTGCCCTCGGCGACGAGCGTCCCGTTCCGCCAGACGCTTCCCCCGTCGAGGCGCACGAGCTCGCCGTCGGTGAGCAGGTCGAACAGCGGGGCGCCGGGGGCGTCGACGAGCCGGATCCCGGCGCGGACGAGCTCGAGCGGGCCCGGATTGGGGAAACGTCCGGTCGTCGACCGCGCGACGTTGACGACGGCCCGGATCCCGGACTCGGCGAGCTCCTCCGCCGAAACGCGGTCGAGGTCCGTGTGGTCGACGATCGCGACGTCCTCGGAGCCGAGGCGCTTGACGAGATCCTTCGTCCGGCGCCCGAGCCGCGCGCGGCCGGTGATCTCGGTCGAGACGCTCATCGGCGCCCTTCGGCCGTGACGGCGCTGACGAACTCCTCGCCGCCGAGCATCCGCTCGAGTTCGTCCCGCCGCTCGGCGTCGTCCAGGACCGCGATGCGGGTGTGCGTGGGGTCGCCCGGCACCTTCTCGACGCGCAGGTGCTGGTCTGCGGCCGTCGCGATCTGCGGAAGGTGCGTGATCGTGAGCACCTGCGCGCGCTCGGCCAGGCGGCGCAGGACGGCCGCGACGCGGTGCGCGGTGACACCGCCGACGCCCGCGTCGATCTCGTCGAGGACGATGGTCTCCCCGCCGGCGACGGCCGCGATCGCGAGCGCGACGCGCGAGAGCTCGCCCCCCGACGCCGTCTCCGCGACGGGCGCGAGCGGGAGCCCGGCGTTCGGACGCACGAGGAACACGGCCTCGTCGACACCGGTCGGGCCGGCATCGCGCTCGCGGAGCTCGACGTGGAACTCCCCCTCCCCCATGCCGAGCTCTGCGAGCTCGGCTGCGACGGCGCTCGCGAAGGGCTCGGCCGCGTCGCCGCGGGCGGCGGCGAGCGCCCCGGCCGCGGCGTCGTAC
>JBKPNM010000032.1:0-6998 GCA_046732615.1 Actinomycetota bacterium | reverse complement strand
CTTCACCTTGATTCCGGTGTCCTTGGTGAACTGCTTCGCGAGCGCAACGTCACGGTTGTGGCTCCCGCCGACGGAGTCGCCGATGAACGTGATCGACTCCCCGCCGAACTGTTTCTTGATGGCAGCGGCGTTCGGCACCGTCGGCGCCGGGTAGGCCTTGGCGCTCTGGGCCTGGTTGCCCGCGGTCCCCGCCGTCCCTGCCGCAGCGACGACGAGCGACGCGACGAGCGCCAGAGCACCGACGATGCCGGCGATGAGACGCACAGATGCGTGCTTCACCTCTTCACGTCCTTTCCTCGAGAAGGGTTGCCTGTTTTTCTCTCATATCCAGAGACGTCGTATTCGCGCGTGAGATAGCCGCACGCCGAGACCACGAGAGGCGATCGCCGCCTCGTCGTGTGCCCGTCGCAGGGGGCGACATACGGGGTCGTCCGAGCACATGCGGCGTCAGGCAACGTAGAACCTGCTCGAAGCTCGTGTCAAGCGTGTCGTCGCCGGCCGCCACCGGCCGCGTGCCGCCGACGGTGGTACACGTCGAGCCGTGCCGCCTGCGGTCTACCGCGTCCGCCAGCAACGCCTCGCTCTCTCGGGTATCCGTCTCGTCCTCGCCGCGCTCGGCCTCGCCGGCTCGATCCTCGCCGGGGCGGATGCCGCCGCGGGCCAGGGCAAGTGACACCGCGTCACTTGCCCGGTAGCTCGCCTGTCTCCTCGCGCGCGGCGACGAAGGCCCGGACGGCGAGCTCGAGGTCGGCCTCCGTGTGCGCGGCCGACATCTGGGTCCGGATGCGCGCCGTGCCGAGCGGAACGACCGGGTACGAGAACGCGACCGCGAAGACGCCGTTCGCGACGAGCGCCTGCGAGAAGCGGGCGGCGGCCGGGGCGTCTCCGATCATCACCGGCACGATCGGGTGGTCGCCCGGCAGGACGTCGAAGCCGAGCTCCGTCATCCGCGCGCGGAAGCCTCTCGTGTTCGCCCACAGCCGGTCGCGGAGCTCGTCGGAGCGCTCGATCAAATCGAGCGCGCGGAGGCTCGCGCCGACGACGACCGGCGCGACGCTGTTCGAGAAGAGGTACGGCCGCGCCCGCTGCCGCAGGATGTCGACGATCTCCTGCCGGCCGGCGACGTATCCGCCGCTCGCGCCCCCGACCGCCTTGCCGAGCGTCCCCGTCAGGACGTCGACGCGTTCCACGACGTCGAACTGCGCGTGCGTGCCACGGCCCTGGGGTCCGACGAACCCGACCGCGTGCGACTCGTCGACGAGCACGAGCGCGTCGTGGCGCTCGGCGAGGTCGCAGATCTCGTCGAGCTTGGCCGCGTAGCCGTCCATCGAGAAGACGCCGTCCGTTGCGATCAGGCGGAAGCGCGCGTCGACCGCCTCGCCGAGCCGTGCCTCGAGCTCGTCCATGTCGCCGTTCGCGTAGCGCAGGCGTCGCGCCTTGCAGAGGCGGATCCCGTCGATGATCGACGCGTGGTTGAGCTGGTCGGAGATCACGGCGTCGCGCTCGTCGAGGAGGGCCTCGAAGACCCCGCCGTTCGCGTCGAAGCAGGACCCGAAGAGGATCGTGTCGTCGGTGCCGAGGAACTCGGAGAGCCGCTCCTCGAGCTCGCGGTGGAGGGACTGGGTGCCGCAGATGAACCGGACCGAAGCCATCCCGTAGCCCCACCGGTCGAGAGCCTCGTGCGCCGCGGCGACCATCTCCGGGTGGTTCGCGAGTCCGAGGTAGTTGTTCGCGCAGAGGTTCAGGAGCTCGCCCCGCTCGGCGACGTCGACGTGCGCGCCCTGCGGCGTCGTCATCACCAGCTCGCGCTTGAGCAGCCCGTCGCTCTCCAGCTCGTCGAGCCGCGCCGCCAGGTCGTCGCGCACGGCGCCGTAAGCCATCTAGACCTCCTGCCAGTCGAGGAGCACCTTCCCGGCATCGCCCGAAGAGGCGACCGCGAAGCCCTCCTCGAAGTCCGAGTGCGGGAACCGATGGGTGATCACCGGCGCGATGTCGAGGCCCGAGTCGATCATCACGCTCATCTGGTACCAGGTCTCGTACATCTCGCGCCCGTAGATCCCCTTCAGCGTGAGCATGTTGAAGATCACCGGGTCGAGGTCGAGCTCGACGGGCGCCGTCGGGATCCCGAGGATCGCGACCCTGCCGCCGTGAGCCATCTGGCCGATCCCCGCCCGGAGCGCGTCGGCGTTGCCCGACATCTCGAACATGACGTCGAAGCCCTCGGTCATCCCGAGCCCGCGCTGCAGCTCGGCGAGGTCGGTGTCGCGCGGGTCGACCGCCCGCGTCGCGCCCATCCGTCGCGCGAGCTCGAGGCGGCCGGCGCTGAGGTCGGTGACGACGACGTGTCGCGCTCCTGCGTGACGGGCGACGGCGACCGCCATGCAGCCGATCGGGCCCGCGCCCGTCACGAGCACGTCCTCGCCGAGGACCGGGAACGAGAGCGCCGTGTGCACGGCGTTGCCGAGCGGGTCGAAGATCGCCGCGACCTCGTCCGGCACGCGCGGCCAGTGGTGCCAGACGTTCGTCATCGGGAGGGCGACGAGCTCGGCGAACGCCCCGGGACGCTGCACGCCGAGCCCGATCGCGTGTGCGCAGAGGTGTCGCCGTCCCGCCATGCAGTTCCGGCAGCGGCCGCAGACGACGTGCCCCTCCCCGCTGACCCGGTCCCCGGGCTGGAACCCCGTGACGTTCGAGCCGACCGCGACCACCTCGCCGACGAACTCGTGGCCGATCACGAGCGGCACCGGAATCGTGCGCTGCGCCCAGGCGTCCCAGCGGTGGATGTGGACGTCGGTGCCGCAGATGCCGGCGATGAAGACGCGGATCAGGACGTCGTTGATGCCGATCTCCGGCTCGGGCACGTCTTCGAGCCAGAGACCGGGCTCGGCGCGGCTCTTGACGAGCGCCTTCACTACGCGGCGAAGTACTCCTGGGCCGCCCGGGGGCCGTAGAGGAGCCAGATCAGCACCGCGGCAAGCAGCGCGGTGAAGAGCGACGGCAGGATCGCGCTCGTCGGCCCGACGAAGACGTAGAGGAGCGCAAGGAGGCCGCCTGCCACCGCGAGTGCCGCGATGACGATCCGCGCGACGCGGCTTCCGCGAAGCAGCGCGTACGACGCGATCGCGAAGAGCGCCGCCAGGACGAGCGCGCCGATCCCCCATGGCTCCGTCACGTCGTCCCAGCTGACGAGCCCGATGATCCCCATGAAGCCGAGAAACGCCGCCTTCGCGAAGCCGAAGAGCGATGCGAGCATGACCACGAACGGCAGCTCCTGGCGAGTTGTCTCCACGTTCTTCCTCCTCGGCCGGGGGTTGGCTGCCGCGGATCTTCGCACGATGCGACGACTCCGGGCGGCCGATTGCTGCACGCCCGCCGGACAGGCGCCTAGCATTGCTCGTGTGAACGAAACCCGTTCACGGCGGCACCGGGGTGCTTCGGCACCCGCCCCCGAGGGGCGCCCGTTCGTGGACCCGCTCGACGACTGGCTCGGCGAGGTCTCGGACGAGGACTGGGGCGAGGGCGCAGCCGAGGCAGCAGAGCGGCGAAGCACCATGCAAGGGTCGCAGGACGCCGCCGTTCGCGAGGAGGACCTCGGGCGTGAGCCGCCCTACGACCGGCCGTCGGCGGGCGCCCGCGACCGCCGCGCCCAGGTCGAGCGCCGCCGCATCGTCGCGGGGCTCGTGCTCCTCTTCCTCGTCGGCGTCGCCGCGGCGGCCGCCGTGGTGATGTTCCGCGGCGGAAGCGACACGACGACCACGACGACACCCTCGGCCGCGCCCACAACGACGCCGACGACGCCCGTGCAGATTCCGACGGAGACTGCGACGAGCCCCTCCACGACCACTCCCTCCACGACCACTCCCTCCACGACCACTCCCTCGACGGAAGCGGGTTCCGGTTTCACGCTTCCGGAAGGTGCAAAGCTCCGGCGCGGGGAAGAGAACGACCCAGCGGTCGTCATGCAGCTCCAGGAGGCGCTCACGGCGGCCGGCTACGAGCCGGGGCCCGCCGACGGCACGTACGGCCGGGGGACGGAGGCGGCCGTCGCCGCCTTCCAGGAAGCGAACGGGCTCTCCGCTGACGGCGTCGTCGGCCCGGAGACCGCTGCGGCGCTGAACGAGGCGCTCCAGGGCGCCTGACCGCGTCGTGCGGCGAACGAGACCATGACCAATCTCGCGAACGGCAAGGACATTCCGTCGCAACGATGACCGAACGCCTGAGGATCGCGCACAGAGAGCCAGAAGCGACCCCGGGACGCCCTCCGGTGCCCTACGCGTAAGTCTCGCGCAGGAACTCTGCCGACTTCGGCGGACCTTGCGTGAATCCGGCTTCCTGGAAGATCGCGGGGACCTCTGGGTCGGAGGTGAAGCTATTCCAGCCCGCCTCGTCCCAGTCGAAGATGGCCCAAACCCTGTCGCTCTCGTTCGGGTCCCGAAAGACGTGCGCTCCTTTGCAGCCGTGCGCCTTTCGCTTCTCAGCGCCCTTCGTTGAGAACGTGTTCCAGAAGCGGTCGAAATCCTCGATCTTCGCTGTGGCCAGGACCATCCGTCTCCTCCTCTACTCGACCCTGTTGCTGGCGGGCACACTACGCCACTTTCGGCACAAGGGTGAAGCGATCACTTTGGAGGAACGTACGTTCTAGGATCGGGGAGTGCCTCCGAGGGCCATCCAGGGGGACGCGGCAAGCGCGAGCCCACGGCGACACGAGATACGAGCGAGCGGCCCTCAAGTACCTGCGCCGTTACCTGGAGGAGAGCGATCCCTCGCTAGCCTATGTAGCCCAAGTTGCCGGCTTGCCTCTGAGCGGGCGGTGACGATCGACTCATGAAATGCCCGAGATGCGCGCCAGGAGTCAAAAGCTCCTGATCGACCCGTTCAAGTTCCCAGACCGGCGTCCGCGGCTTCACCTACCGGACCAAGGCAGACGGCTCGAAGAGCTTCTGGGGCTTCGTGCCTGGACGCGGCCGGGTTCGCCTGCTCGGTACGACGGAGCGCGACGCTCGAGCCGAGTGGGACACGATGCGCTCCAAGGCGTCCAACGACAGGCGCCGCCGAAGACCGCCGGCCTTCCGGCCGGGATGGCCGCCTGAGCCACTAGCCACCTCGAGCCACAAGAGTGGCCCTCCGGGAGCGCTTCGTGCAGTGGGAAGAGGCAACTGCACAAACGGCCCCGATCCCCTGACGCGTCCAGTTCCAGAGACCGGGATCCCTGTATCCATCGGATGGGCGGCGCAGGACTCGAAACTGCGGCCACCTGCGTGTAAGGCCGAATCGCCGCTACCCGCGTGTGCCCGCCTGTCCCCAAAACGGCGCGGTTGAGCCAAATCGACGGGACGCCTGGCGCGGCTCCTACCCGTCTTTGCCCGCCTCTCGTTCCAGATTCGTTCCAGGTCTCGGGGGCGGCAAGTGGACGCACCGCGGCGGATTGAATCCGGGATATCGGTCGCGGGTGGTCTACGCGGCCGTGGCGGACGCGGCGACGGCGCTGGATCAACGTCCGCGAGGCGTCCCCACATCGGCGCTACGGTCTCGGTCTTCCGGCTCGTGACGCCATTTCGGCACGGAGAGCGATCGGTCAGCCCCGGGCAAGGGAGTTGCTGTGAGCGCACAACGGTTCGACTGGAGTGTCGGTCGCTATGAGGAGACCGCGTTGCGGCTACTCCCCGTAGCCGAGCTACTGGTCGAGGAGGCCGCGCTGCGTCCCGATGAGCGCGTTCTCGACGTTGGTTGTGGCACCGGCAACGCGGCACTGCTCGCGGCGGTGCGCCGAGCGCGCGTGACCGGGGTCGATCCAGCAGAGCGACTGCTGGAAGTCGCTCGCCTCCGGGCGGCGGGAGAGGCGCTTGACGTGACGTTCTTGGCGGGGGAAGCCGGGGCGCTGCCGCTTCCGGACGAAAGCGCAGACGTTGTCCTGTCGGTGTTCGGGGTGATCTTCGCCCCTGACGCCGAAGCAGCCGCCGGAGAACTCGCCCGCGTGACCGCAAACGACGGGCGCATCCTGCTCACCGCCTGGATCCCTGGCGGTGCCGTCTCCCGGGTGAACCAAATCGCGCAGGAAGCAGTGCGGCGCGCGCTCGGCGCACCCGCGCCGCCGCCGCCGTTTCCCTGGCACGAACGCGAGGCGCTCGCTCAGCTGTTTGCGCCGCACGGTTTCACCGTCGCCGTCACCGAACATAGCCTCGGCTTCGCCGCCGCCTCGCCGCGCGAGTACCTCGACGATGAAGCCGTCAACCATCCGCTCGCAGTCGCAGGCCGCGAAGTTCTCGAACGGCACGGCACCGCGGAGGAGACGTACACGGAAATGCTCGCCACGCTGGAAGCCGCGAACGAAGACCCCACCGGCTTCCGGGTGACCAGCCGCTACATCAGCGCGGCAGCGTACAGAGAGGACAGGCGTCACTGAGGCGACCAGGCCCGCGGCCGCGGGCCGTCTACGCGGCCGTCGTAGCAATGCGACGACGGCGCTGGATCAACTCGACCTCCATCGCGCGGCGCCAGGCTCCGCAGGGCGGCCCGCGGCCGACGCGAGTTGACTCGTGCGCCCCGTTGACGGACGCTCCCTCCTCGTGAGGTTCCACACCCCCGAACACCGGTCGACCTCCTCTGGGGCGAGTTGGAAGATTGGTTCAGAGACGAGGACGGGGTATCGCACGCAGGCCCCGATGTGACGTTCGGCGGCTGGAACACGGCGGACCGCCGTTGACAGACGCGGACCGTTCCATAACCGTTCCAGACCGGCCGATCAGCCGCCTGCCGTTGCCCCGCGAGAACGGGCAATCCTCGTTTGCAGGGCCTTCCTGGATGGGCGGTGCAGGACTCGAACCTGCGGCCACCTGCGTGTAAGGCAGGCGCTCTACCAGCTGAGCTAACCGCCCGGGCGGCCACCGATGGTAGCGCCGGGCCGCCGGTATCCTCGCTCGGCCGCCCCCATCGACTAGCGGCCCAGGTCGCCACCCTTTCAAGGTGGTAGCGCGGGTTCGAATCCCGCTGGGGGCATC
>JBKPNM010000031.1:0-10627 GCA_046732615.1 Actinomycetota bacterium | reverse complement strand
TGATCGACGTCGACTACGACCCGCTGCCGGCGGTCACGAGCCCGCAGGAGGCGAAGGCCGAGAACGCGCCGAAGATCCGCGACGAGAAGGAAGGGCAGGAGGGCAACCACGTCTACCACTGGGAGGCCGGCGACAAGGACTCGACCGACGGCGCTTTCGCGGCAGCCGACCAGGTGATCGCGCTCGACACCTTCTACCCGCGCTGCCACCCGGCGCCGCTCGAGTGCTGCGGCTGCATCGCGGACGTCAACCCGGCCACGGGCAAGGCGACGATCTACCTCACCTCGCAGGCACCGCACGCGCACCGGACGCTGTTCGCGATCGTCGCCGGGCTGCCCGAGCACCAGATCCGGATCATCAGCCCGGACATCGGCGGCGGCTTCGGCAACAAGGTCCCGATCTATCCGGGCTATGTCGTCGCGACGGCGGCGTCGCTGCTGATCGGCCGGCCTGTGAAGTGGGTCGAGGACCGGACGGGCAACCTCATCTCGACCGGGTTCGCGCGCGACTACCACATGCGCGGCGAGCTCGCGGTCAAGGACGGGAAGATGACCGCTCTCCGTGCCAGCCTTCTCTCGGATCAAGGCGCGTTCTACGCGGACGCGCAGCCGACGAAGTTCCGTGCGGGGCTCTTCCACATCGTCACGGGGTCGTACGACATCCCGGCGGCGCACGTCGTCGCGGACGGCTGGTACACGAACAAGGCGCCCGGCGGCGTCGCGTACCGCTGCTCGTTCCGCGTCACCGAGGCGTCGTACCTGATCGAGCGGCTCGTCGACAACGCGGCCCACGAGCTCGGCGTCGACTCGACGCGGTTCCGGCTCGACAACTTCATCCAGCCGGAGCAGTTCCCGTACCACTCGGCGACGGGGTTCGTCTACGACTCGGGCAACTACCCCGAGGCGATGCGCATCGCCCTCGAGAAGCTCGGCTACGAAGAGCTGCGCCGCGAGCAGGAGGACGCGCGCAAGGAAGGGCGTCTGCTCGGCATCGGGATCTCGTCCTTCACCGAGGTCGTCGGCGCAGGGCACGGCAAGGAGTACGACATCGCGGGCCTCAAGATGTTCGACTCGGCGGAGCTGCGCGTGCACCCGACGGGCAAGGCGATCCTCAAGCTCGGCGTCAAGTCTCAGGGGCAGGGGCACGAGACGACGTTCGCCCAGATCGTCGCGCAGGAGCTCGGGATACCGGCCGAGGACATCGAGGTGCAGGAGGGAGACACGGACAACACGCCGTACGGCCTCGGCACGTACGCGAGCCGCTCGACGCCCGTCGCGGGGGCTGCGACTGCGGTGATCTCGCGGAAGCTGCGCGAGAAGGCGCGCGAGATCGCGGCGCACCTGCTCGAGGCCTCGGCGGACGACATCGAGTTCGATGCCGGAAAGTTCTTCGTCAAGGGCTCGCCCGAGAGCGCGAAGACGATCCAGGACGTCGCCTTCGCGGCGTACACGAACCTGCCCGACGGGATGGAGGCCGGCCTCGAGGGCGTCACGTACTACGACCCGCCGAACATGACGTTCCCGTTCGGCACCTATGCGGTCGTCGTCGAGATCGACCGGGGCACCGGCCAGTGGAAGCCGCTCAGGGTCGTCGCGGTGGACGACTGCGGCGTCCGCATCAACCCGATGATCGTCGAGGGGCAGATCATGGGCGGGCTCACCGAGGGATACGCGATCGCGGCGATGCAGCTGATCGACTTCGACGAGGACGGGAACTGCATCGGCTCCAACTTCACCGACTACCTGGTCCCCACGGCGTGGGAGACGCCCGAGTTCGACATCGGCGAGCTGACGACGCCCTCGCCGCACCATCCGCTGGGCGCGAAGGGCGTCGGCGAGTCGCCGACGGTCGGGTCGCCTGCGGCGTACGTCAACGCCGTCATCGACGCGCTGTGGCACGCCGGTGTGAAGAACATCGACATGCCGCTCACGCCGGACAAGGTCTGGGCGGCGATGAACGACGCGGGGATCGCGGAGTGACCGACGCGTCGCCGAGGCTCGACCGCGGGGCGGTGCTCGTCGAGGCGGGCCGGCTGGCCGTGGAGGGCCGGCCGTTCGTCCTTGCGACGGTGTGCTCCGTCCGGCGGCCGGCCTCGGCGCGGATCGGCGACCGCGGAATCGTCACGGCGGACGGAAAGCTCGTCGGCTGGGTCGGCGGCGCCTGCTCCGAGCCCGCCGTCGTCCGCGAGGCACTCCGGGCGCTCGCCGAAGGGACGACACGGCTGCTCCGGATCTGCCCGCCGGGAAGCTCCGTCGGAGAGGAGGGCGTCGTCGTGGCCGAGAGCTCGTGCGCGTCGGAGGGGACGGTGGAGGTGCTGATCGAGCCCCAGCTGCCGCAGCCGCTCCTCGCGGTCGTCGGCGACAGCCCCGCCGCGGTGACGCTCCGCGAACTCGCCGGCGCGATCGGCTGGGCGGTGACCACGGACCTCGCCGCCGGAGCCGAGGCGGTCGTCGTCGCGACGATGGGCCGGGGCGACGCCGAGGCGCTCGACGCGGCCCTCGCTACCCCGGCCGGCTACATCGGGCTCGTCGCGAGCGCAAAGCGGGCAGGCGTCGAGCTCGCTGCGCTGCGCGAGCACGGCCTCGACGAGGAGACGCTCGCGCGCGTCCGGAGCCCTGCGGGGCTCGACCTCGGGCCGCTGACGCAGCAGGAGATCGCGGTCGCCGTCCTCGCGGAGCTCGTCGCGTGGCGTCACGCCCGCGGGCCGCTCGGCGAGCTGCCTGTGGAGGCGATCGACCCCGTGTGCGGGATGACCGTGGCCGTGTCCGGCGACACCCCGAGCGCGGAGCACGAGGGGACGACGTACTTCTTCTGCTGCCCAGGCTGCCGCGGCCGCTTCGCCCGCAACCCCGAGAGGTACCTCGCGTCGGCGTGAACGTTTGGTGTCCGACTTCAAGTCGGACACCAAACGTTCCCCTCAGGTCGCGGTGAAGCCGAGGATCAGCTCCGCCGTCTCGAGCGGGACGTCGAGCTGCGGCGCATGGCCGACGCCCTCGAGCTCGATCCAGTCGGCGTGCGGGAGAAGCCGCTCGCGGTAGCGAACCGCTGCGCGAGGCCAGCGAAGGATCCGGTCCGCCGTCCCCCAGACGATCCGCACCGGGCACGTGATCCGCTCCGCGTCGAGCGGGTAGCCGTCGCGGAGCGCGCGGTCGATGAGCGGCCGCGCATCGCACGCCGCCGCGCCGGCGATCTGGTGGGCGACGAGGTCGGGCGGAATGCGCTCGTACCGCGTCGTCAGGAAGGCGGTCGCGCTGCGCCGTCCTCCGGGCGACGAGGCGATCGCCTCGGCGTGCGGGGCGGCCTTGCGGACCTGCTCGTGCGTCGTCGCGAAGAAGCCGAGCGTCTCGGCGAGCGCCCGATCGCCGTCCGCCCAGCCGCCCGCGGGCGCGAGCGCCACGACGGAGCGTGCCCGCCCACGGGACGCCAGCTGGAGAGCGACGAACCCGCCGAGCGAGTTGCCGACGAGGTGCGCGGCCTCGAAGCCCGCCTCGTCCATCGCGCGTTCGACCGCGTCCGGCATGAGGTCGACGGTCACGCGGCCGTCGAGCGGCGGCCCGCCGGCGTGACCGGGCAACGTCGGGACGAGCACGTCGTGATGCCGCTCGAGCGACGGCAGGACGAGCTGCCACGTCCGCCACGTGTCGGTGAACCCGTGGATCGCCACGAGCGGGGGGCCGCAGCCGCCGCGATGAGCGTGGGTGAACCTCACGCAGGGACGGTACGGGTCTCGCGAGAGCTCAGCGCGCAGCCGCGCGCTGGCCGGCGCGGGCGGCGCCGTCGACGCGGACGGCGAGGGGATCCTGGTCGTCGGGCGGGATCTGGTCGCGGCGCCAGGGGACGACGACCTCGCGGACGAGGATGTCGACGATCGCCGCGGCCGGGACGGCGACGAACGCGCCCGCGGGGCCGGCGAGCGTCGCGCCCACCAGCACGGCGACGAAGACCGCGAGCGGGTGGATGTCGAGCTGGTCTCCCTCGACGACCGGCGAGATGAGGTAGCCCTTGAGGTTCTCGATCAGGATCGAGGCGCCGAGCGTGAGGAGGAACGTCTTCGGGCCCTCGAGCGCTGCGATCGAGAGGAGCGGGATCCGCGCGAGCCAGGGCCCGGCGCGCGGGATGAGCTCGCCGAACGCGACGACGATCGCGAGCGGCACCGCGAACGGGACGCCGATCGCGATCAGCGCGAAGTAGGTCAGCGTCCCGACGATCGCCATCACGATGACCTTGGCCCGGAGGTAGACGCCGATTCGCGACCAGCTCCTGTCGAGCACGGCGGCGACCTTCTCCCGGTGGTCGGGTCCTACGAGCGACAGCGTGAAGCTCCGCATCCGCATTCGGTTCGTCACGAGCAGCAGCGAGATCACGAAGACGCTCAGCAGGTCGAGGAACAGCGAGAACAGGCTTCCCGGCAGCGACGCGGCGCGCTCGCCCGCGCGGTCGAGGATCGCGTTCCCGAGCCGCGACATCTGCTCGTCGAACGGCGGCAGCGCCGGGTAGTCGTTGCGGAGCTCCCCGTACGCCTTGCGAATGCCCTCGTAGCGGTCTGCGTATTCGGGTGCGCGATCGGCGAACTCGGCGACCTGGCCGAGGAGCGGCGGCACGACGAGCCAGCCGACGCCGACGAGCACGCCGAACGAGACGACGTAGATCAGGACCGCGGCGATTCCGCGCGGCACCCGCAGGCGGTCGTGGAGCCACTCGCTCGGGCCGGAGAGCGCCGCGGCGAAGAGGACGCTCACGAACAGGATCAGGAGCACGTGGCGCAGCGCGTAGAGGAGCAGGAGCGAGACGACGGTGAGGAGGGCGAACAGCAGGCCGAGGTAGATCGGCAGAGCCCGCCTCACGAGCGAATCGGCGGAGCCGCCGGACGTATGCATTTCGTGGTGGTACCCGAGCGACCGACCGCGAAAACGGCTCGGGAGGGACGACGAGTGCCTGCAGCCGAGCCGGGATATGATCGCCGCGGTGTCAGCAGTCGTTGACGAGCTCCGTCGGGTCCGCCTCTTCGCGGGGCTCAGCCAGCGCCAGCTGCGGCAGCTGGCGCGGCTCGCGAAGGAGCGTCAGTTCCGGGAGGGGACGACGGTGGTCACCGAGGGGACGATGAGCGGCGTCTGCTTCTTCATGGTCGCCGAGGGTGAGGGGATCGTCAGCGTCGACGGCGAGGAGGTGGCGCGGATCGGCCCCGGCGACCACTTCGGCGAGCTGGCGCTGATCAGCGAGACGGCGCGGACCGCCACGGTCACCGCTGCGACCCGTCTGCGCTGCTACGTGATCGCGTTCTGGGACTTCCGCAAGTTCGCAAGGGACAACCCCGACGTCTCGTGGAAGCTCCTGCAGCACCTCGCCGGCCTCCTGGCGGGCGAGCGCGAACGGCGCGCCCGCGCCGCGCTCGCGCTCGGCTGACCGGGATCCGTGATTTCCCCGATGCCGCATCCTGTGCGGTCGTCTGCACTGGGGGCAATGGCGTGCGGCGGAGCGTGCACGACGAGAACGGCCGGCGTCTCGACGCTCGCCGCCGGCCTGGGGCTCGTCGGGCTCGGGCTCTGGGCGCGGCGTGACGTGCGGCGAGGCCTCGAGCGCGAGCGCATCGTGTCCACGTCGGGCTCGGGCCCGCCGAGCGGGCCGGTCGTCGACGCCTCTGCGGCCCGCTCGCTCGCGGAGGTGATTCGCGATGCGACCCTCTCCTCGACCGGCGGGACGACGTACGGCGAGACGCCTGGCTACGTCGACGCCGAGGGCCAACCGACGCCCGAACGTGCGCTCGCCGCGCTCGATCCCATCACCGGGCAGCCGGTCCAGAACCCTGCACAGTCTCTCTGGCTCCAGTCGACGACGCTCCAGACCGCGCTCATGCAGGCGTACTTCGCCCAGCGCGTCGCCGAGCTCAGCGTCGGCCTCGGCGCCGTCCTCGTCGGCGTAGGCACCGGCCTCGCGGCGGTTCCGCGCCGCTGACGGCCGCCGCGCCGTCCACCGCGAGTCTCGTCCACCGAGTTCGCGGGGTCAGACGAGGCGTCGGCGACCGCCGCGGCCCTCGAGCACCGAGGCGAGCCAGAGGATCGCGACCGCGCCGAGAATCGCCGCGACCCACGTGCTGAAGTCCCAGAACTCGTCGATGGGGTCGCCGAGCCCGAGCACGGACGCGACGAGCCCGCCGAGGAGGGCGCCGCCGATGCCGAGCAGCGTCGTCATCACGATTCCGAGACCTTCGCCTCCCGGAAAGAGCTTCTTCGCGATGATTCCCGCAAGCAGGCCGAGCACGATCCAGCCGATGATCCCCATCTCGTCTCCTTGTGTGGGTCAGGCGACCTGCGCGTCGGATGGCGAGCTGCGCCGGGCGAGCAGAGCCCCGACGGCGACCGCGACGCTCGTCACGACGCCGGCGCCCATCAGGAGCCGGCGACGTCGGGGCGCGTGCCCCGCGAGCCGGTTGAGCTTGCGCTCGATGCGTTTGCGGGCCACCCAGGTGACGAGCGCTCCGACGAGCGCGTTGCGTTTCGTGAACAGCTTCATGACGCCCGGCGTACCCTCGGCACTCTCGGCGGAAACCGGACGGGGAGAGGGAGCCGCCGTGGTTGACTGACGGCCATGCAGGCGACCACGGGCCCGGAGCGGCGTCGGGCCCGAGAGGGCCGGCTCGCAATTCTCCTCGCCGCGCTCGCATGGTCGACCGCGGGTCTCGGGCAACGGGGGCTCGACGCGACCGCGGTCACGCAGGTCGCGGGGCGGGCGTTCTTCGCCGCGATCGCCCTCCTGGTCCTCGTCGTCGCGATGGAGCGGCGAGCGACCGTTCGCGCGTTTCTCGGGATGGGCCGGTCGGGCCTGGCGATGACGGTGTTCCTGGGAATCTCGTCGGGCGCGTTCCTGCTCGCGCTGAACCACACCACCGTCGCGAACGTTCTCTTCATGCAGGCGGCGGCGCCGATGATGGCGGCGCTCCTCGGCTGGGTGCTGATCTCCGAGCCGGTCGACGCGCGCACCTGGGCGGCGCTCCTGCTCGCGGGCGCGGGCGTCGTGGTGATGGCGGCCGGGTCGCTCGACGCCGGGGTCGCGGCCGTCGGCCTTCCGCTGCTGATGACCGCATCCTTCGCGGCGGTGATCGTGATCGCGCGGCACCGGCGGGACGTCTCGATGATGCCCGCGACCTGCGCCTCGCAGGTGCTCGTCGTCGCCGTGTGCGCGCCGTTCGTGAGCCTCGCGTCGGCGACCGGGAGCGACTGGGCGATCCTCGCGGCGCTGGGCGTCGGCCAGATGGGCCTCGGCCTCGCGTTCCTGACGATCGGCGCGCGTCTCATCCCGCCGGCCCAGGTCGCGCTGATCTCACTGCTCGAGGTGGTGCTCGGCCCGCTCTGGGTGTGGCTCGCGTACGACGAGCACCCGTCGGCGGCGACGCTCGTCGGCGGCGCCGTCGTCGTCGCGGCAGTCGTGGTGCAGGCAGTGGGGCCGTTCCCCGCGGGCCGTCGGGCCACGAGCGAGGCGCACGTCTAGCGCGTCAGTCGCGTCCCAGCACCTTGCCGGGGTTCATGATCCCGTTCGGGTCGAACAGCTCCTTGATGCCCTGCATCAGCGGCAGCAGGTCGCCGTGCTCGCGCTCGAGGGCGTGGATCTTTCCGATCCCGATCCCGTGCTCTCCGGTGCTCGTCCCACCGCGGGCGAGCGCGTCCTCGACCAGTGCGTCGACCAGCTCGTCGGAAGCCCGCACCTCCGCGGGGTCGTCGGGGTCGACGTGGAGCGAGAGGTGGACGTTGCCGTCACCCGCGTGCCCGACGATGCCCGCGACAAGCCCTCGGCGGTCGACCTCGTGCCGCGCGAAGGCGACCGCGCCGGCGAGCTCGGAGAGCGGCACGCAGATGTCCGTCGCGCGGTGCTTCTTGCCCGGTACCGCCGCTCCCGATGCGTAGGCCGACGCGTGACGCGCGGCCCACAGCCGCGACCGCGCCGTCGGGTCGCGCTCGGCGACGACGTCGGTCGCGCCCTCCGACGCGGCGATCTCCCGGACGAGGTCGAGGTCGGAGGCGACGGCGCCCTCGCTCCCGGACGCCTCGACGAAGAGCGACGGGCCGACGGGGAACTCGGTGCCGGAGTAGGCGTTGATCGACGCGATCGTCCAGGCGTCGAGCAGCTCGGCGCGCGTGACGCCGGCGCCCGCCGCGACGATCGTCGTCGCCGCGCGGCAGGCGGACTCGAGGTCCGGGAACGAGACCCGGAGGACGACGGCGTCCTCGGGGATGCCCTGGAGGCGCAGGGTCAGCTCCGTGATCACGCCGAGCGTCCCCTCCGAGCCGATCAGCAGGCCGAGCACGTCGTAGCCCGCGGAGGTCTTGGGCGCGCGGCTTCCGGCTCGGACGACGCGACCGCTCGCGAGCACCGCCTCGAGGGCCAGCACGTTCGCGCGCATCTTCCCGTAGCGCACCGTGGTCGTCCCCGCCGCGTTCGTCGCGGCCATGCCGCCGAGCGTCGCGTCCGCCCCCGGGTCGATCGGGAAGAAGAGGCCGTGCTCGGCGGCGGCGCGCTCGAGTGCGCTCCGCGTCACGCCGGGTTCCACCGTCGCCGTGAGATCGGCCGGCGAGAGGTCGAGTATCCGGTCCATGCGGCTCAGGTCGAGCGAGATGCCTCCGTGAACCGGGATCACGTGGCCCTCGAGGCTCGAGCCGGCGCCGAACGGCGTGACGGGGATGCCGAGGCCGTCGGCGAGCGCCAGCACCGCGGAGACGTCGCCGGTCGACGTCGCGTACACCACGACGTCGGGCCGCACCGGACGGTGGAAGGAGATGTCGCTCGAGTGCAGGTCCCGCTCCGAGTCGCCGTCGGACACGCGGCTTTCGTCGCCCACGGCGACCGCGAGCGCCTCGCGCAGCTCCTCGGACGTCACCTCAGCGCTCGCGCGGCTGCCAGCCGAACCGCTTCGCCGCGACGACGTAGCCCGCGATCCCCCACGCCGCCAGGATGCCGACCGCCTCGAGGTCGTGCGTCAGCCCCTGGCCGTGGAGGTAGGCGGCTTCGAGCAGGTCGATCAGGTACGTCAGCGGCAGTACGTCGGCGATCCTCTGGAGCACCTCGGGGTAGCTCTGCGTCGGCCCGAAGGAGCCCGAGAGGAACGCCATCGGGAGGATCAGCAGGTTGACGACGGCCGAGGATCCCTCGCCGGAGCGGATCAGCGAGGCCGCCCCGAACCCGAGCCCTGCGAACGCGACGCCGCCGAGGAGGACGACCGGCATCACCGCCGCCCAGCTCTCGGCGCCGCGCGCGTCGTAGAGCGTGATCCCGAGCAGCACCGTGACCAGCATCTGCAGCAGGAAGACGACGAGCGTCGAGACGAGGACGGCGGCGAGGTAGACCGCCGGCGGCAGCGGCGTCGTCCGGATGCGCTTGAGGAGGCCACCCTCGCGCCGGAGCACGAGCGTGATCGCGAGCCCCCCGAACGCGGTGTTCGCGCAGCCGTAGCCGATGATCCCGACGAGCAGGCGGTCGGCTGCGGGCACGCCGTCGATCGTCCCGTCGTACACCGCGCCGAGCAGGAGGAACAGCATCGGCGGGAACACGAACACGAACACGGCCGACTCCCGGTTCCGCCAGAACATCAGCTGCTGCATCCGCAGCTCGTGGAAGAAGAGGCCGAGCCAGCGCGTCGCGCCCTCCGCGCGCGCGGGCGCCCGGCGAGACGCCGCCGTCCCCGCCTCGGTCGTCACGACTCGCCTCCGTCGACGAGCTCGAGGTACACGTCCTCGAGCGTCGGGCGTCGCACCTCGAGCCGCTCGAGCTCGCGGTTCTCCGCGACGGCCCGCGCCGTGAGGTCGGCGAGCACGCGCGTGGGCTCGGCGGTCGCGACGACCACCTCCCGGCCGTCCTCCCGGTAGCGGATCTCGACCTTCGGCGTGGTGCCGATCAGCTCCGCCGGGGTCCCGATCCGCACGAGGCTCCCCTCCCGGATCACGGCCACGCGGTCCGAGAGCTGCTGCGCCTCGTCGAGGTAGTGGGTGGTGAGCAGGATCGTCTTGCCGAGCGAGCGGAGCGAGCGGACGAGATCCCAGGCGGTGCGGCGCGCCGAAGGGTCGAAGCCGGTCGTCGGCTCGTCGAGGAAGACGAGCTCCGGGTCACCGACGAGCGCGATCCCGAGGTCGAGCCGGCGCTTCTGGCCGCCCGACAGCGTCTTCACGCGCTCGTCCACCTTGTCCGCGAGGCCCACGAGGTCGATCACCTCGTCGACGTCGCGCGGCCGCCGGTAGTAGCCGGCGAACAGGAGATGGACTTCGCGCACCGTGAGGGAGGGCGGCAGGTCCGACTGCTGGAGCACGACGCCGATCCGCTCGCGGTGGCGCCGGTCGCTGCCCCACGGGTCGACGCCGAGCACCTCGACGTCCCCGCCGTCGCGCTCGCGGTAGCCCTCGAGGATCTCGACGGTGGTCGTCTTGCCCGCACCGTTCGGTCCGAGCAGGCCGAACACCTCGCCCGCGCGCACCTCGAAGTCGATCCCGCTGACGGCCTCGCGGCCGTCGTAGACCTTCCGCAGCCCGCGGACGCTGATCGCGGCGGCGCCGCTCACGCCTCGAGCTCGAGTCGAGCCATGGCGCCCGGTGAGAACCCCGGGTCGACGCCGGTCGCGGCGAGGGCGATCTCCGAGCAGTCGGGT
>JBKPNM010000030.1:0-13150 GCA_046732615.1 Actinomycetota bacterium | reverse complement strand
CCTGCAGACCGTGTGGGGCGTCGGCTACCGGCTGACGCCGTGATCCAGTCCGCGCTCGTCGTCGCACTCGCGACGCTCGTCGTCGGGCTCGCGGTCGCGCTTGCCTTGCGTGCGCTGCCGACGCTGCGTCTTCGCCTCGTCGGGCTCGCGGTCCTCGCCGTCTGTCTCCCGCTCGTCGTCGTGCTCGCCTCGGGCTGGGTGATGTTCCACATGGGCGACGACGTGAAGATCCTCGCCGTCAGCGCCGCGTCGGCATCTGTTGCGCTCCTCGCCGCGCTCGTGATCGCGCGCTCCATCGAGCAGCCGATCGAACGGCTCGGAGACGCGGCCGCGGAGCTCGCGGCCGGCGACCTCACCGCACGTGCCGCCGAGGACGGCCCTGCGGAGGTCGCCTCGCTCGCGCGCTCCTTCAACGAGATGGGAGATGCCCTCGAGCACATCTTCGACGCGCGGCGTGAGCTCGTCGCCTGGGCGAGTCACGATCTCCGCACGCCGCTCGCGAACATGCAGGCGATGTTGGAAGCGCTCGAGGACGGGCTGGCCGAGCCCGAGGACTACCTTCCCGCCTTCCGAGAGCAGGTACGCGTTCTCTCCCAGCTCGTCGACGACCTCTTCGAGCTGGCCCGCATCGAGTCGGGCGTGCTGGCGCTCGAGCTTCGTGAGCTGCCGATCACCCCCGTGGTGGAGCGGTGCCTGGTCGGCCTCGCCCCCGAGGCGGCCTCGCGCGGCGTACGCCTCGAGTCGATCGGTGCACCCGACGCCACCGCCCGGTTCGCGCCCGAGAAGATCGAGCGCGTCCTGCTGAACCTGCTCACGAACGCGCTCCGCCACACGCCGACCGACGGCTCCGTCGCCGTCGTCGTGAAGCCGGCCCGCGACGAGGTCTGCGTCCGGGTCGAGGACACGGGTGAGGGCATCGACGAGGAGGGCACGGAGCGGATGTTCGAGCGCTTCTGGCGCGGGGATCAGGCCCGCTCGGCGCCCGGTGCGGGCCTCGGCCTCGCCATCGCTCGGGGCCTCGTGGAAGCCCACGGCGGGCGGATCTGGGCCGAACGGCGCACGGGTGGCGGCACGCGCGTCTCCTTCACGCTTCCCGCATGAACGCCGCGCAGGTCAGCGGAGAGGGACGGTCGCGCGGACGACGGTGCCGCCGCCGGACGGGCTCTCGACGTCGAGCCGCCCTCCGAGCGCCTCGATGCGGTCCGCGAGGCCACGGAGCCCCGAGCCGTCGTCCATGCTCGCACCACCGGTGCCGTTGTCGCGGATCGCGAAGCTGATCTCCGCGTCGGTCGTCGCGATCTCGACGCGCGCTTCCGACGCCTCGGCGTGTTTCATCGCGTTCGTGAGGCATTCGGCGACGACGTAGTAGACGGCTGCTTCGACGCCCTCGTCGAGGCGCTGCGGCGGTGCTCCGACGACCTCCACCGGGAACGGAGCGCGGTTGGCGAGTGACCTGAGAGCGGGCTCGAGGCCGTGGTCGCTGAGCACGGCAGGATGGAGCCCGCGCGCGAGCTCCCGCAGTTCCTCGAGTGCGAGCCTGAGCTCCTCGCCGATGGCGGCGAGCATCGACCGCGCCGCCGCAGGGTCCTCCTCGAGGCGTTCCTGGGCGACTCGCAGCTGAACGGCGAGGGTGACGAGACGCTGCTGGGCGCCGTCGTGGAGGTTGCGCTCGAGCCGCCGCCGCTCGGCCAAGCCGGCTTCGACGATGCGTGCGCGCGACGCGGTCAGCTGCTCGTGCGCCTCCGCGCTCTCGAGCGCGAGCGCCACGAGGTTCGTGAAGTCGGCAAGGCGTTGCTGCGCATCCGGACGGAAATGGCGGGGGCTCGCGGAGAAGACGAACAGCGCGCCCCAGAGTCGACCGCCGGCGGTGATCGGCGCGACGACGGACGAGCGGTATCCGGCGAGGCGCGTGAGCCGCGCGGCCTCTCCGCCGACATCGCCGTAGTCGTCGATGCGGCCACCCTCGCGCGAAGCCCGGTAGACGGGGCTGTCGGGATCGCTGTACGGGACGGGCGTTCCGACATCGATCCCCGTTCCCTCGCCGTCGGACCAGCTCCCGACGACGACTGCGTCCGGCTGGTCGAACCGGACCGTCGCGGCGGTGCGTGCCGCGAGCAGCCGTCCCGCCTCTTCGGCGACCGTCTGGAACACCTGCTCGGGCTCCGCGGACGAGGCGACCAGCGTCGCGACACGACGAAGCGCGGCCTGCTCCTGCGCGAGCTGAACGGCTCGGCTGTCGGTCGCCTCGACCGCCCCGCTGGTCGCGATGCCGTGCGTCACGAGGTCACGCTATCGCGCGACGCGGCACGCCCGGTCCGCCGCCGAGACGCCGACGCCTGGGACGACTTCTTCGTCGACGGTCCATCATCCGAGCCGCCCGAGCCCGCCGGAGGCTGCGGCGCGGCTCCTGGAGCTTCGACGCCTCTCATCTGGCACCGTGAGCTCAGGAGGCGACGAGTTGGAGCCGGTAGAGCGAAAGTCGAGCCGCGACCTCGACGCGGGCGCGTCGTGCGAGGCGCGAGCGGAGTCGTGGTCGACGCGGCGGCGGGCCGGCGCCGACCGCCTCTCGGAGCGGGCCGAGCTCGAGCGCGGCCGGCATCCGTCGGTCGACGCGGTGTTCGAGATGGTCGAGCGCGACAGCGAGGTCGGCGGCGGGATCATTGCGGGCGCGCTCGCCTACAGGCTCTTCATCTGGCTGCTGCCGCTCGCCCTCGTCGCCGTCGCGGGGCTCGGCTTCGCCGCGGACGCCGCTTCCAACTCTCCGGAGGGGACGGGGGATTCCCTCGGCCTCGGAGGGCTCGTCTCGAGCTCGATCTCGGGCGCCGCGAACAGCCCGAACCGGTGGTACGCGCTCCTCGTCGGTATCCCCGTTCTCGTCTGGGCCACACGGAGCGTGTTGCGCGTCCTGATCGGCGCCCACCGGCTCGTCTGGACCGACGACCGGATGAGGGCGCCGAAGCCGAAGCTCGTCCCGACGCTCAGGCTCCTCGCGCTCCTGTTCTGCTTCGGCGTCGTTTCGACGATCGCGAGCGCGATACGCGCGTGGTCGACGCCGCCGGGGTTGCTCGCGACGCTCGTCGCTCTCGTTCCCTACGCCGGCCTCTGGCTCCTCGTGACCATTCGGCTGCCCCATCGCGACGCGCCGTGGCAGGCACTCGCGCCCGGCGCTGCGCTGTTCGCGCTCGGGATGGAGGTCCTGCACGCCGTCGTCGTCTACGTCATCACGCCCTGGGCACTCGCCAAGCAGGGGACCTACGGAGCGTTGGGGGTCGCGGGCGCTCTCCTCCTCGGGCTGTTCCTGATCAGCAGGCTCATGGTCGCCGCGGCTGTCGTCAACGCGACGTTGTGGGAGCGACGAGCGCGGACGGGGTAGAGCGAGGGCCACGGCTCGAGGCCGGAGGGCGGCGCACCCTCCGGCCTCGCCCGCGATGTCTCTCAGCCCTGGATGACGATGTTGTCGCCGGGACCGCCGTCGAGTACGTCCAGCCCCGGGCCGCCGAGGAGGACATCGTCGCCGGCCTCCCCGCGGAGCGTGTCGTTGCCGTCGCCGCCGACGAGCACGTCGTCCCCGTCGCCGCCGACCTCGGTCAGCTGGATCGCGGAGGCCGCGAGGCCGGTCGCGAAGACGACGTCGTCGCCCGCCCGGGCGTCGACCGCCAGCGCGTCGGCCGGCTCGGCTTTCGTGATGCTCACCCGAGCCGAGAGGCCGAGGACGCTCGCCGAGCCGTTGGCCCCGCTGACCAGGACGACGTCGTCGCCGTTCGTGCCGGAGACGGCCACGCTGTCCGCGGCGCCGTCGCCGCCGCCTGCGCTCCCGGCGAGGTCGGCGTTCACGTCGTCGACGTCGGTGCCGCGGAGGTCGCCGACCGTCACCGCGTCCGACCCGCCGAGCGCCGTCACGTCGACCCGCTCGACGCCGGCAGTGTCCATCGTGATGGTGCCGACGTCCCGGAAGAACCGGAGCCGCGACCCGTTGGCCGAGAGGTCGAACTTCTCCGCGACGTTCGCCCCGTTGAAGAGCATCGTGTCGCGGCCCTCCTGGCCCTCGATCGTGTCGCTGCCATCGCCGGGATCCCAGACGAACGTGTCGTCGCCGTCGCCCATCAAGGCGACGTCGTTGCCGCGGTTGCCGTCAATCCGGTCGTTGCCGTCGCCGCCGTTCAGCCGCTCCGCACCGGACCCGCCGATCAGCTGATCGTTGCCGGAGCCGCCGGACATGGTCGATGCGCCGGCACCGCCGGTCAGCGAGTCGGTGCCGTCTCCGCCGTCCATCGTGGTCGGGACGGTGTCGGTGAAGGCGCCGTTGGTCTCGTCGATCCGGACGCTGTCGTCGCCGCGTCCTGCTTCGACGCTGATCGACGTGACGTCCGCGCGCGCGAAGCTGTCGTCCGCGGCGCCGTCGCCGTCGAGGTCGATCTGGAGCGTCCCGGGATCTCCGGCCTTGAGGAAGAGGACGATCTTGTCGTCTTCCGCCTTCCGTCCTTCGATCTCGAGCCGGCCGTGCCTGAGCTTGACCTTCGCGTCCTTGGACCTGGCCTGGCTGGCCGCCGTCTCGTTGCCCTGGCCGGCCGAGTCGTCGGCCGCCGCGGTCCCAGCAGCGAGGACGACCACGGCCGACGCCGCGAGGGCCGAGGCCGCGAGACGTGCCGCCCGTGCCGTTCTGTGGTGCCTGGAGCTCATGATCGTTCCTTTCGGTGTCGTTGACCTTGTGCGGCTAGAGACACCGGCAGAGGGCGGTCTATTCCCGCGCGAGTCGCGCTGCTGTTCGCGCGAGACGGTTTTGCGGAGCCGTCGGAATAAACCGCGCGGAACGGAGTCCTTCAGGACATGCAGGTTTCACGCCCACGCATCTCGAGGCCGATCCGGCCCCGCCCTCTCCTCGGTGTCGCGCGACCG
Source organism: Actinomycetota bacterium (assembly GCA_046732615.1). GTDB lineage: Bacteria > Actinomycetota > Thermoleophilia > Gaiellales > Gaiellaceae > Gaiella. The sequence goes on along the minus strand of JBKPNM010000030.1, from coordinate 8,254 downwards.
AGAGCCGCCGTACGCGCCCGTCCGGGGATACCGTGAAGGGCGTGGGGATGAGACGCGGTGTAGAGAACGATGCGGGCGAGCGGGAGCTCGCCGAGCTGGCTGCGCTGGCCGACGGATCACTGTCGGCCGATCGTCGCGCGGCGCTCGAGGCGCGAGTCGAGTCGTCGCCGGAGCTCGCCGGCCGCCTCGCGGAGCAGCAGCAGGTCGTTGCCCTCATACGCAGCGCGGCTGCCGAGGTCGAGGCGCCGCCTGCGCTGCGCGCGAGCATCGAGTCGCAGCGAGAAGCGCGCGAGCCGCGACGCGGGCGCCGTCTCGCCCTGATCGGAGGGGCCGCCGCAGTCGCGGCCGCCGCCGCCGTCGCAATCGGGGTGGCGGTCTCCGGCTCCGAGTCGGCCGAGCAGTTCCACGCCGCCCTGGGGCCGACGGATCTCGTACCGGGCGCGGGCGGCGAGGCGACGCTGACGAAGACCGAGTCGGGGTGGCGGATCGAGCTCGACGCGACCGGGCTGCCTCGCCTCGACGACGGGCGCTTCTACCAGGCGTGGCTCCGCAACTCGACCGGGACGCTCGTCCCGATCGGGTCGTTCAACGAGGGCGAGAACGTCACGTTGTGGGCCGGGGTCTCACCGGTCGACTTCACGCTCCTGACCGTGACGCGGGAGCGTGCCGACGGCGATCAGGCGTCCTCGGGCGAGAAGGTCCTCGTCGGCCCGGTCGACACGAGCGGTTGACCGTCGCTCAGCTCGCGCCCTCGAGCCCCTGGACGAGCTGCTGCCGCGCCCGGTAGAGGCGGCTCATCACGGTGCCGTGCGGAACGTCGAGCGCACGGGCGGCCTCCTTGTACGACAGGCCGCTGACGTCCACCGCGACGATGACGTCGCGGTAGTCCGTCGGGAGGGAGGCGATCGCCGCGTAGAGCTCGGCCGCCTCCAGCGCGGCGTGCGGGTCGCGCGCCTGCGGGTCCGGGACCAGCTCGAGCTCCTCGGGCAGCGGGCCCGGCCGCAGCCTGCGGCTCTCGTTCCGTCGCTGCGTGAGGAACGTGTTCCGCAGCGTGCGGAGGAGGTACCCGAGGTCGTCCTCGTGACGGAGGAACCGCGGGCGCGCCAGAACGCGCGCGTACGTCTCCTGGACGAGGTCCTCCGCCTCCTCGCGCGAGCCGCAGAGGGCCCACGCGGCCCGGTAGAGCCGGTCGAGATGGTCTCCGAGCCGGGCGGGATCGAGCGTGCGCGCCATCGGGATGAGGGGGCCTGCGGCGGCCGGGCGTCCGCCGGAGCATAGAGGGCGGACCCGGCACCTGGTCGCTCGAGCTCGTCTGCCGAGTCGTCCTGCGGATTCCAAACCCGGCGGAGGTCGAGTCGCGACCTAGACCAAGGGGCGAGGATGAAGGTGCCGGTCGGCGCGGATACTCGCGCCGGGGCGTGTGCGACGCGCTCCACGGGCCGCGGGGCCCGCCGCTTTGAACCGTGGGGGGACTATGGTCGGCGGCGGACCCCGCGGCGGCATTTCTCGGCCAAGGCGGGATCACTAGGCTCGGGAGCCGATGCGCCCGAGGCTCGGTCTCACACGACGGCAGATCCTCGCCTTTCGCCGGCGAGTCGGCGGGCTCGACGCACGCCGACCCATGGGGTCCGAGTCGGTGGAACACGCGGCGTGGGCCGGGCTGCAGGACAGCATGCCGCGCGCCGCGCTGCTCTCGCTCCATGCGCGCGTCGAGGGCGTCGAGCCGTCGACGTGGGAGCATCCCGCGCTCGCGCAGCTCTGGGGGCCCCGGTACAGCACGTACGTGGTCGCGAAGCGCGACTTCGCGCTCTTCTCGCTGGGGCGGCTGCCCGACGACGCGAGGGGGCGCCTGCGCGCGGAGCAGACGGCGGAGCGGGTCCGGGTCCACGTGGGCGCTGCGCGCATGACCGACCGGGAGGCAGGGCGCGCGCTCGGCCTCGGCAACTCAATCCGGTACGCGGCGACGACCGGCACCGTCGCGATCCGCTGGGAGGGCGCTCGGGCGCCGATCATCTGGGCCGTCCCGGCGCCCGAGATCGACGCGGCCGATGCGCGTCGGGAGCTCGCGCGTCGTCACCTTCACGTCTTCGGACCGACGACCACCGACAGCTTCGCCCGGTGGGCCGGCATCTCGCGGCGAGCGGCGGCTGCCGCCTACGCCTCGCTCGAGGGGTCGCTCGTGCCCGTCCGCTCCCCGCTCGGCGACGAGTGGCTGCTCGCCGACGACGAGGCGGCCGCACGAGCCCCCGAGATCGTCGACGCGCCCGCGCGCCTGCTGCCGAGCGGCGACGCCTACTTCCTGCTCGACGGCGGGGAGCGCAGCCTCCTCGTGCCGCAGGCCGAGCGGCGGGAAGAGCTCTGGACGCCGCGCGTCTGGCCGGGCGCGCTCCTCGTCGACGGCGAGATCCGCGGCACGTGGAGACGAGCGCAGCACACGGTGCGGATAAACGTCTGGGGGCGTCTCTCACGCACGGCTCGCGCCGCCGTCGAGGCCGAGGCGGCCGCGCTGCCCCTGCCGGTCGAGAGGGAGATCGCCGTCGTCTGGGCGACGACCTGACCGACAAGCGCTTGCCTACCGGCGCGGCGACGCAAGGTCCTCGACGAGTCGGACGGGGCCTCCGGGGCCACGGTCCGACACAAACGAGCGTCAGTAGCTGAAGACGGTTGCGTCGTCGCCGATCCAGTCCCACAGCGGTGTTGCGCCGCCGAGGCGCGCATTCGCGACGAGGCCCGACTCGTCCAGCTTGCGCGAGTTGAAGCAGATGGGACAGACGAGCAGTTCGCCGCCGCCGTCGGCGTACTGCTGGTAGAGGCGCGCGAGCGGCGGGCAGCCCTCGCACGCGACCGCGTCGGCGTACCCCGGGAGCCCGAGCCGGACGGCCTCCTTCGTCAGGAACATCGTCACCTTCTTCCCGTGCTCGACCGCGGCGGTCGCGACGAGGAACGCAACGGTGACGCGCTCGGCGTCCTCGAGACCCGTTGCGAGGTTGATGACGACCTTGTCGTTCGCAGCCATCGGTGCTCCTTTCGGTCAAGGCGAAACGGCCGTGGAACGCTTGTGTTGAGTCAACACAAGCGTCTGAGTCGCAGGTGGGTAGGCGACGGCCCCGCGATCATCGCAGTGGCAGGCCGGGCTGGGCGGGGCGACCGAGCGCGTCGAGCTCCTCGATCTCCGAGGCGGTCAGCCGGAAGCCGAAGATCGCCGCGTTCTCCGCGATACGCGCTGCGTTCGTCGACTTCGGGATTGCGACGATCCGGTGCTCGACGTGCCAGCGGAGGACGACCTGCGCCGGGGTGACGCGGTACGCGTTGGCGATCCGAACCAACCGCGGGTCGCGGAGGTTCGTCTGCCGGAGGGGGCTGTACCCCTCCAGCTGGACGCCGCGGCGACGGTGCCCGTCGACCACGTCGTGGTCGAACAGCGCCGGGCTCCACTCCACCTGGTTGACGGTCGGCAGCCGGCCGGTTGCCCGCTCGAGCTCGTCGAGCTGGGCGAGGCTGTAGTTGCTCACGCCGACGTCGCGTGCGAGCCCTTCCGCCTGGAGCTCGAGCAGACGCTCCCACACGTCCGGCCGCGCGCGACCGCCGGGCGGCCAGTGGATCAGCCAGAGGTCGACGTTGTCGAGCCCGAGCGCCGCGAGGCTCTCTTCCAGCGTCGTTCGCTCGCGCCCGGCGTTGGACTGCGGCAGCTTCGTCGTCACGAACACGTCCCGGCGCGGCACGCCGCTCTCGGCCAGCGCCCGTCCGACCTCGCGCTCGTTGCGGTAGATCGTCGCCGTGTCGACGAGCCGGTACCCGACCTCGAGCGCGGTGCGAACGGCGTCCGCGGCGTCGCGGCCCCGCGCCTGCCAGGTGCCGAGGCCCAGCAGCGGCATCCTCGTCCCCGAGGCGAGCTCGACGCTCCGCTCGTCGTCCACGGCTCCTATTGTCGACTGTCGGCGCTCCGGCTGTTGGTCAGGTGCGCTCGCAGGGAGGGAGTGCCTCCAGCGCGCGCTTTGCGACGAGCGATCGCAGCGTGTCGAGCGGGACGGCGACGGCAAGACCGGTGGCCGGGTCGGTCGTGAAGGCGACGGCGACGAGTCGTCCCTTCGCGTCGATCACGGGGCCGCCGGGCTCGTCGGGGTGGAGCGGTGACGTCAGGCGCAGGACGCGGCCGCGAACGCCGAACGGCGCCCCCGCGACGCGGTCGACGACGACGCCTCGGAGCAGCCGTGGGCCGCTGGACAGCGGATAGCCGGCGACGGCGACCGACGCACCGAGCGGCGCGCTCGGCGCGGACGGGATCCGCCGCGGCAGCCGGCCGTCCACACGCGCGACGCCGAGCTCACCGAGCTCGAAGACGTGGCCTGCGCCGAATGCCTTCGCCCGGCGCTTCCGCGGAGCGATCTTCAGCGTCCCGGCGCCCGGGAGCACGTCTGCCTGGGCGAGCACGATCTGCGAGTCGAGCGCGTAGCCCGAGCCGCTCGGCGTGCCGTCGCAGCTCGCGCTCTTGAGCCGGAGCAGGGCGCGGCGCACCTGCTTCCTCGCGCGGCCGAGCGACACGGTCCAGACGCCCGCGCGCCGTGTCTCGACTCCCGGCTCCGCCTCGACCAGCGCGGGTGCGGCGAGCTTCTTCCCACCGCTCGAGGCGTCCGCGACGACGAGGACGCCGCAGCCGGACCCGAGAGCAAGCGCTGCGAGCCCGATCGCGACGAGACCGACGAAGGCCCAGCCGGGGCCGACGATCACCGCGAGCGCTCCAGGTACGCGGCGAAGCTCGCGCTGGCGCGGTCGCAGCTCTGCTGGCGCGCGGCGACCGTCCGCTTCCCCTTCGCCGCTGCACGGCTCTTGACGCAGGCGTTGAGCTTCGAGCCGATGCTCTCGAGCGTCGCCAAGCGTGCCCGCAACCTCTGCCGCTCGTTCGCGATCCGGGCGTTCTCGGCTGCGAGCTGACGCTGCCGCCGCGTGAGCGTGCCGACGCTGACCTTCGAGCGACGCAACGCCGAGCCGTTGGACCGCAGCTCGCTCACGAGCCGGTTCGCCTGCAGCGTCCGCTGGTTGAGGGCACGACTCCGCTCGGCGATCACTACGCGGAGGCCGGTGACGGATTCCTCCGCCACGACCGCGCGTCGATGCCAGTCCTCGGCCCGGCCCTTGTTCGTCATCGTCGCCCGCACGAACGGAGCCGCGATGACGACGACTGCGACGGCGACGAGCGCCGCCTTCACCTTCCAGCCGTGCAGTTCCAGTTCCATCGGCACTCCTGCCGTCGATCCGAGGGAGACGCATGGGGGACGCTCTCCCTGTATCGGGTGACGGACGTCGTTCGACTCACTCGGACGAGTGAAGCCCGACGCGGAGCGCGCGACGGCTACGAGCCGGTCTTCCGGGCCCGGCTCGGCGCGACGCGCGGCGGCTCGTTGGGCTGCTTGGGATAGACGGGTGGCCACGGGGCGTCCATCAGCCCGGCGGCGCGATCGCGCTCGTGGAGCTCGAGCAGCGGCTCGAGCGACTGGGGCTGCTCCGCCATCGCCTCCCACGGGTCACCTTCCGAGGCGATGCGCCCGGGCACGCTCGCGATCGTGAGCTCGTCCGGGTGGAGCACGTCGATCTCGTCCCACCGCAGCGGCGCCGAGACCTGGGCCCCGGGGCGTGCGCGCACCGACCATGCGCCGAAGACGGTCTTGTGCGGCGCGTTCTGGTTGTAGTCGACGAAGACGCGGCGGCCGCGCTCCTCCTTCCACCACGCGGCCGTGAGGAGCTCGGGCCGGCGCCGCTCGAGCTCGCGGGCAACGGCGACCGCCGCCGACCGCACCTCGTAGGCGTCCCACCGCGGCTCGACGCGGACGTAGACATGGAGACCGCGGTTGCCGGTGGTCTTCGGGAAGCCGACGATCCCGAGCTCGTCGAGCAGGCCGCGCAGCTCCCGCGCGGCGGCCCGGACCTCGTCGAACTCGACGCCCGGCTGCGGATCGAGGTCGAGGCGGAGCTCGTCGACGACCTCCGGGCGGTCGTGGAGGTAGGGCCAGACGTGGAAGCCGAGGCAGGCGAGGTTGACGGCCCACACGACATGCGCCACGTCGGCGAGCACGAGCGCGCGCGACGTCGTCCCGTTCGGCGTCGAGACGATCGTCGTCTCGAGCCACTCGGGTGCGGACTCGGGCACGCGCTTCTGGAAGAAGGAGCTGCCCTCCGCCCCGTGCGGGAAGCGCTGCATGAGCGTCGGCCGCCCTCGCGTGGCGCGCATCAAGGGCTCGGCGACCGCGAGGTAGTAGCGCACGAGGTCGAGCTTCGTCTCCTGCCGCTCGGAGAAGAAGACCTTGTCGGGGCTCGTCACGGTGAGCGTGCGCCCCGCGACGTCGAGCACGTGCTCTTCGGCCACCGGCCCACCGTACCCGCCGACCGAGGAACCGCCAGACTGCGCGTGCGATGAGCCCGGACGCGACGCCGCTCGGCCCGCTCGCCCGGCCGGGGCTCGTCGGGCGCGTGGTGCTCTGGTGCGTCCTGGCGGCGGTGCGTGTAGCCTGGTGTTCGGCCCTCGGCCGGCGGCTCTTCTCGTGCGCAAGGTATTCGCCGCTGGCGGTCGGAGAACCGCGGAGCGACTCGTGCGACACGCCGCGACGGGCGTGACGAGCACCACCAGCCGCCGCTGGGCCACGAGTACCAGTTCGACCTCACCGCGACGCGGGCCGGCTCTTCCTGGAGCGGCTGCTCGCATTCCTGACGGAGCGGCTCGCGAGACGCTGACTACGCAGCGAGCCGAGCAGCGACCTCGCCGAGGAGCCCGACCATCTCGACGTCCTCGTGCACGAGGTGCTGGAGCATCGCCCGCTCGACGCCCGCGGCCTCGTACTCGCGCAGGTGTGCGACCACCTGGTCGACCGTCCCGCAGATCGGCGGCTCGCTCTCGCCGCGCGTCACCTCGCGCCACGCCGCGACGCGGTCGCGCACCTCCTGGTCGTCCCCGCCGACGACGCAGCCCGTCATCATCGAGAAGCGGAGCGGCGCCCTGTCGGCGGCTCGTGCCGCCTCGGCGACGACCCTCGCGCGCTCGCGCGCCTCGTCGACGGAGGGAAACGTCGTGTTGTACTCGTCTGCGTGACGGATCGCGGCGGCGACCGTCCGCGGCTTCGCCGCTCCTCCGACGATGATCGGCGGGCGTGGCTGCTGCACGGGACGCGGCCGGATCTCGTCGGCGTCCGTCCACTGGCGCGTGATCTCCTCGAGCTGTCGGTCAAGCTCGTCGAGCCGGTCACCCTGCGTCCCGAACGGAAAGCCGTAGCTCTCGTGCTCCGCCTCGTACCAGCCGGCGCCGATGCCGAGCTCGACGCGTCCGCCCGAGACGTGGTCGACCGTCACGACGTTCTTCGCGAGCACGGACGCATGGCGGAAGGTGACCGGCGAGACCATCGTGCCGAGGCGGATCCGCTCGGTGCCTGCGGCGAGTGCTGAGAGCGTCGCCCACGCGTCCAGCGAGCCCGACGGCTCGCCGCGGACGATCGAGCGGTAGTGATCCGACCGGAACAGGGCTCCAAGTCCTGCGTCCTCGGCCGCGCGGGCGAGCGCGAGCCACTGGTCCCAGGTCACGCCCTCCTGTCCCTCGATCATCAGGCAGACGTCCATGGAAGGACTCTACGAGCGGAGTGCCCGGGCCCGCGGCAGCGTCAGGCGCCGGACTGCTTCGTGCGCCAGCTCGTGAGGTCGAACTGCTTGTTGAGCGCCTTGAGGACCACGCGCGCGATCATGTCGCCGCCCTCGCGCTCGAAGTGGACGCCGTCGTCCGCGCGCACCTTGCGAAGCTCGCCCGACCCGTCGGGCAGGTACTGCGCGTAGCCGCCGTCGTCGCCGGCGAACATCGTGTAGGTGTCGACGTACGTCGCCCGGCCCGCGCGTTTGCGCGCCTCCTTCTCCACGACCGCGTTCAGGACGTCGAACCGCTGTGTCTGCGAGGCCGAGCGCGTCTGCGGAAGCCCGATCCAGACGACGAAGGCGCCGGCGCGGTTGATCGCGTCCATCAGGCCGCCGACACGTCGGGCGTACTCCTTGCGCCACGACCAGCCGCCGAATTCGCCGACCGACGTGCCCTCGGGAAGCCCCGTCATGTACGCCTTGTCGTCGTTCCCGCCGAAGCCGAGCACGACCGCGCGCGGGCGCAGCTCCTTCACGCGCGCCCTCACCTCGTCGAACCAGTTGAAGACGTCCGGACGCGTGAGCCCCGTCGCCACGCGCCCGTCGACTGTGCCGACGGGCTCCATCGCAGGGCTTCCGCCGGCTG
>JBKPNM010000029.1:0-10382 GCA_046732615.1 Actinomycetota bacterium | reverse complement strand
GCTCGGCGCTCGTCACGCAGGCGATGCGCGACCTTCCGATCGGGGTGCCGAAGCTGATGGTCTCGACCGTCGCCTCGGGCGACACGAGCCCGTACGTCGGCTCGGTCGACGTGACGATGATGTACTCGGTCGTCGACATCGCCGGCGTCAACCAGGTGTCGGCGCGGATCATGGCGAACGCCGCCGGCGCGCTCGCCGGCATGGCGAAGGCGACCGTGCCGCCGCTCGGGGAGGAGCGGCCGATCGTCGTCGCGTCGATGTTCGGCGTCACGACCCCCGCTGTCACGACGGCCCGGGAGCGGCTCGAGGAGCTCGGCTACGAGGTGCTCGTCTTCCACCAGACCGGCGCCGGCGGGGGCTCGATGGAGAAGCTGCTCGAAGCGGGCTTCGCGGTCGGGTCGCTCGACGTGACGACGACCGAGTTCTGCGACCAGGTCGCGGGCGGCGTGCTCGCCGCCGTGCCGGAGCGGCTCGAGTCGGCCGGGAAGGCCGGGATCCCGCAGGTCGTCTCGCTCGGGGCGCTCGACATGGTCAACTTCGGCCCGATGGACACCGTGCCGGAGCGGTACCGCGACCGGAACCTCTACGTCCACAACCCGACGATCACGCTGATGCGGACGACGCCCGACGAGTGCCGGCAGATCGCGGAGATCGTCGCGCGGAAGCTGAACAGCGCGACGGGGCGGACCGTGCTCTACGTCCCGCTGCGGGGCGTCTCGGCGATCGCGACCGAGGGCCAGGTCTTCCACGATTCGGAAGCGGACGAGGCGCTCTTCTCGACGTTGCGGGAGCTCGTCGACACGTCGAAGGTGGAGGTTCACGAGCTCGAGCTCGACGTGAACGACCCGGAGTTCGCGCTCGCGATGGCGAACCGCCTGCACGAGCTGATCGGGGAAGGAGGACGAGCATGACGAGAGACGAGGCGCTCAACCGCCTGCGCGCGCAGATCGATGCGGGGAAGCCGATCATAGGCGCGGGCGCGGGCACCGGCCTCTCCGCGAAATGCGCGGAGGCCGGCGGCACCGACCTGATCATCATCTACAACTCCGGCCGCTACCGGATGGCCGGCCGCGGGTCGCTCTCCGGCCTGCTGCCGTACGGCGACGCCAACGCGATCGTCGTCGACATGGCCAGCGAGGTGCTCCCGATCGTGAAGCAGACGCCCGTGCTCGCGGGCGTCTGCGGCACGGACCCGTTCCGGCTGATGGACGTGTTCCTCGAGGAGCTGCGCCGGATCGGCTTCAGCGGCGTGCAGAACTTCCCGACAGTCGGCCTCTTCGACGGGACGTTCCGCCAGAACCTCGAGGAGACGGGGATGGGCTACCGCCTCGAGGTCGAGATGATCCGCCTCGCGCACGAGAAGGACCTTCTGACCGCCCCGTACGTCTTCACCGTCGACGAGGCGGTGGCGATGGCCGAGGCGGGCGCCGACGTCCTCGTCCCGCACATGGGACTCACGACCGGCGGCGCGATCGGCGCTGAGACGGCGAAGACTCTCGCCGACACCGTCCCGCTGATCCAGGCGATGCACGACGCGGCGAAGGAGATCAACTCCGAGGTGATCGTTCTCTGTCACGGCGGCCCGATCGCCGAGCCGGACGACGCGGCGTACGTCCTCGCGCACACCGAGGGCGTCGTCGGGTTCTTCGGCGCCTCGTCGATGGAGCGCCTGCCGACCGAGACCGCGATGACGGAGAACATGCGGCGCTTCAAGGCGATTCCCGTCGGGAGCACGGCATGAGCCGCTTCAGACCGTCGACGGCGATCGACCGCCAACAGCACGACTGGGGCGTCTTCGCCCAGGTCTCGGGCCCGCGCGACGGCATCGCGGGCATCGTCGCGATCGAGGCGACGTTCCTCGCGGGCAAGGCCCATCCGTTCCACTTCCATCCAGGCCAGGAGGAGGTGATCTACGTTCTCGAGGGGACGATCGAGCAGTGGGTCGAGGCGGAGTCGGAGACGCTCACCGTCGGTGACGCGGTCGTCATCCCCGCCGACGCCGTCCACGCGACGTACAACGACACGAACGAGCCGGCGAAGATCCTCGCGATCCTGTCGCCGGCGGTCGAGGGCGACGGCTACGCGGCGGTCGACGTCTCCGACACGGAGCCGTGGTCGGGTCTGCGGCCCTGAGGGGGATGGATGCAATCCTCGTCGACGCCCTCGCGAAGTCGTACAAGGACGTCCGCACGCGATCGCGGAGTGATCGAGCGGGTCCTCGCGACACCCGCGAGACGCAGCGCGATCGTGTTCGGCTGCTGCTCTGCTCGGGCATCGTCCCGACGCTTCAGGCGCTCCTCATCCTCCTGACGGGGCTCGTGCTGGGCGCCACGAACGGCGGCGTCCCGGGTGGCTCGTGATCCTCCTCGCCGCGGCGACCGGCGCCTTTGCGAGGTGGTGCTTCAATGCCTACCGGCGCGCTCTCCAGCGTCAGTCGGGCACCGGCTCGGGCTCGACCGCGAGCAGCCGGTCGTACGCGGGAAGGGTGAGGAACTCGACGTAGTCGGGTTGCGTCGCGATGCGCTCGAAGATCGCGCGCGCGTCGTCGTAGCCGTCGCCGAGGCCCGCGAGCTCCTCGTCGGTGACGCGGCGCACGTGGCCCTCGTCGACGCGGCCGTGATGGAGCCACTGCCAGATCTGCGAGCGTGAGATCTCCGCGGTTGCCGCGTCCTCCATCAGGTTGTTGATCGCGACGGCGCCTGAGCCGTGGAGCCATGCGGCGAGGTACTGGATCCCGACCGAGACGTTGTTCCGCAGGCCTTCCTCCGTGACGTCGCCCGGCGTCGCCGCGACATCGAGGAGCTGCGCGGCGGAGACGGAGACGTCGTCCCGCTGCCGGTCGATCTGGTTCGGCCGCTCGCCGAGCACGCGGTCGAAGCACTCCATCGCGACGGGGACGAGGTCGGGGTGCGCGACCCAGGTCCCGTCGAACCCCTGCGACGCCTCGCGGTCCTTGTCCTCGCGCACCTTCTCGAGCGCGACGGCGTTCACGTCGGCGTCGCGCCGCGAGGGGATGAACGCCGCCATGCCTCCCATTGCATGTGCGCCGCGCCGGTGGCACGTCTTCACGAGGAGCTCGCAGTAGGCGCGCATGAAGGGGACGGCCATCGTCACCGCCGCCCGGTCGGGCAGCACGAACTCCGGCCGGTGACCGAGCTTCTTGATGACGCTGAAGATGTAGTCCCAGCGGCCCGCGTTGAGCCCCGCGGAGTGCTCGCGGAGCTCGTGCAGGATCTCGTCCATCTCGAACGCGGCGAGGATCGTCTCGATCAGGACCGTCGCCTTGATCGTCCCGCGCTCGACGCCGAGCCGCCGCTCGGCCCAGAGGAAGACGTCGTTCCAGAGCCGCGCCTCGCGGTGCGACTCGAGCTTCGGAAGGTAGAGGTAGCGGCCGTTGCGGCCGTGGTTGCGCAGGAAGTAGAGGCCGAAGTCGAACAGCGAGCCGGACATCGGCGCGCCGTCGACCTCGAAGTGGCGCTCCTCGAGGTGCCACCCCCGCGGCCGCACGAAGAGCACCGCGACGGCGTCGTTCAGCGTGTACCGCTTCTCGCCCGTGTCGAGCTCTATCGTGCGGTCGAGCGCCTCCGTGAGGTTGCGCTGACCCTGGATGCAGTTCTCCCACGTCGGCGAGTTCGCGTCCTCGAAGTCCGCCATGAAGACCCTGGCGCCCGAGTTCAGCGCGTTGATCACCATCTTGCGCTCGACCGGCCCCGTGATCTCGACGCGGCGGTCGGCGATCTCTTCCGGGAACGGCGCGATGCCCCAGTCCGCGCTGCGCACGTCCGCAGTCTCGGGCAGGAAGTCGGGCAGCTCACCCTCTGCGAGCCGCTGTGCCCGCTCGGCGCGCCGGGCGAGCAGCTCGCGCCGCCGCTCCCCGAACTCGCGCTCGAGGTCGGTGAGGAACGAAACCGCGTCCGCGGTCAGGACGTCGTCGACGTGCACGTGCTGATCTTCTCAGGTCGCGCCTGCGGCGTGGGGGCTACTCGTTCTCGTGGTCGCGCTCGCACGGCTCGGGGCAGGTGCAGGGCGCGACCTCGGCCACGGCCCGGCTGCCGGTCATCGCGCCGAGCGCCGCGACCCACTCGCGCTCCGCGAGCAGGTACCACCGCGCGATCCGGGAGGCGATCGGCGCCGGTAGCGCGCAGGCCGCGCGCGTCCTCGCACGCGAGCATGTCCTCTCGTCGAACCGCCTCGTCGAGGTCGTACCAGAGACGCTCGGCGCCGCGGGCCGTGAGCCTGGCTGGGGCGGGTGACGTGGGGGAACCACGGGTTCCCCCACGTCTAGAACGTGCCGTAGCGCTCGTAGGCCTCGAGCGGCGACATGCCGTCGCGCACCGCGTCCCGCACGGAGTTCTCCTTCGTCACCTTCGCCTCGCCTGCGACCAGCACCTCGGCCGCGAGAGGCGCCGGAACCACGACGACACCGTCCTCGTCACCGACGACCCAGTCGCCAGGCTCGATCGAGACCGTGCCGACCGTGATCGGCAGCTGCGTCGCCGTCACCTCCCAGCGCCAGGTCGAGTCCTCCGGGGTGACGAACCGCGTGAACACGGGGAACTCGAGGGCCTCGATGAGCCGCACGTCGCGGCAGCCTCCGTCGATCACGCACCCCGCCACGCCGCGGCGCACGAGCGCCGTCGCGGAGAGCTCGCCGAAGTGGGCCGAGCGCTCCTGGTGGCACTGGTAGACGGCGACGTGCTCGGGAGGCACCTCGCCGAGCATCCCGAGCGTCTTCCGGATCGCCCCGTCCCAGTCGCCGTGATCGGCCGGACGGCCCTCGACGGTGAACGCCCGTCCTGCGAGCCGCATCCCCGCCGCCAGCGGCCGGATCGAGGGAGGCAGCGTCTGCTCGCGCCGGCCGAGGTCGTCCAGGACGTCCACGAGAGCCGCCGTCGGGATCGCTGAGAATCGCCCGCGCACCGTCTCCTTCTCAGTTCGCGACGACCAGCCGGTCGGCCTTCGTACCCGCGATCCGCGTGACGCGGCCGCCCGGGTAGTGGACGACGACCTCGCGCACGGAGGCCGCCGTCCCGAGCCCGAATAGCAGGCGCGGATCTTCCGACGACAGGTAGCTGGCCCCCGCACGAGCGACGCGCACGAGCGAGCGGCCGTCCGGGAGCACCGCCGTGACCACCGCGCCGGGGACGAAGCGGCGCAGAGAGACCTCGAGCCAGTGGCCACCGGCGCCGTCGTTGCGGAAGAGCTGTAGCCGCCCGCCGATGGTCCCGACCGCGACATCCGGATCACCGTCGTTGTCGAAATCAGCTACGGCGAGGCCACGCCCATTGCTCTTGCCGTCCGCGCCCGTGCGCAGCTCGCGCACGTCGCCGCCGTCGGTCGTCACGACGCGCAGCCGCTGAGCGTCCTCGGCGAGGCTCGTCACGGGGATCGCGCCGTTCGCGAGAAGGAGCTCGGCGCTCCCGTCGAGGTCGAGATCGGCCCAGCTCGCTCCCCAACCGGTGAACTGCTGGCCGAGGGCCGGGGCGAAGCTCGGGCGCGCGTCCGCGAAAGGCTTGTCCGCCCGGCTGCGATAGGCGGCGTGCAGCTGGCCGCGCGAGTTCGTCACGAACACGTCCTCGCGCCCGTCGCCCGAGTAGTCGCCCGCGGCGATGCCCATCCCCGCGTTCGGATCGGAGACGCCCTCGCTGCGGCCGCGCTCGACGAGCCGGAAGCCCAGGCCGTTCTTCGCCGGGAGGTTGAGGTAGAGCCGGTTCGGGTCGAGATCGTTGGCGACGTAGAGATCGAGCCGGCCGTCGCCGTTCGCGTCGATGAACGTCGCGCCGAGACCGTGGTCGAGCCGCCTACGCTCCAGCCCCGCAGCGCGGCCGACCTCGCGGAAGCTCCTGCCGCCCTCGTTGAGGAAGAGGAGGTCGCGGACGGCGCCGTGGTCGGCCGGGAAGCCCGACTGCGAGCCCGCCAGGCGTTGGTTGACGTCCGTGTAGCCGGCGACGAACAGGTCGAGCCTGCCGTCGCCGTTCACGTCGCCCACCGCGGCGCCCGCGTGCCACCCCGGGTCGTCGATGCCGGCCGCCTTCGCGCCCTCGGTGAACGTGCCGTCGCCGTTGTTCCAGAGGAGCGCGTCGTAGGCGTTGCGCGCCACGTCGTAGCTCGCCGTCGTCACGACGAGGTCGGTGCTCCCGTTGCCGTCGAGGTCGGCCGCGACGCAGCCGCTGCCGCGCATCGTGAGCCCCGTCCGGGTCGAGGCGGTGACGTCCACGAAGCGGCCCTTCACGTTCCGGTAGAGGCGGCTCGAGGGCAGGCCGCCGTGCGAGCTGTAGCCCGGCCGGTCGCTGTCGGCGTAGGAGTTGACGACGTAGAGGTCCTGCCAGCCGTCGCCGTCGTAGTCGAGCCAGCAGAGGCCGCCGCCCATCATCGCGCCGGTGTCGACGGAGACGCCGTACCGGAAGGCGCCGTGCCGGAAGTCCAGGCCTACGCTCGCCGCGACGTCGGTGAGCGTGAAGCGCGCGGGAACCGCGGCGGCAATCGCGGGGGCGCGCGCCGCCTCGCCTCGCACGCCGGACACGAGGTAGCGGCCGCCCGTCGCGACGACCTCGAACGTGCGAACGACGGGCTGCGGCTCGTCGCGCCGGACGACCGCCGCTGCGGACCGGCCGTACGTCGTCGTCTGCGACGTACCCGTCAGCGTCGCGACGATCAGCGGCGGCCCTTGCCCCTTCCCGCGCTCGAGCCGCAGCCAGACGCGGTCGGCGTCGTACGTGACGACGTCCACCGTGCGGTCCCGGCCGGCCTCGATCCGCTGCCAGAGCTCGGCGAGCCACGGGCCGGTCGCCGACCGTCGCGCCGCGGCCTTGTCGCGCGTCCGAAGCGATTCCGCGGCTCCCTCGAGGTCGGCGACCAGCGTCGTCGCGACCCGTTCCGCAGCTGCCCGGTCGATCTTCGCGACGCCTTGCCCCGCTGCGACCGTTACCTCGGGAACAGCACCCGAGGCGGGCGCGACAGGCGCCTGCGACGGGCTCGGCGAGAGCAACCCGGCGGCGACGACGGCTCCGCCGCCGACGAGCGCCACGGCTCCGAGCCCTGCGAGCCGGAGGCGGCGGGAACCTCGCGACGGCCGTCCCGCAAGCCTGCCGATCGGACCGCGACCCGTGGCGAGCAGGAGGAGCGGCCGAACCGCGCAGACGATAGTCAGCGAGCCGAGCACCGCGAGCTTCGCCGAGAACTCGCTCGTCCACGGCGCGATGAGGAGCGTGGCGAGGAGCCCGACCGAGATCGCGTACGCCCGCCTGCCGCGGTCGCTGTCGGGGATCGTCCGCGGATCCGTGATCATGAAGAACAGGAACACGAGGATCTCGGGCGACGTGACGAGCGTCCACCAGAGGTGGAGCCCGCCGATCGGCCCGAGGTGCCACGCGGCGGTCATCTCGTGCCCGGTCGCGGCGAGGATCGCTACGCCTGCCGCGAAGGTCAGCCAGAAACCCGTGGCGATGGGCACGAGGCGCAGGCGAGAGAGAATCGCAAGGCCACCCCCGACGATCAGGCCGAGCGCGAGGGCGAGCCAGACGGACATCGGCCCCCACCAGAAGGGCAGCGGATCGGCGCGCTCCGGGCCGAAGAGGACGAAGCACAGCACGAGCCCGAAGTTCGACGGGTTGAAGACGTGGCGGCCGCGAAAGGTGATCACGTACTTCGAGAGGAGCCCGACGGCGGCCGCGCCCGCGAACAGCCACCAGCCGTTCATGCTCCACCAGTCGCCGTGCTCGGTGCCGGGCACGCGGAGGACGAATGCGACGCCGTTCCCCGTCAGGAGCGCGCTCGCCGGCCACATCAGCACCTTCTGGCGGCGGAACGCGATCGCGACCTCGAGCACAGCGCAGGTGACGAGCGAGACGAGGATCTGCGCGATCGAGAGCTGGAAGTCGAACGCGGTCTGCCCCAGCACCTGGAGCGTCACGATCACGCCCGCCAGGTGGAGCCGCGGATCGCGCAGTGTCGGCAACAGGACGGGGTACGCGGTGCCGCGGATCCGCACCGTCGGTCTCCCGGGCGCGGCGATGGCCGGAGCGCTCATCGGCGACAGATGGTACGCGCGTGCGGCCCGCCGTTCAGTCCGCCCAGAAGCCCTCGAACGCCGCCGGATCCGACGGCAGCGCCAGCACCTCGCTGACGAGGCCGTCCTCGAGCCGGAACAGCAGCACCTGATCGAGGTCGAGCCGCCGGCCACGGCGCTCCCCGGAGGCCCGGTAGAGCGCCGCCGCGCGCGACGCGCTCGCGAGGACGTCGACGAGCCGCGACGCGTACGTCCCGTCGGTCTCCTTCGGCAGCCTCCCCAGGAAGCGGAAGATCTCCTCGCGACCGCGGTAGACGCCCGCCATCGCGCCGTCGCCGGGAACCGTCCAGACGGCGTCGGCGGCGAAGAGGTCGCGGAGCGCGAACCCCTGCTTCCGCGCGAAGGCGTCGAAGATCCGCCGTACGACCGCCTCGTTCGTCGCGCGTGCGTCAGCCGTGGGCACGGCTGCGCTCCCACTCCTCGATCAGCCCTTCGACGTGCCGCCGCTGGGCCTCGGTGAAGTCGAACAGGTCGAGCAGCCGGCGCGCCTCCGCCGGGTCGTCGTTCGCGACGGCCGCCTCGAGGTGCTCCCGCTGCGGCGTCGGCTGCCGCAACTGGCGGCGGAGCCAGCGGAGAAGGCTCACGGTGGCCTGGTCGGTCATCGCGCGCTTACGCTACTCGGGTGGACACGTACCTCGCGATCGCGAGCCGCCGCGACGAGCGGCGGTACCGTCCCGACCCGCTGCCGGACGACCTCGCGGAGCGCATCCTCGACGCCGGCCGCCTCGCCGGCTCGGCCTCGAACCGACAACCGTGGACGTTTGTCGTCCCCGAGAGCCGGGCCCGCGTCGAGGTGCTTGCGAACGCGGTCTACGTCCCGGCCAACGTCCTCGGTGCCGGGCTCGTGCTCGCCGTCGTGGTCGGCCCGAAGGGACCGGTTTCGTTCGACGCCGGCCGCGCCGCCCAGAACATGCTCCTCGCAGCGTGGAACGAGGGGATCGCGTCGTGCCCGAACGGGATCGCCGACCGCGAGGCGGCCCACGCTGCGCTCGAGCTCGGCGAGGACGAGTCACCCGTCATCGTGCTGACGTTCGGGCTTCCCGGGCGCGTGCGCGACCCGGAGTCCCGGACGGCGGAGGACTGGAGCGCGCGCGCCAACCGGCGTCCGCTCGACGACGTCGTGCGGCGGCTCGCGTGACCCCGCCGCTTCGCGGGGGTGTCGACGTCGGCGGCACGAAGATCCAGGCGGTCGTCACGGGCCGCGCGGGCAAGGTCGTCGGCCAGGCGCGGAAGAACACGCCGACCGGAGGACCCGAGGCGGTCGCCCGCGACGTGGCGCTCACGGTCACCGAGGCCGCGACGAGCGCCGGCGTACGCGTCCGCGAGCTCCTCGGGGTGGGCGTCGGCGCGCCCGGCGCCGTCGACGGCGCGAACGGCACGGTGAACCAGGTGCCCAACATCGACGGCTGGGATGCCCCGTTTCCGCTCGGAGCGGTGCTGTCGGAGCGCCTCGGCGTCCCGGTTCACGTGGGCAACGACGTGAGCGTCGCCGTCGACGCCGAGCGCCGCTACGGCGCCGGGCGCGGCGCCCGGTCGTTCCTCGGTGTCTTCTGGGGGACAGGCGTCGGCGGCGGCCTCGTGCTCGACGGGCGGCTGATCCACGGTCGGGGGTCGGCCGGCGAGATCGGCCACGTCTGCGTGAAGCCCGGAGGCCGCCGCTGCAACTGCGGCCTGCGGGGCTGCGTCGAGGCGTACGCGGGGCGCGGCGCCCTCGAGCAGCGCGCGCGGCGCGAGGCGCGCAAGAGGAAGACGATCCTCTTCGACGTCCAGCACAAGCGCGGTCGCGAGAGCCTGACGAGCGGAATCTGGCTGCGGGCGCTCGACGCCGGCGACGCCGTCGCGACGGAACTGCTCGACGAGGCCGTCCAGGCGCTCGGCGTCGCGATCGGCAGCGCGGTCACGCTCCTCGACGTCGAGCTCGTGGTGCTGGGCGGCGGCCTCGGCGAGCGGCTCGGCGTGTCGTGGCTCAGGCGGATCGAGAAGGCGGCCCGGCGACACACGTTCTTCCGGGAGCCGCCCGCGTACCGCCTCGCGGAGCTCGGCGACATGGGCGGCGCGATCGGGGCGAGCCTCCTCGGCCGCTGAACGCCGAAGCGGTTGACAACCCCCCTCGGCGCCGTGGTAGGAGTGAAGCGTTTGTGCGGCCCTCCGGGACGGAGTAGCGTCCGCGCGGGAGGCAAGACGCAAAATGGCAAAGGAGGGCATCGGAGTGAAGAAGCTCATCGTCGCGCTCGCCGTGGGGATGCTCGTCGTCGGCCTGTCCGTCGGCGGCGCCTTCGCGAAGAGCGAGAGACAGTCCGCGACGGTCCAGGCA
>JBKPNM010000028.1:0-15480 GCA_046732615.1 Actinomycetota bacterium | reverse complement strand
TCGAGGGCGCCTTCCGCGCCGCGCTCGCGCTCGCCGAATCGGGCCTCTGCCTCGGTCATGCGATGGCACAGGCGCTCGGCGGCCGCTACGGGCTCCCGCAGGGAACGACGAACGCGATCTGCCTTCCGGCTGCGCTCCGCTTCAACGCCGAGGCCGTCCCGGACGCCGTCGCGCGATTCGGCCGGGCGCTCGGTGCAGACGACCCCATCGCTCGCGTCCGGGAGCTTGCGCGACTCGGGGGCTTCGAGCGGCTCCGCGACGTCGGCGTTCCCGAGGCGGAGCTCGGGCTCGTCGCCGAGGGCGTCGTCGAGCGCCCCGGCGCGCGGGCGAATCCGCGCCCCGCGAGCGCGGCGGAGGTCGCCGAGCTCCTGCGGGCGGTCTGGTGAGCGTCACGTGAACCGCTCGCCCTCGTCGCGGCGGTAGCCGAGCCAGGCAGCGGCGAAGAACAGCCCCGACCAGGCCGCCAGCGCGGCGACGTGGTGCAGCGGCAGCGCGTGGTCGCCCGTGGCGACGGAGTCGAGCACCTCCATCCAGCTCCGGGTGGGCAGGGTCTGCGACGCGACGTCCGCGCGGTGCGGGATCCCGTCGGGACGGGCCCAGAGCGCGCCACCGATGACGAGCGGCAGGAATGCGATGTTGGCGATCGGCAACGCCGCCCGGGGCGGTAGCCAGTAACCGAGCGCCACGCCCAGGAGCGCGAAGGGGATGCTTCCGGCGAGGAGGGCGAGCATGAGCGCCGCGAATCGCCACGCCGGCAAGCTCGCGCCGTAGACGGTGGTGCCCACGAGCGTCACGACGCCGACTGTCGCAGCGGCGAAGAGGAGCGCGGAGAGGACGCGACCCGCGAGGCGGGTGGTCGCGCTCACGGGCAACGTGCGGAGGTACGTCTCCCAGGGTGTCGTGCGGGACGTGGCGATCCCGACACCGAACTGGAAGAACGTCACGGTGAGAAGAGCCGTCGCGGCGAAGCCGGCGAACATCCGCTCGGGCTCGCCCTCGTCGAATCTCGAGCCGAAGAGGAGCATCAGGATCGCGGGAAAGGCGAGGGTCGGGAGGGCATACGCCGGATAGCGCACCAGCTGGGCCGTTTCCGCGCGGGCGTGCGCGACGGCGATCCTCAACCCTCGTCGTCCTGGGTCAGCGTCACGAAGGCGTCCTCGAGGCTGACGGGCGTCACATTCAGGTCGCTGAACGGGACGTCCGACCTGACGAGCTCGGCGACGAAGACGTCCGAGTCCGCGACGTAGACGACGTGCCTGTCGAGGTGGGATTCGACGGAGGAGATGCCCGCGAGCGGGGGAAGGCGCTCGGCTCGGAACGTGACGCGCGTGGTGCCGGCGCGGGCGCGCACCTCGGGCACCGTTCCCTCGAGCGCGACCCTCCCGCGCGAGAGCAGAACCACGCGCGAGGCGATCTCCTCCGCCTCGGCGAGCTGCTGCGTCGTCAGCAGCACGGCGCCTCCCTCCCTCGCGTACGTGGCGAGGTCGCGGAGCAGAGCCCGTCGCGCGCCGGCATCCATGCCTGCCGTCGGCTCGTCGAGGAAGAGGACTTCGGGTCGCCCGGCGAGCGCGAGCGCGACGGCGAGTCGACGCTGTTGGCCTCCGGACAGGCCGACCGCCTGCCGACCACTGGCGCTCGAGAGGTCGAGCCGTTCGAGCGCCGCGTCTGCAGAGCACGGTGCCGGATAGTGGGCGCGGACGAGGTCGACGATCTCCCGTACCCGGAGCGTCGCCGGGAATCCGACCTCCTGGAGCACCGCACCGACGCGCCGCCGCGAGACGGGATCGCGCGGGTCCCCGTTCCGAAGCCACGCGCGGCCGGCGTCGGGACGGCGGAGACCGAGCATGACCGCGACTGCCGTCGACTTCCCGGCGCCGTTCGGACCGAGGAGCGCCAGGACTTCGCCGGCCCGAAGCTCGAGATCGACGTCGTCGAGCGCACGTGTGACGCCGAACGACTTGAAGACCCCGTCGAGGCGCGCCGCGACCTGCGGATCTGGGTGCGCGATGGAGTCCTCCTGCGGCGTTCGTGCGGGGCGCGGTCGAGTCGATGCTAGGGGGCGTTGCACGGCCTCGCTAGTGTCCAAAACGGACACTTCGGGCTCGGCGAAGGCGGCGGCCCCGACCAGAACGTTGTAGGTGCCGTGGGCGGCGACCGCGGCGAGCAGCCGTCCGGTTGCGAGGTACGAGACCCCGAACACGGCTCCGCTCGCGAGGTGCGCTGCGGCGGCCCGTCCTTGCGCTCGCGCGTGGGCGGACGCGAACACCGCGGAGCTCAGCACGAGGGCGCCGACGCGGCCGAGGGTTCCGACGAGGAGGCCGAGGACGAGCCCCCGCCAGACCGCTTCCTCCTGTACCGACCTGATGGTCAGGACCACGCTTCGGGCGAGCAGCCGACGACGAGGAGCGGCAGCGATCGCTGCCGCAGGTATGGGTCGGCGCGCAAGCGTCGCGAACAGCGCCGCTCCCGCGATCCCGCCGAAGGCGAGCGCCTCGCCGAACGGGTGGAGGCTCGGGTCCGCGGGATGCACGGAAGGCGCTGCGATCGCCGCGGCCATTGCCATCGTGAGCCAACCGCCGAGTCGGGCGACGCTCGTCATTCGCTCTCCGCGCCGACGGCGAGCAGGTAGAGCGACGTCTCGAACACGCCGTCCACATCGAGGAAGGCGTCGACCCTGCGGTCGAAGAAGCCTCCGACGGGCACGGCCGCGAGCCGAAGAGCCGCGGCCGCGAGCAGCAGGCCGTGCGCGGCGTGCCCCGCCTCCATCAGCGTGAATCGGTACGCCCGGGCGCCGTACTTGAACCTCGAGCGCCAGAGCATCGCGGTCACCAGGACGACCGCCGCGCTCGGCGCGAGGAGCTCGGCATACGGCGTCAGGCGCGCTACCTCCTCGTTCGAGCTGATGGGCCGCAGCAGCTCGAGCCCGTGGCGCGAGGGGTCGAAGTGGAAGAGCGCCACGTCGAGGCCCTCGATGCGCAGGCACGCGACGTAGAGCTCGAGGGGATACAGGGCTCCCCCCGACGGCGCCGCCCGCGCTGTCCGAGACGCGTCCCCGAGCGTGCCGGTGACACCGTAGGCAGCGTGCAGCAGGGTCGCGAGCGCCTCGAGGCTGAGTGGGGTTGCTCCGTACTCCCGCCTGGAGCGTCGCGCAGCGAGCGCGTCCCCGAGAGTCGACGGTCCGAGTGCGGCCGGCGGGAGGGCCACGAACGGCCGGTGAGGGTTCCGTTTGACCGCTCTTGTAACGGCGACCCGTAGGTCGCCGCTCTCCTCAAGACGCGCGGCTCCGTTCACCAGGGGGTCGACGACGCCCGGATACATGCGGGACGCCTCGTGGTAGTCCTCGGTCGGGTCGGGATCCTCGAGCGCGTCGGTGCCGGTCACGTGTGCGAGGCGCACGGTGGGCACGTGCCGCGGCAGAACATCGGGCGTCGCCTCGTCGTCGGAAAGAGGCCGGCTCACGGGAAGGGATGCGGGTCGTCGTTCAGGTCGGCCGGTTCGAGCACTGTGGGCGCCAGCCCGGCTTCGAAGGCCGCGGTGTAGAGCCTCTGCGACCCAAGGAACCGCGCGGAATGCGCCACGTCGAGCGCGCAGAGTTCGGGCGCGATCACACGAACCACGCGGAGGCCCAGGCTCTCGACGTCGGAAGAGGTCACGTCGACCGCGTATGCCGACACGCCGTGACGCTCGAGGCGCCCGACGACCGCTTTCACGTGGTCGCGCGGGGTGCTCCCGCTCAGTGCCGGCGCGTCGGCCGGTCGCGTCCGCGCCTGAGAGGCGTCGAGGAAGGAGGCGAGCCGCGCACGCTCGTGGGTCGCGTAGAAGAGCATGTGGTCGTCGAACGTCTGGACCTCCTCCTTGCACGGGAGGGGCCGGCTTGGCTCCGTCTCGCGCTGCAGCCCGAGCCAGCGATAGACGCCGAACGCCTCCGACAGCGCCTTGAGCCAGGCGTCCGGCATCCGCGCGTCGCAGCCTGCGCCGACCGCGAGGGCCGCCCGGGAGCCCGGCGGTCCGTGCAGCACACCGATCGCGACGGGGATCTCGAGGAGCGTGCTCGCGTCGACGACCGAGTAGCGGAGCCCCGTGACGGCGAAGAATCTCCGGTCGAGCGCTTCGAGCTCGGGCTCTCCTTCCCACGTGAGCAGCGGGAGCGAGAGACGATTGCTCCACGCGACCATCACCGCGTCCCGTTCGACGAGCTCGAGCAGTGCGGCGAGCGCCGCTTCGACGAAGCTCGGGCCACACGCGAGACCGCTGCTGGTTGCGTAGCCGATCGGCCTCGTCCCGCCGGCGGGAGGGCGGAGGTACACGAGCTCGGCGGGCAGGAGGGCCGTCGACCCGTCTGCGAGCGACGTTCCCTCGACGAACGAGGTCGGTGTGTCCGGTGCGAAGCGAGCGAACGGGAAGCCGCGCTCCGCGTACTGGACCGTGTGGAAGAGGCCGAACCGCGACGGTGGCACCGCCGCCGCTCCGAGCTCTCTTGCCGTCGAGATGCGGATGCGCTCGGTGGGGACGAGCGCGGCCGAATAGCGTTCGAGCGCCTCGCCAATTGCCGCCGCGCGAGCCTGGGCCGGGCTCGGGTGCGCACCGCTGCCGAACTCGACCGTGAGCGCCTCGAGCGTCCGTGCCGTCGATGCCAGCTCACTCGCGCAGTTCGGCAGTGGCGTCTCGTCCGGGGCGTGCATCGTCGTCACCGTCTGCCGCACGATCCCGACCAGCGGGGAGAGCGCCTCGTCGAGCCGGCGAAGCGATTCGTCGAGCCGAGTGAAGGGCGTCTCGGCGATGGTCACACCCACGCCGCCTGGTGCCACGGCGAAGGGACCGCCTGCGTCGACCCGCACTCCGGGCACCTCGGCACGCGCAGCACGCGGTGGTGGGAGAGACGCAGGATCGGGCCGGGATCGAGCGCGTACAGCCGGCCGGGAAGCGTCGGATCACGGGTCGTGCACCAACGCAGCGTCACCACGGCGGCAATGGCGGCCGCAGCCGTTGCGAGCGACGGTGGTGCGGATGCCCTCGGGGGCACGCCTTCGAGTCGCGCGAAATCCTCCTCGTAGCCGGAGCACGCGCCGCGACGCGTGAGGTAGCACGCCCGACACGCAGACGCGCCCGGGAGAAAGAGCGGCCCGACGACGAGGTGGCGCCCGTCGTAGGGCAGGACCTGCATCCAGGCGCCGTCCTCGGCCAGCCGATTGCGGTTCAACGACGCAAGAGCCTCCAGCTCCTCGGCGCACGGCGACGCGACGACGAACGCATCCGCCTCCGCCGGCCCGTCGATCGGACCCCGCCCGATGCGGGAGAATCCCGCACCTTCGAGCTGGACCGTCGCCGCCTCGGCTCTGGCCCCGGAGCCGAGCACGACGACCTTCGCCTCGCCGAGCGCCGCCGAGGCA
The DNA here is from genome assembly GCA_046732615.1 of Actinomycetota bacterium. Lineage (GTDB taxonomy): Bacteria > Actinomycetota > Thermoleophilia > Gaiellales > Gaiellaceae > Gaiella. Next base: position 10,090 of record JBKPNM010000028.1, on the reverse strand, counting down.
TCGGCAACGGTCGTCCGGCGGGTCACGGCGGCGACGTAGGAAGCCGCCGCCGTGCGCGGGCTGCCGTCGGGCAGGCCGGGATCGCCGTCGACGAGGAGCCCGTGCTCCGCGAGCAGCGCGAGCGCGCGGACGACGGCCGGCTCGACAGGCGGACCGAGGGCGGTCGCGAGCTCGTCCAGCGTCCGCGTCCCGTCGAGCAGCGGCAGGAGGCTCGGCAAGAGTGCCCGTACGGCGCGCCCTTCGAGCGTGACCACCGTCCCGCCGTGCTCGACGAGCAGTCGCGCTCCGTCCTCGACGACGCGGCACCAACCGACCAGTGCGGGCCGCGAAGGGATGAGAGCCACCGACGGCACCGAGCGGCCTTACCAGCAGAGCTCGCAGCAACAGCAGAGGACGAACGAACAGCAGAGGGCACACGAGCCCGGGTCGTCCTGGGAGACGGCGTACACGGCGTTCCCGATGCCGCGAACTCCGGCCGAGAGGTCGAGCAGCTCCTCGTTCAGCTCTTGGAACATGACGGCTCCTTTCGCGTCTGGTGCATGGCAGTTGCCAACATCGCAAATGAGGTGCGCGACCGCCAGATGTCCTTTGTGCCGAATCGGTGCCGGTCTTTCCACGCGCGGCGCCCGGGCGTTGACCGTGTCCGGTTGCTCACGGATCATCCGGACATGGCCGAGTACGCACTCGTCACCGCGGTCGTCGCGAGCCTCGCGATCTCGCTCGCGACGATCCCCGAGGCACAGTTGGCGCGCCAGCTTCCCGTGACAGCGGCACGCGCACAGGCGCTCGTCTCGAAGAGCGCGCGCGTGAGTGGCGTTCCGAGCGGGCAGGCCCGATCGACGATGGCGCGTGCGCCGTATGGCCGGGCCGCGCTCCGGTACCTCTATGCCGAGGGCTGGATCGCCGGCCGCAAGAACGCCGCCGAGTGCGTGTTCGCGAAGGCGACACCGGACTCGACGCAGCGCGAGCTCGCCGCGGCGATCCGGAAGGACAACCGCCTGCGAACACGCCTTCGACGGATCAACGTCACGGTCGACCAGGCGGCCGCAGCGTTGACCCGTGGGACCGCCGCGGCCTGCTGAGCCCTCAGACCCGGTCGGCGGCGGCCTGCGTCGCGGCGACGACGCGGCGGAGGCTTGCAATGCCGACGACCCGACCGGTCTCGTCGGTCACCGGCAGATGCCGGAACCCGTTCTCGAGCATCGTGCGCGCAGCGGCCTCGACATCGGTGTCGAGCGACGCGGTGATCGGATCCTCTGTCATCCACTGGCGCACACGGGCCTCGCTCGTGTGAACCCGCTCGGCCATTGCCTTCAGCATGTCTCGCTCGGTGAGGATCCCGATCAGACGGCCGTAGTCCTTGACGACGACGGCGCCGACGTTGGCCTCGCTCATCCGCTCGGCAACCTCCCCCAATGTGTCTTCGGGAGCGACCTCGATCGGATTCGGGCGAATGACGTCCGACAGCTGCGGCACGAAGAGAGTCTATCGCCCCCGCCGGGAGATAAGGACTGCTAATCCCGTTCATTAGCGATCGGTCGGTTCGGATACGATGATCGCCGTGGCACGGGCCGCTGACATCGACGTGCTCGTGATCGGCAGCGGCGCTGCTGGGCTTTCGGCGGCGGTCTCGGCCGAGCGTTCCGGCGCGCGGGTCGCCGTGGCGACGAAGACGACGTTGCAGGCCAACAACTCGTCCAAGGCCCAGGGTGGGATCCAGGCGGCGTTCGGGGACGACGACTCGCCCACGCTGCACGCCGAGGACGTCATTCGGTCCTCGCATGGCACGGCTGAGCCGGCGTTGGTCGACGTGCTGACCTCCGAGGCGCAGGGCGCGATCGCATGGCTCGAGGAGCTCGGCTGTGCCTTCACGAGGGACAACGGCGGCTACCGCCTTGCCCGCTGCGGGGGCGCCTCCCGGCGACGGCTGTTGCAGGTCGGCGACCGCACCGGCCATGCGATCACCAAGGCGCTGCGCGACGCGTTCGAGGCCGGCGAAGGCACCGTGCTCGCGCATCACCGGCTCGCGTCGCTCGCGCCGACGGCGTCGGGGTGGGAGGCGACGTTCGAGACGCCGGCCGGCGCGGACGACGTCGAGGCAGCGACCGTCGTGCTCGCGTCGGGGGGACGCTGCTTTGCCGAGGCGGCGGCGCGCGGCGAGCTCTCGACGAATCATCCGAACGCGACCGGCGAGACGACACGGATCGCCCTCGACGCGGGCGCCGAGGCGCGTGATCTGGACGCGCTCCAGTACCACCCGAACGGCGGCGCCTGGCCCGCGACGATGCAGGGGTACTCGATCCCCGAGACCACGCGCGCCTACGGCGCCGTCCTGCTGAACGCCGAGCGGGAGGAGTTCACCGACTCCCTCGGGCCACGGGACGAGGTCTCGCAGGCGATCTTCGACGAGGTCGAGGCGGGACGCGGTGTCCTGACCGAGGACGGCAGGCCGGCGGTCTGGCTCGACACGACGCGGATCGCTCCCGAGGACGCCGAGATCTCGCTTCCGTACATGCTCCGCCGCTACCGCGGGGCGGGCATCGACCCGCTCTCCGAGCCGATTCTCACCTACCCGGTGCTGCACTACCAGAACGGCGGGCTCGTGATCGACGACGTCGCCGAGACGACCCTCGAAGGCGTCTACGCGTGCGGCGAGATCGCCGGTGGCACACACGGGCGAAACCGCATGATGGGCAACTCACTCCTCGAATGCGTCGTGTTCGGCCGTCGGGCCGGAGCGGACGCGGCGACGAAGGCGAAGGCATGAGCGCGATCACGACGACCGACCTCGCCCAGGCCGTCGAGGACACCGCCGCCCACCTCTACGTGTGGGCCCTGAAGGACATCCCGCAGGACCTTCGCGACGCGCTGGCTGCGGCGAGGGAACGCGAGACGTCGGTGACGGGGATCAGGGTCCTGGAGACGATCCGTCGCAATGTCGAGATCGCCGACGAGGAGAAGAACCTCGTCTGCCAGGACACGGGGATCGCCGTCTACTACTGCCGTGTGGGCGAGCACTTCCCGCTGCACCCGGTGGGGATCTACCGGTCTCTGAGGGCGGGGACGGAGCGCGCAACGGTGGAGCATCCGCTGCGCTCGAACACCGTGCACACGCTGACGCGCGAGAACACGGGGGCGAACGTCGGTTACCGCGTGCCGGTCGTGCACTGGGACTTCGTCCCCGACTGGGACGGCCTCGACGTCAAGTGCGTGCCCAAGGGGTCGGGCTCGGAGAACATGACGTTCCTGAAGATGCTCGTGCCGGCCGACGGCGTGAACGGGATCAAGAAGTTCGTGCTCGAGTCGATCGTGGGCGCGGGCGGCAAGCCGTGCCCACCGGGGATCGTCGGGATCGGGATCGGAGGGTCGGCGGACTATACGATGCATCTCGCGAAGGAGGCAATCGCCCGGCCGGTCGGGTCGCGCAACCCGGACCCCCTCGTCGCGCAGCTCGAGGACGAGCTCTACGAGCTGCTCAACGAGACGGGGATCGGCCCGATGGGGCTCGGTGGCGACGTGACGGTGCTGCAGTGCCATATCGAGCACGCCGACACACACATGACCCTGAACCCGGTCGCGGTCAACTACCAGTGCTGGGCGGCGCGACGCGCCTCGGCGCACGTCGCCGCCGACGGGACCGTCGACTTCGACAGGGAGTTCTGAGGTGCGACGAGGACGAGCGAGACCGTGGACTGCGAGCGCCGGCACGCGTGCGCGGGCGAGCGAGAGCGTGCGCGCGACCGCGGTGGGCAGCGGGAGGCGCCCTGTGGACGAGTCGGCGCACTACCGGCACGATCCTGCCTCGGTCGGCGACGTAGAATCGGCAGTGAGGGCGGCGGGAGGCTTCCCCACCCAGGGCGGGGGGACGGGCGTGTGTGCGCGCGCGAGCCGTGTGATGCATCCGAACCGTCTGCTGAGTCCGAGCCGCCCGGCACGCCCGAGCCGTGCGCGAGGGTCGGGCCGGGGGCTGCGCCCGACCCTTACGCTGTGTCCCGCCGGCCGGACGGCCCGGGGGCGGAGCTGATGGCGACCCACGAGCTCACGTTCCCCGTCAGGGACCCGGCCGGGATCCTGAAGCTGCGCGCCGGCGACGAGGTCGTGGTCCAGGGGCGCGTCATCGGGATCCGCGACCGCACGCAGATCCGGATCTTCGACCAGGGTGTCGAGCCGCCGATGGACCTGCGCGGCGCGTTCCTGCTGCACACCGCGCCGAACGTGCGCAAGCTCGGCCCCGGCCGCTACGAGAAGATCTGCATCGGCACGACGACGAGCGCGCGCATGGTGCGCTTCACCGAGGGCCTCGGCGAGCGGTACGGCGTCCGCGCGATCTGCGGCAAGGGGGGCTTCCCCGACGAGGCGATCGAGCCGATGCAGCGGCTCGGAATGGTGTACTTCGCGATCGTCGGAGGCGCCGCCGCGCTCGAGACGACGCAGATCGAGGAGATCGAGGAGGTCGCGTGGGAGGAGCTGATGCCCGAGTGCCTCTGGAAGTTCCGCGTCAGGGACTTCGGTCCACTCACCGTCGGCATCGACGCGCACGGCGGCTCGCTCTACCGCGAGGTGCAGGACCGCGCGAAGACCAAGCTGAAGGAGCTCTATGCCAGATTTCAATGACGGTTTCCTCGGCGTCCCGGCCCGGCCCGGAAAGCCGCGCGACGTCGGCCTGACCCACGTCATCGACAAGGGCCTCAACCTCCGAGACATCGAGGGGCTCTTCGACACCGCGGGCCAGTTCGTCGACATCGTCAAGTTCGGCTGGGGGACGAGCTACGTCACGAACAACCTCGAGAAGAAGATCGCGCTCTACCGCTCGTTCGAGACACCGGTCGTCTGCGGCGGAACCCTGTTCGAGGCCGTGTACGGCCGCGGCCGGATCGACGACTTCAAGGCGTGGCTCGTCGACCATCGCTTCTCCCACGTCGAGATCTCGGACGGCACACTCGAGATACCGCGCGACGAGAAGCTCGCACTGATCACAGACTTCGCCCGCGACTTCACCGTCCTCTCCGAGGTCGGCTCGAAGGACTCGGACGTCGTCTTCGCGCCGTACCAGTGGGTCGAGTGGATCAACGAGGAGCTCGAGGCGGGCGCCTGGAAGGTGATCACCGAAGGCCGGGAGGGCGGTACGGCCGGCATCTTCCGCTCCGACGGCGACATGCGCACGGGCCTCCTCGACGAGATCGCCCACGGCGTCCGGATCGAGCAGGTGCTGTTCGAGGCGCCGACCAAGTCCTCGCAGGCGTGGTTCGTGAAGCACTTCGGGCCGAACGTCAACCTCGGCAACATCCCGCCCGACGAGGTGATCCCGCTCGAGACGCTCCGGCTCGGCCTTCGAGGCGACACGCTCAAGGAGGTCCTCCTGACGTCGGTCCCCGAGGAGGACTGAGCCGCCGGCGACCCGGGATGGACTGGAAGCTCTCCCTCGCAGGGCTGCTGATCGGCCTCCTCGTCGGGTTCACCGGCATGGGAGGCGGCTCGCTGATGACGCCGCTCCTCGTGCTCTTCTTCGGCTTCAAGCCGTCGATCGCGATCGGCACCGACATCGTCCACGGCGCGATCTTCAAGTCGTTCGGCGCCGTGCAGCACCGGCGGCTCGGTCACGTGCACGCCAGGCTCACGGCGTGGATGCTGCTCGGCTCCGCACCCTTCTCGCTCATTGGCGTCGCCGTGTCGTGGTGGCTCCGGAAGCAGTACGGCGACGGCTACGAGGACACGGCGAAGGCGATCCTCGGCGTTGCGCTCGTCCTGTGTGGCCTTGGGTTTCTCGCCAAGGCCTATCTCCACTCGGCGCCCGCCGACAAGCCGTTCATTCTCGCGAATCGCGATCGCGTGATCGCGGTCGTCACGGGCGTCGTCGGCGGGTTCGTGGTCGGGCTGACGTCGGTGGGCAGTGGGACGGTGTTCGGCCTCGTGATGCTGATCGCCTTCCCGCTCACCGCCGCGAAGATCGTGGGTACGGACATCTTCCACGCCGCGGTGCTGCTCGCGGTCGCGGGGGCCGGCCAGCTACTGGCGGGGCACGTCGACCTCGGCGCGACGGGCTGGCTCCTGATCGGCTCGGTGCCGGGCGTTCTCATCGGCGGCCGCTTCACGGTCAAGCTGCCCGACCGGGCGCTGCGGATAGCGCTTGCCGCGACGCTCACGCTCGCCGGCGTGAAGCTCATCGATCCGCCCGGCGCCGACGTGATGGTGATCGCGGGCATGGTCGTGGCGGGCCTCGCCGCGGTCGTGGTCACCGGGCGGTGGCTCGTCGCGCGCTCTCCCGAGCGGCTGGCGCAGGCGTCGCAGCCCGACGCCTGACCGTTACCTCAGGGCAGCGGCGGGAGCGGGCAGGAGACGAACGTCCTGCCGGTGAGGCGATAGCCGAGCTTGTAGGCGGTGCACCCCGCGCAGAACCCCGTCGCGGCAGCCAGGAGCGCGAGCGTGGCGACGAGCAGCCCGAGCGCTCCGCCGAGCGTCGGGAAGCCGCCCGCGTAGGCCAGTGACGCGCCGGTGAGGACGACGAGGCCGACGAGGTTCGCGAACCGCGGCGGGCGCGCGTCCTCGAGGCGGCCCTCCCCGAGCCGGGGCTGGATGAGCTCGAAGTAGACGACGCAGGCGACGCACCAGCGCCGTCCGAGCGTCAGCCCGAGGGCGAGTTGTAGCGCCAGGAGGGCGAGAAGCCACCACCATCCCGTGACGACAGCCAGCAGGGCGACGAGTCCGACGACGGTCTGGTTGACCCGCGGTGCGCGCTCGTCGATCACCTGCGTGTCGCGGTACGGATCCGCTCGCCGCATCGCATGCTTCATTTCGGGAAGTATTAGCACGTCCGTACAGTGCCGGCGTGCCCGACTCGACCCCGCCGGTGATCGTCCTCGGGGTCCGGCGCTCGGGCACGACGCTCCTCCGCGTGATGCTCGACCGCAACGCCGCGCTCGCCATTCCCGACGAGTCGTACTTCGTCCCCCAGCTTGCGCGACGGCATCGCGGCAGCGTCGACCCCGACGCCTTCCTCGACGACCTGCGCCGGCTGCCCACGCTCGTCGAGTGGCAGCTCGCGCCGGATGCCGTCGCCCCCCGGCTCCGGCCGCAGATGACGAACGGCGAGGCGATCGCGGCGGTCTTCGAGACCTATGCGGCCGAACGCGGCAAAACGCGTTGGGGGGACAAGACACCGCTCTACATGCAGCACCTGCCGCTCCTGGAGCGCCTGTTCCCGACGGCCCGCTACGTGCATCTGATCCGTGACGGCCGCGACGCGGCCCTCTCGTTCCTCTCCGTCCCGGCCGGGATCATGACGGAGGGATGGGGGCATCCCCGCGACGCCCGTGGCTTTGCCTGTCAGTGGGCGACCGAGGTCAGGGACGCGCGTGCGCTCGGTGCGCGCGTGGGGCCGGGGCGCTACCTCGAGGTCCGCTACGAAGCGCTCGTCGCCGATCCGCCGACAGAGCTCCGGCGCGTCTGCGATCTCGCGACGCTCGAGTACGACGAGACGATGCTCGGATACGTCGGCCAGACCGACTCGGCCCACAAGGAACACCAACGGCGGCTCGACGAGCCGCCGCGCGTCGGCGTCCGGGACTGGCGGACCGAGATGGCCCCCGGCGACGTCGCCGCCTTCGAGACGGTCGCGGGCGGCCTCCTCGACGAGCTCGGCTACGAGGTGACGACGCGCGGCCACGACGCGCGGCGGCTCGCCGCGTACCGCGCCAGGACCTCGGCGTGGCAGGCCGTCGGCGCCCTGACGCAGCGCTCGCCGCTCTGGCGCCGCCGGCACGCTGTGCTCCAAGCCGGTGTCTGACACCGTCGGTCGTCAGGACGGCGCCTGCGGAGCGTCTACTTCGGCCCGTCCTTGCCGCGGAATGCGACGAGAATCCCGTTGAGCGTGAAGTAGTACGCGCGCTCGGTCGCGATCCCGGGCGAGTACTTCCCGATCGGGAAGCGCCAGACCACCTTCCCGTCCGAGGCCCGCGCGGCGTACGTCTCGGTCTCGAGCGTCGAGAAGAACACGAGGTCGCCGACGACGACGGCGCCGCCGAGGATCCGGCCGCCGACGTGCGTGCGCCACAGGAGCCGCCCGTCCGTCTTGCGGTAGGCGCGCAGGCCGCCGTTGAAGTCGCCGACGAAGATCCGGTCGCGGCCGACCGCCGGGGTCGAGTACCCGAGCGAGTTGACGTTGTCGGTCCAAAGGACGCGCCCGCTCGAGGCGTCGAGCGTGACGATCTTCCCGGAGCGGGCGATCGTGTAGAGCCTCTCGCCGTCCGTCGACGCGCTCGCGTAGAAGCTCTCGTACCGGAAGGCGTCCCGCTTCACGTACGTGCTCCAGAGCTTCGTCCCGTTCCGCTGCCGGAGGCAGAAGATCGATCCCGCGTAGGTCGTGATGCAGATCCGGCCCCGCGCGAGCGAGGGGCTCGAGTTGATCCGGCCGCCCGTGTCGTACGCCCAGCGGACGTGGCCCGTGTCGGCGTCGACGGCGAAGAGGCGGCCGTCCGTCGTCCCGAAGTACGCGATCCCGTCGACGACCGCCGGCGAGGACTCGACGATCGCGTTCGTCCGGAGCTGCCACACCTCCTTGCCGCTCGTGCGCGTCAGCGCCGTCACCGTGCCGTCCTTCGCGCTCACGATGAGGTTGTCGCCGGCGATCGCGGGCGTCGACGGCTTGTGCGCGTCGCTCATGCGCCGCCACAGCACCTTCCCGGTGGCCGCCTCGATCGCCCAGGTGTCGCCCTTGAACGTGTTGACGTACAGCATCCCGTCGCAGTAGCTCGGCGGGTACTCGATGTACGACTTGAGCCCGCGCGCCCAGAGCTTCTTGCCCGGGACGCCGAGGTCGACGCCGAGGCGGGCGAGGCTGCGCGACGGGCCGCCGCCGAACACCGGCCAGCAGCGCTTGTCGATCACGAGCTCGGGCTTCGGCTTCGGCTTCGGCTTCGGCTTTGGCTTCGGCGGCGGAGCCGTCGTCTGCGGCGGGGGCGGCGCGGTGGTCGGCGGCGCGACGACCGTCACGTCGGTCACCTCGGTCTCGAGCGTGCCCGTCGGGAGGGTTCGGGTCGTGACGAGGCCGACCGCGATGCCGAATCCCAGCGCGAGGGCGGCGGCGAGGACGAGGAGGAGTCGGCGGCGCATGTGCGGGGTCGGCTCCGTGTGCCGAGCATCCAGTGTGCCTACCCGGCCGGGCGGTCCCGACCCGTCCTTACAATCGCCGTTCAGGTGGCCGTCAGCTGCGCTCAGGACGAGGTGTCGCGCCCGGGGCACACGCGACGCGGCCCGGCGACCGTGCCCGAGTCGCGATGAGCTCCCGGCTCGCACCCGCGCTCCTCGTCGCCGCGCTCCTCGCCGCGACGTCGGCGGCCTTCGTCGTCACCGAGAAGCTGAAGCTCACCCGCAACCCGATCGTCGGCCCCACCGTCGACAAGGTGTTCTCGCCGGTGTGCGACTGCCCGACGTCGTCGGCGGTGATCCGTTTCCGCCTCCGGCAGCCCGACCGTGTCAGCGTCGAGGTCATCGACTCGCGCGGCGACGTCGTGCGCGAGCTCGCCCGCAGCCGCGCGCAGGGACGGGCTCTCGTGCCGTACGTCTGGGACGGGCGAGACACGGCCGGCCGCGTGGTCGACGAGGGAACCTACCGGCCGCGAATCCACCTCGACCGCCAGCGACGCACGATCGTGATGCCGAACCGCATCCGTGTCGACGCCACGCCGCCGCGTGTCGTCACCTTCACGGCGCGGCCGCTCGTCATCTCACCGGACGGCGACGGCCGTTCCGACCGGGCGAAGATCCGCTACCGCGTCGACGAGCGCGCCGTCGTCGAGCTCTACGTCGACGGCGTGCGCGCGCTGCGCCGGCTCGGCACCAGGACCGCGGGGACGATGGACTGGTTCGGCACCGCGGGCGGAGAGCCGCTCCCCGAAGGGCCGCACACGCTGCGGCTGGTGGCCCGCGACCTGGCGGGGAACCTCGGGGCGCGGTCGGGCTCGCGAACCGTTCGAATCCGTATTCTCGCTCTCGGTCGCGACCGCGTCGTGACGACGCCCGGCGAGCATTTTGCGATGCTTGCGCTCTCCCAGGCGCGGACGCTCCGCTGGCAGCTCGGCGGCCGCTCCGGGAC
>JBKPNM010000027.1:0-8112 GCA_046732615.1 Actinomycetota bacterium | reverse complement strand
CGCGAGGGCCGCGCGCTCCGCTGATGGCCCGCCTCCGCGGTGCGATCGCCGCCGCCTCGACGCCTCTCGCACGCGGCGGGACGGCGCTCGACGAGGCGGCCTTCCCGCCGTACGCCGACTTCCTCGCGGGCGCCGGGCTGGACGGCGTGCTCGCGTTCGGGACGAACGGCGAGGCAGTCCTGCTCTCGACCGAGGAGCGCCGCAGTGGCCTCGAGCTCTGGCTCGAGGCGGTGGCGGGCCGGCTGCTCGTCGCCGCGCACTGCGGCGCGCAGACGACGGCGGACACGGTCGCGCTCGCAGCGCATGCGGCCGAGGCGGGGGCCGACGCGGTCGCCGTGATCGGGCCGCCGTACTTCAAGCTCGACGCGAAGGCGCAACGCGCGCACCTCCTCGCCGCCGCGTCCGCGTGCGCGCCGCTCCCCTTCTACGTCTACGAGTTCGCGGCCACGGCGGGCTACGCGTTCGACCCGGCGATGCTCCTGCGCCTCCGCGAGGAGGCGCACAACGTCACCGGGATGAAGGTCTCCGACTCGCCGTGGGACGCCTTCGAGCGCTACCTGCTCGACGGATTCGACATCTTCGTCGGGCCCGAGGCGCTCATCCATCGGGGCCGCGAGGCGGGGGCCGTCGGCGCCGTGTCGGCGCTGGCGTCCGCGTTCCCGGAGGACGTCGCCGCGGTCGTCCGCGAGCCGACGGAAGCAGGCGCCGCGCACCTCGCGCACCTGCGCGCGCAGATGGAGACGTTCCCGCGTCATGCAGCGCTCAAGCGCGCGATCCGCTGGAAGGGCGTGCCGGTCCGCCCCGACGTCCGGCCGCCGCTGCGCGACCTCGACGTCGCGGAGATCGCTGCGCTCGAGGACTGGCTCGGCCGCGAGGTCGGCGCACAGGCGGCGTGAGCCTCGGAACCCGCTCGAACGCCGTGCTTCGCGCGGGGATCCTCCGCGCCGCCGACGACCGGCACGTGCGGCGGTTCATGGGCCGCTACGGGATGCGGCTCGGCGCGGGGCGCTTCGTCGCCGGCGAGACGCTTGACGACTGCGTCGTCGTCCTGCGCCGCCTCGCCGCCCAGGGGCTCCATGCGAACACGACCCTGCTCGGCGAGAGTGTCCGCGACCGCGGCGAGGCCGAGGCCGTGGCGGACGAGTACGTTCGGATCCTCGAACGCCTCCACGCGGAGCAGCTGCCGGTCAACGTCGCGCTCAAGCTCACGCACCTCGGCCTCGAGCTCGACGAGGAGCTCGCGTACGCCAACGTCGAGCACGTCGTGCAGGTCGCCGAGCGGCTGCAGAGCTTCGTGCGGGTCGACATGGAGCAGTCGAGCGTCGTCGACGCGACGCTGCGGATCTACCGGCGGCTCCGCGAGGCAGGACACGACCGCGTCGGCACCGTGCTGCAGTCGTACCTCTACCGGACGGAGAACGACCTCGAGGCCCTGCTTCCGCTCGCACCGAACCTTCGCTTCGTGAAGGGCGCCTACCTCGAGCCGCCCGAGATCGCGTACACCGCGAAGGCCGACGTCGACGCGGCCTACGGACGGCTCGTCGAGACGGCGCTGCGCGGAGGCGCGTACGCCGCGATCGCGACGCACGACGAGACGCTGATAGCTCGCTGTCTCGAGTTCGCCGAGCAGGAAGGCATCCCACGCGACCGCTTCGAGCTGCAGATGCTCTACGGCGTGCGGCCGGGGCTCCAGCTCGACTACGTCGGGGCGGGCTACAAGGTGCTCGTCGCGACGCCGTACGGGCCGGAGTGGTACCCCTACCTCATGCGCAGGCTCGCCGAGCGGCCCGCGAACCTCGGCTTCTTCGTGCGCAACCTGCTGCGCCGCTGAGGGTGGCGCTGAGGCATCTGGTGTCCGACTTTAAGTCGGACACCAGGCGCTGTTACCCCAGGCTCTCCGAGCGGCCCGCGAACCTCGGCTTCCTCGTGCGCAACCCCTGCGCCGCTGAGGGTGGCGCTGGGGGATCTGGTGTCCGACTTTAAGTCGGACACCAGGCCGCTGTGCCGCCGACGTTCCTCAGAGCGCGTCGAACTCCTCGTAGAGGTCGGGGTCGCGGCCGACGAGCGCGCGCAGCTCGTCGAGTTGGCCGGGCGGGGGCTCGTCCTCCTCCGAGACGACGAGCGCACCGATCCGCTCCGCCGCGTCGTTCACGAGGAGCATGCTCGGCGGAGCGAGAGGCTCGAGCTCGTCGAGTGCGTCGCGGAGCGTCTCGAGGGAACGGCTCCGCTCGTCGAGCCGCCACAGGACGATGCGGACGATCACGCCTCGGGGAGCTCCCACGGCTCGTAGACGCCGCCCGGGACGCCACCGATCACGAGAAACGACATGCCGTCGGGGCCTGCGGTCGGGCGGCGCTTCGACTCCGGAGGGACGAGCACGTAGCGCCCCGGCCGCATCTCGACCGCCTCGCCGTCGACCTCGAGCGTGCCGCTCCCGGAGAGCGTGACGTAGACCTCCTCCTGGCCGGACTCCGTCTCGTCGTGCTCGGAGCCGACCTTTTGCGGCGGGAAGTCGATCTGCGCGAATCCGAACGCCGTCGCGCCCAGACGGTGGCGTACGAACTTGAACGTGCCCCACGTGTACGGAATCTCCTCGACGTCCGCGACCGCGTACGGCATCTCGCCTCCTCCCGATGCGGTGTGCCGGCCGAGCTTACGAGACGGGCGCGGGCTGGCATAGACTCGCCCCGTGCATGTCCTCCGCTGGGACGACGAGCCGCTCGAGCGCCTGAGCGAGGGCATCAGCCGTCGCATGCTCAACGGCGAGGCGCTCACGCTCGCCCAGATAACGCTTGCGGCGGGGGCCGTCGTCCCGGAACACGAGCATCCGAACGAGCAGATCGCGACGGTCGTCTCGGGAAGGCTCCGGTTCGTCGTCGGCGGCGAGGAGCGCGAGGTCGGGCCGGGGGAGAGCGTCCTCATCACCGGCGGGGTCCCGCACCGGGTGGACGTGCTCGAGGACGCCGTCGTGCTCGACGTCTTCGCGCCGCGCCGTGAGGACTGGATCCGCGGGGACGACGCCTACCTGCGCGGATGAGATGACGAGAGACGTGGCCACGCGACCACGTCCCTCGCACGGGGGACCGGTCGGGTCGCCGGCGCTGCGGCCCGCGCGACGACCCGATCTCGACCGGTCTGAGGTCAGCATCGACGTTGGTCGGGCCACTCCGCATCCCCCATCTGGTGGTTCACCGCTCGCTGGCGCGTTTGCGCCGAACGCCACATGAGCGACGATCTCGACCCCCTCGAGCAGCATCTCGTCGACCGGCTGCGCTCCCTCGAGCGCGTCGAAGGAGCGCCGGAGCCGCCCTCCGAAGCCGCGGCAGCCTGGCGGGCGCAGGTCGAGAGCCGCGCGATCGACCACGCGGCGCGCTGGCTCCAGTCACGAAAGCTCGGCTTCTACACGATCGGCTCGGCAGGGCACGAGTCCAACGCGCTCGTCGCGTTCGCGCTCCGGCCGAGCGATCCGGCGCTCCTGCACTACCGGTCGGGCGCCTTCTACGTCGCCCGCGCGGCCCAGGTCGGCCGCGACGGCCCGTGGGACGTCCTCCTCGGGATGGCCGCCGCCGGCGATGAGCCGATCGCGGGCGGGCGGCACAAGGTGTTCGGGCACCACGAGCTCGCTGTGATCCCGCAGACCTCGACGATCGCGTCACACCTGCCGCGCGCGGTGGGTATCGCGTTCGCGATCGAGCGCGCGAAGTCGCTCGGCGTCGCGTGCAAGTGGCCGCTCGACGCGGTCGTCGTGTGCTCCTTCGGGGACGCCTCGCTCAACCACGCGACGGCGCAGTCGGCGCTCAACACCGCCGCGCACTTCGCGTACCGGGGAGACCCGCTGGCGCTTCTCTTCGTCTGCGAGGACAACGGGCTCGGCATCAGCGTGCCGACGCCCGAGGGCTGGGTCGAGCAGTCGCTCCACGGTCGCCCGGAGCTCGCCGTCGAGCGCGTCGACGGCGACGACTCGGCCGCCGTCCTCGGAGCGGCGCGTGAGCTCGGCGCGTGGGTGAGGGAGCACCGTCATCCCGCCGTGCTGCACCTCCGCACGGTCCGGTACCTGAGCCATGCGGGTGCCGACCTCGAGACGGCGTACCGGGCGGCGGCCGAGATCCGTGCCGACTTCGACCGCGATCCGCTGCTCGCTACCGGCCGGTGGCTCGTGACGGGCGGTGCGGCAACCGGCACCGAGCTCGCGGACGACTATCTCGCGACCCGCGCGCGGATTCGCGAGCGGGCCGAGGAGGCGATGGGGCACGGGCAGCTCGCGACCGCGGAGGACGTCATGCGGCCGCTCGCTCCGAGGACGCCCTCGGCTGTCGCGTCGCTCGTGGAGAGAAGCAGCGACCCGGCTGAAGCAGAGCCCCTGACGCTCGCCCAGGCGATCGACGCGACGCTCGCCGAGATGCTCGCCGCCCATCCCGAGACGCTGGTCTTCGGGGAGGACGTCGGCCTCAAGGGGGGTGTCTACGGCGTGACGCGTGGTTTGCAGGCGCGCTTCGGCGAGCAACGCGTCTTCGACACGCTGCTCGACGAGACCTCGATCCTCGGCCTCGCGCTCGGCGCGGGAATCTCCGGACTCGTCCCCATCGCCGAGATCCAGTACCTGGCGTACCTGCACAATGCCGAGGACCAGCTGCGCGGCGAGGCTGCGACCCTGCAGTTCTTCTCCCAGGGCGCCTACCGCAACGGAATGGTCGTCCGGATCCAGGGCTACGGCTACCAGAAGGGATTCGGCGGTCACTTCCACAACGACAACGGCCTCGGCGCGCTGCGGGACATTCCGGGCCTCGTCATCGCCTCGCCGGCGCGTCCACAGGATGCTGCGGCGATCCTCCGGACCTGCGTGGCGGCCGCGAAGGTCGACGGCAGCGTCTGCATCTTCCTCGAGCCGATCGCGCTGTACCACACGCGTGACCTCCACGAGGACGGCGACGAGCTGTGGCTCGCCGCCCCCGGCACGGAGCACGTGCCGGTGGGGGCCGCGTTCACGCACCGCGGCGGCGACGACCTGACGATCGTGACGTGGGCGAACGGCCTGCTGATGTCGCTCCGCGTCGCCCGACGCCTGCGCGAGCGCGGGATCGGCGTCACCGTCGTGGACCTGCGCTGGCTTGCGCCGCTGCCGCTCGAAGAGGTGCTCCGAGAGGCAGACGCGACCGGCCGGACGCTCGTCGTCGACGAGACGCGCCGCACCGGCGGCGTAGGCGAGGGCATCGTCGCCGAGCTCGTCGACGCGGGCTACACGGGCCGCCTCGCGCGCGTCGCGAGCAGGGACTCGTTCGTGCCGCTGGGCGACGCCGCCCGGCTCGTGCTGCTCTCGGAGGACGAGATCGAGACGGCGGCGCTCGCGCTCCTCTCGTAGCTATTGCCGCGGGAAATCGCGGTCGCGCCGCTCCTGGTCGCGGCCGTCCTCACGCGCCGCCCAGATGAGGAGCGCGATCCAGACGAGGATCGTGAGCAGACCGATGGCCGCCGAGATCGCGAGCACGTCGCGCATGCTTCGAGTATTCCATCGCGCGCGGAGCACAGACCTCGGAGCGCGTGCGGCGACGGGAGGCTACGCCGCGACGATGTAGTCGTCGGGCGAGCTCACCGTGACGCCTTTGGCGTGCGTGACCCTGATCGGGGTGTCGGAGCTCGGGCTCACCTGGGTGACGTAGGCGAGGATCTGCTCCGGCTGCTCGCCCTCGGGGGCGACGGCCTTCGTCACGGTGATGATGTCGCCGACGGCGGGAAGCCACTCGGCCGCATACCTGTAGGCGCCGACCTCGAAGTACGGCAGGCCCGGGCCGATCCTGACGAGCGTGACGGCGAACGTTCTCTCCTCGGCCACGCCTCTCAGGGTAGGCGCGATAGCGGGCCACGCCCCGCGCCGTTGGTGTAGTTCCCGCTCGCCTCTCGTCGGGGTCGCTCCGCCGAACGGACGGTCAGCCGACGCCGTCGGCGAAGCCTCGTCGCAGGCGCTGATCCTTGTCGAGCTCCGTTCGCAGCCGGTGGAGGCCGGGCGGGCAGTCACGCTGCAGCGCGGCGAGGACCGCTTCGTGGTCGGCCGCCGTGAGCGGCGCCTCCGTGGTCACCTGGAGGTCAACGGGCCGCGCGAGCCTGGCCGCGGTGCCGTCGAAGCCTTCGCGCGCGAGGATCTCGACCAAGAGGCGCGCGTACTGCGGGCTGATGCGGACTCCGGCGATGCGCACACGCGTGACGCTATCGGAGCGATCGTGCAACCCGCCGAGATCACCTCAGTCGGGCAACGATTCGAGGGATATCGAGACTGCAGCGCAGGAGCTCGGCGACGGGTTCGTGCCGCTGATCGCCGCGCTGCGCGACCGATCGCCGCGATCTCCGAGCCCTCGCCAGGCGGCGTTCGGCTACCGGTTCGGAATGACGTGGCTCATCCGCAGTGTCGTCCCGCGTCCGTTGTGCATTACGTGCGACTCGGTGACGAGTGCTGCAATGAAGGCGAGACCTCGTGCTCGCTCGTAGGCTTGTTGAGTGGTCGGGCGTTTCCAGGTGCCTTTGTCTTGTACCTCGATCTGGATGGAGCCTGCTTCGGGGGTGGCGCGAATCTGGATTTCAGCACGGCTGCCGGCATGTTCGATGGCGTTTGCGACAGCCTCGTGCGCGGCGATGAGCAAGTCGGTTCGCAGCGTTGGCTCGATCGCGTTCTGACGCATCCAGTCGGTCAGCGCACGGCGAAAGTCGCTGAGACGGCTTGCGCTCGGGAGGAGGGCAAAGTTGAAGTCTCGCTGCGCTGTGCTTGCGGGTTCCTCATTCGTCACGCGATCTCCAGACCGTCGAGACGTACCCGCCTCGCACCTAGCCTACGCCGGTTTTGCGTACTCCTCGGCTGACTCCGGCTGAAACTCGAATCCGACAAACGTCTCGTTACCAATCACCTCGGCCTGGTGGCCGGGCTCGATCACGTACGTCTCGCCCGCTCCAATTTCAACGGTGGTGCCGTCGTCATGAGTGATTCGCATCGTGCCCGACTGCGCAATGCCCAGATGTCTCAACTGACAGCTGTCTCCTCCCACCACTGGCTTGATGCACTGGGCCCACGACCACCCAGGCTCGAGCGTGAGGCGAGCAGCGGTCGTACCACCCATATGCACCACGTCCGTCCGCGTCTTGTCGGGTGTCCGGCTCTCGTCTGGAGAGTCGAAGTTGCGCTTCTCGACACCAGCCATTTCGAACCTCCTCCGTCCGATACTCCCGCGCCACTATGACACCCCGCTCGTCAGCGTGCGATAAGTGGCCGCTCGGGCCCGTAACCACTGACCGGATCATCGAATGCTCCCGGCGTCGCTTTTTGCAACGCAAGAGGATGTGCCCGCGCGGTCAGGATCTCTCTCCCCTGAGAGAGGCATTAAGCCGGGAATGGACGGGTTAGGCAGCTTTCTGCCTGGATCGCGCCTATGCATGTGCGCGCGGGCACGCGCGGGCGGTGGGCGGGGCGCCTTCGACTCACCAAACGCCCGTTCAGGCCGCGTACCGCGAACTGTCTCCGATGGTCAGACGCCGGCCGAACGTGCTGCCGAGAACACTCCATCACCTGTCGATGGACATGCGCTCGCTGTTCCGCTTCTAGGCGCTCGGCCATTGCCCGCTTGTGGCGTACGCCTTGCACACTCTTGTTGGCACTGTTGATCTGAACGGAGCGTCGAAATCACCGCAGCGAACTCCCGGGCCGGGATCGGCCGAAGCGAAGAGTCTGCGCGTCCTCCACCTTCCACGGCACGTCGGCTGGCCCCGACTGGTCGAACGCAGCGATCCAGTCGTAATCCACGGTGCCCGTGAGGCCAAGCACGCCGCTGACATTGTGTTCCGACTCGATCGACGAGTGACTACAGGCTGGGATCAGCGTCGAGCGCGTTCTAGCGAGAGTGCGCTGGCCCACTGGAGGGTGCGCTCGTTAGGCGGCGTACGCGAGCGCCGAGGGCGCCTGGCGGCCGACGATCGCCGGGGCCTTGTGAACCAGTTCGTCGTTGTCGAGAGCCTCCACCATGAAAAGGGCGAAGTCGACGCGGCGCGTGATGTTGCTCTTGAGAATCGGATCACCCACATGGCTGCTCCACACGGGCAGGCCCTGACTCTCGCCCTCCTCAAGGTCGCTGC
>JBKPNM010000026.1:0-10409 GCA_046732615.1 Actinomycetota bacterium | reverse complement strand
GGCGTACCGCGCTCGTCCGGGCGGACGGGTCGAAGCCGGCCGCGAGCCGGCCCGCGGCGACAGAGGCCCGGCGGCCGGCAGCGGCGAGCGCGCCGGCGTCGTCCGTCGTCGCTGCCAGCTCGGCGTCGAAGAGCGCCGAATCGAGGGCGTCGTACGCCTCCCATGGCGCCGCTGTCTCCGCTGCCGAAGCGCGGCCCGCGCCGAAGGCGGCGATGAGCGCGACGACGGCGAGAACGGCCCCGCCACTCGCCCTGCATCCGCCCCGTCTCCGCTCGCTCATGCGACTTCCGGCGCGTCCCCGACTCAGGCCTGGAGCTCGATGCCGAGGACCCCGGCGACCTGCGAGATCTGGCCGGCGATCGCGTTGGCGCGCTTCTGCGCTTGCCCCCCGAGGAGATCGGCCTGCTTCGGCGTGAACCTCTTGCCCGACCGCTCCTGGACGTAGATCCCGTCGACGAATCGGGCCAGCTCGCTCAGCGCCGTGCCGATCCGCGCGCTCTCCCCCGCGCCGGCCTTCGCGACGAGAGGCCGGACGCCCTTGTAGACGTTCTGCAGGCTGAAGAGGATGCCGTGGACGTCGACGAGGCGCGAGTGGGCGACGAACGCCTTCTCCTTCGTCGCCGCGCCCGCGATCGCGCGCGAGCTCTTCCACTCCCCGAAGTACCCCTCGACCGTGGGGACCATCACGACGAGCGCGGTGAGCACGTCGGACGCGTCCGGCTTCCATGCCTTCGCCGCCGCGTCGCTCTTCCCCGCGTAGGAGACGAAGCTCCGCGCCGTCGCGACGAGCACGTTCGCGTCCGGCAGCGCCTCGCCGAACTCCACCGCGCCGTCGCTGTCGAGGTCGGCCTCGACGCCTCCGTGGGCGCGGAACCGCGCGTCCGTCCCCCAGATCGTCGGCTCGAGCAGGGCGTGGAAGAAGTTCCCCGGCTTGCGAAGGATCTTGCCGTCCGGGAGCTTCAGGTCGAATGGCACCGCGGTCTGCGGGTCGTCGGCGGCGCTGGTGCCCGAGTCCATGATCACGTCGTACTGGGCGAGCGAGGGGACGCCGGCGATGATCCCCTCCTCCTCCTCGTACGCCTTGTGCGCACGACCGAAGGCGGGCTTGAGGCCGAGGAGCAGCGAGGCGACCTCCGAGCGGTGGGTGCGCCAGAGCCGCGGGTACGAGAACCGCTCCCGCTTCGCGAGCGCGTAGTAGCGCTCGGCGCGGGCCTGGATTCCGTTCAGCTGGGTGACGAGCTGGCGTGAGCGGGCGAGCAGGTACATCTTCACGCCCGCGTAGTCGGGAGCCGCCGGCGCGGCAGCCCGCGCGGGCGACGCAGCGGCGGTCGACGCGAGCGCGGCGACGAGCGCGAGGCTCGCAACGCCGACGACGAGCAGGAGTCGAGTTCGGTCGATGATCGGAGAGTACAGCTTCGCGACATCGTCTGTAAGGCAAGCCTTACACACGCGTGGGCGTGGCTGTCGAGCTCACGCCGCGGGTAGATTGGGGCGGTGGCGACCGCCGCCGTGACCCGGACGCTGCCGTACAACTGGTACGCCGACCCTGCGGTGCTCCGCGTCGAGCAGGAGCGGATCTTCGCGCGGAGCTGGCAGTACGCAGCGCGCCTCGACCAGGTCGCCGAGCCCGGCCAGCTGACCACCGTCCAGGCGGGCACGCTCCCGGTCGTCCTCACGCGAGCCCGCGACGGCGAGCTGCGCGGGTTCGTCAACGTCTGCCGGCACCGCGGGCATCCGCTCTGCGAGGGCGACGACCGGCGGGAGACGATCCAGTGCCCCTACCACGCATGGACGTACGGCCTCGACGGCTCGCTCCGCAGCGCCCCGCGCTCGGACCGCGAGCCCGGCCTCGACCGCTCCACGCTTGGCCTCGTGCCGGTCTCCGTCGACGTGTGGGGGCCGTTCGTCTTCGTCAACCCCGATCCCGACGCGGCGCCGCTCGCCGACCACCTCGGCGACCTGTCCGACCGGCTCGCCGAAGGCGGCATCGACGTCGACGCCCTGCGGTTCCACTCGCGCGACGTGGCCGACGAGTACGCCTGCAACTGGAAGGTCTGCGTGGAGAACTTCCTCGAGTGCTACCACTGCTCGGTTGCCCATCCCAGCCTTGCAAAGACCCTCGACGTGTCGGCGGACGCCTACCGGCTCGAGGCGCACGGGCGGCTCGCGAGCCAGGCCGGGCCTCCGAAGAGCGACGGCGCGTTCGACTCCGGAGAGATCGGGCGGGGGCAGTTCCACCTCCTCTTCCCGGGCACGGTGGTCAACGTCATGCCCGGCCAGGCGAATCTCTCGATCGGCCCGATCGTGCCCCGCGCGGCCGACCGCACCGCACGGTTCCTCGACTACTTCGTCGGCGCGGACGTGGACGACGAGTGGGTCGCCGCCTATCTCGAGCTCGACGAGCAGGTCGGCCGCGAGGACAGGGCCCTCGTCGAGGCGGTGCAGCGGGGGATCGCGAGCGGTGGGCTCGACGCAGGAACGCTGCTTCCCGAGTCGGAGCAGCTGCTCGCCTGGTTCCACTCGCTCGTCGTGGAAGCCCTCGGCGCCGACGACTGAGCGCGGCGCCGTCGGGTGTCCGACGTCTGGTGTCCGACTTGACGTCTGGTGTCCGACTTTAAGTCGGACACCAAGGGCCACGCACGTCTGGTGTCCGACTTTAAGTCGGACACGAAGGGCGACGCAGCCTGCAACGCGCCACGGGGGACAGGCACCTGCGGTGCCAGTCCCCATAATCCGTCCATGGCGACTGCAGTCGAGCCGGCACCGTCGCGGCTTCTCAACCGCGAGCTCTCGTGGATCGACTTCAGCGGCCGCGTCCTCGCGCTCGCAGAGGACGACAGGCTGCCCGTCCTCGAGCGCCTGCGGTTCGCCGCCATCTTCTCGCAGGGCCTCGACGAGTTCTTCATGGTGCGGGTCGCGGGCCTGCTCGAGCTCGACGAGTCGGACGTGCCCGTGCGCTCGGCGGACGGCCTCGGCACGGCACAGGCGCTCGAGCAGATTCACGAGCGCGTCGGAGAGCTGACCGCCCGGCAGGGCCGCCTCTGGAAGCGCGAGCTCCGTCCCGCGCTCGCGAAGGCGGGCATCGAGGTCGCCTCGATCGACGAGTGCTCGGAGCGCGAGCAGGAGAAGCTGCAGCGGTACTTCGAGCGCGAGATCTATCCCATCCTGACGCCCCTCGCCGTGGGGCACGGCCAGCCGTTCCCCTACGTCTCGGGGCTCTCGCTCTCGCTCGCGGTGATCGCGTCGGATCCCGAGACGGACGAGGAGCGGTTCGCGCGCGTGAAGGTGCCCGAGGTGCTCGACCGGTTCGTGCCGGTCGGGAAACGCCTCGTCCCGCTCGAGGCGGTGATCTCGCACTTCCTGCCGATGCTGTTCCCGGGCATGGAGATCCGCGAGCGCGCGACCTTCCGCGTCACTCGGGACGCCGACTTCGAGGTGTCCGACGACGCGGACGACCTGCTCGAAGCCGTCGAGTCGGAGCTCCGCCGCCGCCGCTTCGGCGACGTCGTCCGCCTCGAGCTCTCGACGTCCGCGTCGCAGGGACTACGTCAACGGCTCGTCGAGGGCCTCGGTGCCCGTCCCAGCCAGATCTACGAGGTCGAAGGGCTCCTCGACCAGTCAGAGCTGTGGGAGCTCGTCGCGCTCGACCGGCCTGAGCTCAAGCACGAGCCCTGGGTGCCGCTCGTTCCTCCGCGCTGGGCGCGCGTGACGGGGCCGAACGACGTCTTCGACGAGATACGTCGCGGCGACCTGCTCGTGCACCAGCCCTACGACTCCTTCCTGGCGAGCTTCGAGGCGCTCGCCCAGGCCGCCGCGCGCGATCCGGACGTGATCGCGATCAAGACCGCCGTCTACCGGACGAGCGACGAGTCGTCGCTCATCGGCTCGCTCATCGAATGCGCCGAGGAGGGCAAGCAGTCGGTGTGCCTCGTCGAGCTCAAGGCGCGCTTCGACGAGCGGCGGAACATCGAGTGGTCACGCGCGATGGAGGAAGCAGGCGTCCACGTCGTGCACGGCTTCCCCGACCTCAAGATCCACGCCAAGATGACGCTCGTCGTCCGTCGTGAGGAGGGCGGCCTGAGGCGCTACGTCCACGTCGGCACCGGGAACTACAACGCGTCGACGGCGCGGATCTACGAGGACGTCGGCCTCTTCACCGCCGACGAGGAGATCTCTGCCGACGTCGCAGACCTCTTCAACTACGTCACGGGCTTCGGGCGGCCGCAGCGCTTCCGCAAGCTCCTCGTCGCGCCGTTCGCACTGCGCTCGCGCCTCGCCGAGGAGATCCGTCGCGTCGCCGCCGCGGCGTCTGCGGGCGAGACGACGCGCATCCGGCTCAAGGTCAACGCCCTCGTCGACCCGACGATCATCGAGGAGCTGTACGCCGCGTCGGCGGCCGGCGTCCCGATCGAGATCATGGCCCGGTCGATCTGCATGCTCCGCCCCGGAGTCAAGGGCCTCTCGGAGACGATCCGCGTGACGTCGATCGTCGGCCGCTTCCTCGAGCACAGCCGGATCAACTGGTTCGAGGCCGGCGACGACGTGAGCGTCTACATCGGCAGCGCCGACCTGATGCCGCGGAACCTCGATCGCCGGATCGAGGTGCTGACGCCGGTCGAGAACGCGCGCGCGCGGGCCGAGATCGGCGCGATCCTCGACAGTGTGTTCGCCGACACGGAGAACACGTGGGAGCTCGACCCCGACGGCGGGTGGGAGCGCCTCGAGCGCAGGGGCAAGAAGCGGCACGCCCACCAGGACGCGATGATGCGCCGCGCCCAGTCCCGGGCCCGTCGCGCCCGCTGACGCCGTCGCTACGCCGGGCGGACGAGCGGCTTGTACGCGATGCGGTGCGGCTCGAGCGCCTCGGGCCCGCGTGTCTCGCGCACCCAGTCGGCGTACTCGGCGTAGGAGCCCTCGAACCACGTCACCTGCGAGTCGCCCTCGAAGGCGAGCATGTGCGTGGCGACGCGGTCGAGGAACCAGCGGTCGTGCGAGATGACGACGGCGCAGCCGGCGAAGTCGAGGAGCGCCTCCTCGAGCGCGCGCAGCGTGTCGACGTCGAGGTCGTTCGTCGGCTCGTCGAGCAGGAGCAGGTTGCCGCCGGAGCGGAGGAGCTTCGCGAGGTGGACGCGGTTCCGCTCTCCGCCGGAGAGGTCCTTCACGAGCTTCTGCTGGTCGCCGCCGCGGAAGTTGAACCACGAGACGTACTGCCGCGAGTTCACCTCCCGCTTGCCCAGCTGGATGACGTCCTGGTTCGCCGAGATCTCCTTCCAGACCGTGTTCGTGCCTTCGAGCGCGCTTCGCGACTGGTCGACGTAGGCGAGCTCGACCGTCTCGCCGACCTCGAGCGAGCCCGCGTCCGGGGTCTCCTCTCCCGCGATCATGCGGAAGAGCGTCGTCTTTCCGGCCCCGTTCGGGCCGATGACGCCGACGATCCCTCCGGGCGGCAGGTCGAACGTCAGGTCCTCCATCAGCAGCCGGTCGCCGAAGCCCTTGTGGACGTGCTCGGCGCGGACGACCAGGTCGCCGAGCCGCGGCCCGGCGGGGATGTGGATCTCGACGGTGCCGA
This sequence comes from Actinomycetota bacterium, assembly GCA_046732615.1. Lineage (GTDB taxonomy): Bacteria > Actinomycetota > Thermoleophilia > Gaiellales > Gaiellaceae > Gaiella. The sequence continues at coordinate 4,840 of JBKPNM010000026.1, read as the reverse complement.
TCCGGTCGGCCTGGTCGTCCGCGAGCAGCTTCTCGTACGCCGCGAGGCGCGCCTTCGACTTCGCGTGGCGCGCCGTCGGGCTCATCCGCACCCACTCGAGCTCGCGCTGCAGCGTCCGTCGCCGCGCCGCGTTCTGCTTCTCCTCGACGGCGAGCCGCGCCTCCTTCTGCTCGAGCCAGGACGAGTAGTTGCCCTGGAACGGGATGCCCTTGCCGCGGTCGAGCTCGAGGATCCAACCGGCGACGTTGTCGAGGAAGTACCGGTCGTGCGTCACCGCGATGACGGTGCCCTTGTAGGCCTCGAGGTGTCGCTCGAGCCACGCGACCGACTCGGCATCGAGGTGGTTCGTCGGCTCGTCGAGGAGGAGCAGGTCCGGCGCGGAGAGAAGGAGGCGGCAGAGCGCGACGCGGCGCCGTTCGCCGCCCGAGAGCGTCGTCACGTCGCGGTCGCCGTCGGGCAGCCGAAGCGCGTCCATCGCCCGGTCGAGCTGCTGGTCGAGGCTCCACGCGTCCGCGCGATCGATCCGGTCCTGGACGTCGGCCTGCTCGGCGAGCAGCGCGTCGAAGTCGGCGTCCGGCTCGGCGAACGCCGCGGAGACGGCGTTGAAGCGGTCGAGCAGGTCGCGCAGCTCGCGCACGCCGTCCTCGACGTTGGCGCGCACATCCTTCGCGGGATCGAGCTCCGGCTCCTGCGGGAGGAAGCCGACGCTCGCCTTCGGGTCGAGCTCGGCGACGCCGGAGGAGGGCTCCTCGAGCCCGGCCATGATCTTGAGGAGCGTCGACTTGCCGGCGCCGTTCGGCCCGAGCACGCCGATCTTCGCCCCGTGCAGGAACGACAGCGAGATGTTCGAGAGCACCTGCCGCTCGGGGCCGTAGAACTTGTCGGCCCGGTACATCGTGTAGATCACGTCTGCGGACATACGCGGCCCAGGCTACCCGCGCTCCGCCTGGTGTCCGACTTCAAGTCGGACACCGCGGCGCTCGCCGCTGCGCCGCTACGAGAGTGCGCGCAGCACGGCGAGGTCTCGCTCGTACGTCAGCAACGTCTCCGCGTCGGCCGGGCTGAGCCAGCGGGCGTCCGCCACCTCGTGGTCGAACCCGAGGCTCCCTCCGACCACGCGGAGGCGCCAGTAGCGCACGCGCTTCGGCCGGTCGCGCGAGTCGCGGTAGGCGGTCGACGGGAGCTCGTCCTCGAGGACGCAGACGAGCCCCGTCTCCTCCGCAACCTCCCGGAGCGCGCACGCCTCGTCGCTCTCGCCGGGCTCGCACTTCCCCTTCGGGAACGTCCAGTCGCCGTAGTGCGGGCGATGCACGACGAGCACCTCGATCCCGCCGGGAGCGGTGCGGACGGGGATCCCGCCCGCGGCGCGGACGACGGTCACGAGAGCTGCTTGGCGGCGCGGCGGAGCGCGTCCCAGGCCTCGGGCCAGCGTGCACGCGCCGAGGCCCTGCGCTCGCGCTCGGTCTCGACGAGGCGCGCCGGCGCACCGCTCTCGACGTCCTCGCCGGCCCACTCCCGAATGCGATCCTCGGCGACGACGGCGTCCTGATGCTCGCCGAGGATGTCCTGCAGCTGCTTCGCGGCGCGGACGAACCGGCGGCTCGGCTTGCCGAGCTCGTGCGCGGCGAGCTCGGCCGCGTAGCGGGCGCGCTTGACGCGAATCCGCCCCGCGTGGAGCTCGTCGTCGGGCGAAGCGCCGTCGAGGCGCTCGCATGCCTTGCGCGTGCGCTTCCACTCCGCCCTCCAGAGGTCGCGCAGCGTGCGACGCGAGCCGCTCGGCTCCGGCTCGGCGACGTGCTCGAGGCGGTCGAGCAGCTCGAGGTAGCGGTCGCTCGACAGCGCCTCGACGACGATCCCGCGCGCGTCTGCGCGCTCGGCGTCCAGCGCGTCGAGCAACCCCGAGAAGGCGTCCTCTCCCCCCACGCCCACGGCGTCCTCCCGCAACCGGGCAATGAGGACGTCGAGGTCGCGCGCGGGGCCGAGCGCGCCGCCGAGCCAGCGGAGCTCGTCGCGCAGCAGCTCGGACCAGGACGGCTCGAGGAGCGGCCGACCGGCGCGGAGGAAGGCGCGGAGGCGGCGCGTCGTGACGCGGAACTGGTGGAGCTCCTCGGGATCCGAGCCGAGGCGGACACCGGGGTCGTGGAGGAGCAGCTGCCGCGCCTGCTCGGCCATCGCGAGCCCGAGCGCGGCCACGGGCGGAGTTCCCCGCGCGATCTGCCCCGCCTCGACGGGAGCCGGGAGGCCGAGCGCACGGTAGAGCTTCGGCCGCAGCGCGCCGCTCGTCGTTGCACCGGCCCGGCGCAGCTTCTTCGCGAGCCGTTCGAGCGTCTGCTCCTCGCCGCCGACGAGCTCGACCTCGAGCTCGCGGAAGCGGCTCGTCACACGCTGCCCGACGACGACCGCGACGAAGTCGTCGACGACCTCGGCCCCGTCGACCCGCACGGTCTCGCGCCTCGTCCGCAGTCGCACGACCGGCTCGACGTCACGGCCGCGGAGGAACGCCACGAGCAGGGCCGACAGCTCGAGCGGAGGCCGCGCGGGTGGGCCGGCCTGCTCGAGCTCCGCGCGGGCGGCGCCCCGCGGCAGCTTCAGCTGCCAGACTCCCGCGCCGCCCTCGACGCGGTGACGGAGCGTCACGCCGTGGCGCGCGAGGGCCAGGTCCGCGGTGTCGTGGTACGTCGACGTGAAGCGGCGCGTCGGCTGGAGCTCGCCGCCGAGCTCGGGCAGGACGAACCCGTCCCCCGGGCTCAGCTTGACCTCCCGCTCGAGGGCCTCCTTCACACCCGAAACGTATCCGGGACGGGCGCGGGTTCGGAGGCCCGGTCCGCCTCGGGGGTTTCGGTTAACGTGCGCGCCCGTGCGCCTGTCCCTCACGCCGAGGACGAGCGAGTTCTTCGTGCTCTTCGCCCGCGCCGGCGAGAACGCGCTCGAGGTGGCCCGCCTCGTCGAGCGCCGCTTCCGCGAGCACCCGAACTCCGGGATCACGCAGGAGCAGGTGAAGGCCGAGGAGACGGAGGGCGACGCGATCACGAGGGAGCTGATCCAGCTCCTCAACACGCAGTACCTGACGCCGTTCGACCGCGACGACATCTACATGCTCGCGATCGAGATCGACGACGTGGTCGACGAGCTCGAAGAGGCGTCCGACCTGCTCGGGCTCTACGGGATCGAGCTTCCGACGAAGCACGCGGTCCAGCAGACGGGCCTGATCGTCGCCGCCGCCGAGCAGCTGTCGATCGCGTGCGCCAACCTGAAGAGCTTCACGGGCGTCCAGGAGGCGCTCCTCGAGCTCAAGCGCCTCGAGGACGAGGGCGATCGTGTCCTCCGCGATGGGCTCGCCTCGCTCTTTCGCGACGACCGGATCGACCCGCTCATGGTCATCCGCTGGAAGGACGTCTACGACAGGCTCGAGGGAGCGCTCGACAGCTGCGAGACCGCGGCGAATACGATCGCGAACATCGTCGTGAAGAACGCCTGACCCGGTGGAGGCGACGCTCTGGGCCGTCGTCGCGGTCGCCCTCTTCTTCGACTTCACGAACGGCTTCCACGACACCGCGAACTCGATCGCGACGAGCGTCTCCACGCGGGCCCTGAGCCCGCGGGTCGCGGTCGCGAGCGCGTCGGTCCTCAACTTCGCCGGCGCGTTCGTCTCGATCGAGGTCGCGGCGACGATCGCGAAGGGGATCGTCGACCAGGAGGCGATCACGCTCGACATCGTGCTCGCGGGTCTTGTCGGCGCGATCACGTGGAACCTGATCACGTGGTTCGTCGGGCTTCCGTCGAGCTCGAGCCACGCGCTGATCGGCGGGATGATCGGATCGGCGATCGCCGCGGAGGGCGCGGACGTCGTCCAGTGGGGCGGGATCAAGGACAAGGTGCTGATCCCCTCGCTCGTCGCGCCGTTCCTCGGCATCGGGATCGCGTTCGTCCTCATCGTGGTGATCACGTGGTTCATCGCCCGCCGACCGCCGACGAAGGTGAACCGCGCATTTCGCCGCGCGCAACTCGTCTCCGGCGCGTTCGTGGCGTTCACCCACGGCACGAACGACGCGCAGAAGACGATGGGCATCATCGCGCTCGCGCTCGTCGCCTCCGGGCACCTGAGCCCCGACTTCGAGCGGCCGCCGACCTGGGTGATCGCCAGCGCGGCCCTCGCGATGGGCGCGGGCACGTACGCGGGCGGCTGGCGGATCATCAAGACGCTCGGGCAGCGCATCGCGAAGATCGACCCGCCGCAGGGCTTCGCGGCCCAGACGGCATGTGCCTCAATCCTCTGGGGCACTGCCCACCTTGGCTTCCCGGTGTCGACGACGCACACGATCTCCGGCTCGGTGCTCGGTGCGGGAGCGGTGCGCGGGTTCCACGCGGTGCGGTGGGGCGTGGCGGGGAACATCCTCGTCGCCTGGATCCTCACCATCCCGGCCGCGGCGCTCGTGGGCGCGGGAATGGAGTACGTCACGCGGCTCCCGGAGGGCGACGTGATCGTGTTCCTCCTCGCGGTCGTCATCGCGACGTCCGCCTTCCTCGCACGGCGGCGGGAGCGGCGTCGCCTCGCTCCGCCCCCGACCGAGGCGACAGCCGTGCCGGCCTGAGGTCGCCCTCAGCGTCGACCGAGGCGCCGCCTGGTCCGGCCGGCGAAGACCTTCGCAACGACGTTGAGCACGAGGACGAACGCGATCAGGACGAGCGCCGCGGCCCAGCCGGCGGCCTGCTCGCCGGGGTCGGCCGACTCCGAGAAGGCGAAGATCGCCACGGGCAGCGTCGGCAGCGCGTGCGTCACGTCGGTCGAGATCGCGTTCGCGGCGATCGACGAGGTGAAGAGGAGCGGCGCGGTCTCGCC
>JBKPNM010000025.1:0-27905 GCA_046732615.1 Actinomycetota bacterium | reverse complement strand
CCAGCCCGCTCGTCGGCACCTCGATCCCGCTCGACGCCGCTGCGGCCGTGCTCCTCGGCGGGACGAGCTTCCTCGGTGGCGTCGGCGGAGTCACCGGCACGGCGGTCGGGGTCTTGTTCATCGGCACGCTGCAGAACGGACTCTCGATATCCGGGGTGTCGAGCTTCTGGCAGCAGGTGGTGACCGGAGTCATCCTGATCGTCGCGGTCGCGATCGACCGCCTTCAACAGGACCCGGGTGGCCGCTTCCGACGGATCAAAGGAGCCCGGGGCCACGGGCCGACGTCGCCCGCCGAGCCGATGGCCGAGAGCGAGTGACGTGCCTCAGCCTGCGTCTTCGAGGATGTGCGACGCCGTGAGAGACGCGAGGGCCATGACCGCGATCATCGGGTTCACGCCAGGGGCGTCTGGGAACGCGGCCGCGTCTCCGACCCACACGCCCTCGACGTCATGGAGCCGTCCGCGACCGTCGGCGACGGCCGTGGCCGGGTCGCGTCCCATCCTCGCGCTACACATCTGGTGAGCCGAGTAGGCGATCGCCTGCCGCCAGTTGGTGCCGCGCAGCCTGTCGACGAAGGCCTCGAACGGTTCATCGTCGCGGTTCCAACGCAGACCCGGCGGGTCGAACGTGAAGATCGAGTGCGCGCCCGCAGCCTCGTGGAGACGGGCGAGCTCGACGTTGGCGAGCCGGGCGGTCTCGAGATCGCGAGGGTCGTCGAGCTCCCACTGGATCACGGCCTCACCCTCCGGGCCGAGGACCACGCGGCCGTCGCCGCAATCGCGCGTGACCGCGTGCCAGCTAGACGTCCGCGCCAGCTCGAGGACGTGCTGCTTGTGCAGGATCCCGTCGCGCCACGGCATCGATGACGTCCAGAAGGCGAGGTTGAGGATCACGCACTCGGGCAGGAATCCGCCCCCGTGGGGCAATGCGCAGAAGTCGCGTGAGGTCACGGACTGGATCTGACCGGTCCACGCGTCCACGAGATCCTCGTGAACGCCTCCGACGAACCACGCCGGATGGAGCTTCAGGTGCTCGCCGACGGCCGGCCCTCCGATACCGGACCGCAGTAGCAGCGCGGGCGACTCGATCCCGCCTCCTGCGACGACAACAACGCGTGCGCGCACCGTCACGGGTCTGGTCGTCTCAGCGTCCGTCCTCCAGACGGCCTGGACGCCCACCGCGCGCCCTCCCTCGACGAGAAGCCGCTCTGCCCGGCACTCCACCATGAACCGCGTCCCGGCCTCGGCCGCGTCTTCGAGGTAGGTGACCAGCGTCGACTGCTTCTCACCCTGTTGGCAGCCCCCGTTGCAGTACCCGCACAATCGGGGATCGTGCGGCGGCGCGTTCCGGGGGAGGAGCTGCCACCTGCGCCCGGTGCTCTCGAGCGCACGGACCATGAGCCGATTGCTCCGGTTGGGCACCGTTGCCTCCGTGTTCACGCCGAGACGGGCCCAGACGGCGTCCTGTGCGGCATCGAAATCCGCGCTCGCGACGCCCTCGATCCCGCGTGCTGCCCACGCGTCCCTGACGTCGTCCGGGAGGCGGAGGCAGACCAAGGAGTTGACGAACGTCCCCCCGCCGAGCGTGCCACCCGCGAGAACGCCCATGCGCCCCGTCTCCGACCAGATGATCCCGCCCCGCAGGTATGTCCTGGCCCCGTCGTGGAGCTCTTCCTGCAGGAGATCCGACTCGCTCGTGTAACCGCCTTGCTCGAGCACGACCACAGACATGCCGGCCTGCTGCAGGCGCGCGGCGATGACTGCGCCACCGGCGCCGGACCCGATGACGCAGGCGTCGGCCCGGACGACCGGTGCTTCTTCGCGAGGATCCAGCAAGGCGATCTGCTTGGGGCGCTCCTCGGGTGTCGGCGGCCGTGTCGTCGGCCCCGGGTATCCGATCGCGGGCCACACGGGGTTCCGTCCGCCGGTCGCCAGACCGTAGAACAGCGCCACGACCTGGCCCAGGAGCCGGCGAAGCTCGAAGGATCCCGCGTCATCCGCTGCAAGCCGCTCGTTAAGACGGGCGGTTCTCTCCCGGAGCCCGAGAGACGCGAACTGCATGCCGAGCAGCCGGGCCAGCAGCGCTTCCGCGTTCGGCGCCATTTGTTCGGGAACACCGGTGTCGGCCGCCGATAGGCCCATCAGCGCTCGGGGCTCGCCGTCGGCGGCGGGCACGACCGTCTCGCAGAAGGCGTCAACCAGCGCGGAGCGCACTCGCGACCTCGTCTATCACCGCGGCCTGGTGCGCTTGCAGGTCTTGGTATCCGTAGCCCTCGAAGATCGGCAGGAACGGATCCGCGACCCCGGTCGGGTACCCCGCCAGTTCCTCGAGCACGGCGAGGCCGCAGAACGGTGTATACGCCTCCGCGTAGCCGCCTTCGTGGCAATAGACGAGCCGTCCGGCCGCGTGACGCTCTGCCACGCCCAGCAGCGCGCGCGTGAGTTCACGGTAGGCCCTGCTGTGCAGCATCAGACGAGCGTGTGAGTCCCAGGCGCTGGCGTCGAAGCCGCACGCGACCACCAGGAGCTCCGGGCGGTGACCGTCGAGCGCGGGCACGACGACCCGCTCGAAGGCTGCTTCGTACGCCCCGACTCCCGATCCCGGGGGAAGCGGCACGTTGATGTTGGCACCGGTACCCGAGCCTGCGCCTCGTTCCTCTACCGCCCCCGAGTCGGGCGGATAGCAGTTCGCCTGGTGGAGGGAGATCGTGAGGACGGAGGGGTCGTCGTAGAACACGTCCTGCGTCCCGTTCCCGTGGTGCGAATCCCAGTCGACGACGGCGATGCGCTCCACACCGAGCGCCTGCTGGGCATGACGGACGGCGATCGCGGCGTTCCCGAAGATGCACCCGCCCATGCCCTTGTCCGCGAGCGCATGGTGGCCGGGGGGACGGACGAGGGCGTATGCGTTGTCGACAACTCCCTGGAGGACTGCCTCGACTGCCGTGACGCATGCTCCTGCGGCGAGAAGCGCGATCTCGTAGCTCGAGCGATGAACGAATGCGTTGTCGCCGGCGTCTCCGCCTTCTGCATCACTCAGGGTGCGAACGAGGTCGACGTACTCAGGGTCGTGGACGCGCATGATCTGCTCCAAGGTCGCCTCTGCGGGTCGAAGGCGTCGGAGGTGCTCGCCGAGGCCGCTCACCTCGACGAGGCCGTTGATTCGACGGATCCGGTCGGGCGACTCCGCATGACGGCCCGGCTCCACCGCGCCGCCGGCGGGGATCACCGATGCAGCCACACCCGCGTAGTGCCAGAGGAAGCGCTCGTGATAGACGAGCGCGGTTCGCCGCAGCGGTGTGCTCACGAGGTCGTGCGATCACGTGACGTCGTGGGCGCAATCATCGCCGATGGGCGTGCGGAGCGTCGTCGGGCGTGATCGTCGCGGTCGTACGGAGTTCCGATCGGCGCTCGGCCGTGGCGTCGTCGTCGCTCCTTCCGTGCCGGTCGACCTGGACGCCGTACACCTCGAAGGCGCGTGCGGCGGTGATCCACCCTTCGCGGACGTCCTGTTCGACTCGTCGGATGTCTCGCTCGTACGGGGCGCCGTAGCCGCCGCCTCCGCAGGTATGGCCGACGATCGCCTCCCCGGACTGCAGCGTCACGTGTGCGTAGGAGCCGAGTTCGTCCGTGATCGCACCGTCGTGGTCGACCTTTCGCTGCGACGCGGTCTCTCCGGGCAGACCACCGCGCACGCCTACTGACGCGTTGTACGTGCCGTCGCTGAGGTAGACGACGTCGAGCGTGCATCCCGCAATGGGACCGAACACGACTCGTGCGCCCGGCGATCCTCGGTACCGTCCGGCGCCTTCCGTGTCCGGAACGATCCGCTGCTCGTGGACGACGATGGGGTACTTCATCTCGTCGATCTCGACGCTGTCGCGGTAGAGGAAGCCCGCCGCTCCGATGCCGAGGATCGTGAGCCAGCCGTCCGCCTGTGGGGCGCCTGCTCCTCCCGTCACCGCCAGGATGAGCTGGTTGACGAACGGGGTGTTCCCGTGACGAGGATCGGTGCCCGAGATCACCGACATGGATGCCGGTTGGGCTCGTCCGATCTGGGCGAGACCGAACCCCTCCCCGAGGTCGCCGAGCGCAAGCGCGACGAGACTGCCGGTCAGCTCGGAGAGGTCTGTGGTCGCTGCGGAGCAGCTGACGGGGTGCTGGGGGATCCCGACGATGCAGTTGTCCCGGAGCTGTACCGTCAGGCGCCGAAACGCCCCTGCGTTGAGGGGGACGACGGTTCCGAGCCCCGTGAACATACCCATCATGGCGGCCGTTCTCGAGGTTGCCTCGGTGAGATTGAGGCCGCACGGCTGGCAGTCGATGTTGTCTCGCAGGTCGACGTCGATACGTGCGTTCTCGGGATCGACGGTGAGGGTGATCTTGACGGGGACGCCTTCGGGAAGGCCGGGGATCGGGTCGTGCCGTCCCTCACGTGTGACGGTGCCGGCGGGGAGGCGCTCGATCGCCGCGATCATCCGTTGCTCGCTGTAGTCGAACCAATCGCGCTCGTAGGTCCTCAGCGATTCGCTGCCCATCTCGTCGAGCAGTTCGAGGAGCCGGCGTTCACCGATGCGCGCTGCGCCGAGGAGCGCCAGGTAGTCGCCGTGCCAGAGGTCGGGGACGCGGATGCGGACGCGGGCCATGCGCAGCACGTCATCGCGGTCGCGGTAGTCCTCCTGCACCTTGACGCAGGGGAAGATGAGCGCGCCCTCGTTGTAGACGTCGGTTGCGTCGGCGACGTACGTCGTGGGGACCGCGTTGCCGCAGTCGGCCAAGTGCGCTTTCGCGAGGACGGTGTAGCGGTGGGTCCCGTCGCCGTCGACGACGGGGATGACGACGCACCAGTCGGCGGCGTGGGAGTTGCCGTGGTACGGCGAGTTGTGGAGGAAGGCGTCGCCTGCTCGGAGCGCCGGGTTCGTCTCCTTCATGTAGCGGGCGATCAGGTCGGGTCCGCTCATCACGTGGATCGGCAGGCTCTCGGCCATCGACAGCATCTCGTCCTCGGCCGTGAGGATGCAGCAGGAGAAATCGCGCGCCGTGTTGAGGATCGCAGATCGCGCGGTGCGGAGCAGCGTGTTCATCATCGCGCGGGCGATCCCCTCGAACCGGTTGCTGAGCAGGGCCAGACTCAGCGGCGAACTCGTTCTCGCGACGGCGGTCTTTTCCGTGTCGCTCATCGCAGCTCCCGGGCTTGCGCGGTGGGTCCGTCGAGCAGAGGGTCGATGAGCAGGGACCCGTGGGGGCTGCGCTCGACGGCTGCGCGCTCGTCGAGCACGACGGTGGTGACAGGGGATTCCACGATGAGCGGGCCGCGGAGACGCTCTCCCTCGTCCAGCGTGTCGTGTGCCCGAACATCGATCTCGACAAGCCCCAGCCGCGGAAAGTAGGCGCGTCTGCGGGCGTCGAGATCTCGGGAGGACGGTTCCGGCCGGATGCGTCCCAGGTGGTGGGTGCGAAGCCGGCAGCGGCCGGTCACGCGCCAGGTGACGAGCTCGACCGGGGAGGCGCTGTCACGGACGGCGAAGAGATCCTCGTGTGCCTGGTGGAAGTCCTCGCAGAGGTCGTCCAGGTGCCCGGGCGCGGAGAGTGTGCCATGACGGAGCGGAACCTCGATCTCCCAGACCTGGTGCGGGTAGCGAGCCTCGACCGCGAACAGCGTCTCGCGCTCCGTGCCGCCGCCCGTCTCCTCGAAGAAGCGCTCCACCCGGGCGCGGAGACCGGCGATGATCACGTCCGCGCGTACGTGATCGAAGGCTGCGGTCGAGACGACTTCGGTGTGGGCGAACGTCGCCTGGAGGTCCGAGATGAGCGCGCCGGTGGCGGAGAGCGCGGCCGCGGCCTCGGGGAGCACGACTTGCTTGATCCCTAGCCGGCGCGCGATGGCGACGCTGTAGAGGCCGGCGCCGCCACCGCCGCCGATCATCACGGCTGCGGCCGGGTCGATCCCCTGCGACAAGGTGATTCCCTCGATCGCGGTCACCATCCGCTCGGTGGCGAGTTCGAGGACGGCGGACGCAGCTTCGCGGAGCTCGAGCTCGAGCGGGTTTGCGACGTCTTCGGCGAGTGCCGCAGCCGCCAGATCGCTTGAGACGGACATCTCTCCCCCGAGGAAGTAGTCGGGGTCGATGTAGCCGAGCACGAGGCAGGCGTCGGTGACGGTCGCATGGATGCCGCCGCGGCCGTAGCAGGCCGGGCCGGGGTCAGCGCCGGCGCTGGCAGGCCCGACGTGCAGCAGGCCGCCCTCGTCCACCCATGCGATCGAGCCTCCTCCGGCGCCGATCGAACGCACGTCGACGGCCGGAAAACCGGTGATGTAGCCGTAGGTCTGGTCGCCGACGAGTGTTTCTCTCGTCCAGGGGATGCGACCGCGGCGGACGAGCCCCACGTCGTAGGTGGTTCCGCCGGCGTCGGTAACGAGGGCAGTGTCGGATCCGCAGTCGAGCCGTGCGTAGTGGCGACCGGCGATCGGGGCGGCGGCCGGCCCGGAGCCGATGGAGTGGATCGGCCGCTCCGCGACCTCGCGCGCGTCGAGGACGGCACCGGCGGACGTCATGATCAGCAGCCGACCGCGAAAGCCGTGCTCTTCCATCGTTCCTTCCAGTTGCCTGAAGAAGCTGCTCATCAACGGCTTGAGCGACGCGTCGATCGCAGCGGACGAGGCGCGTCGGTACTCGCGCAGGCTCGGGTTCAGTGCGTGCGAGAGCGTGACCGGGATCTGCGGCGCCTCCTCTGCAAGGAGCACGCCGACCCGCAGCTCGTGCCTCGGGTTCAGGATCGACCACAGAAAGCAGACCGCGATCGCCTCCACCTCGAGCCCGCGCAAGCGTTCGACGACCTCGCGGACTCTGTCTTCGTCGAGCTCCGTGTGGACCGAGCCGTCGGCGAGGATCCGTTCGGGGATTTCGAACGTGAGCGACCGGGGGATGTACGGCGCGGGATACTCCTGTGTGTAGTCGAAGAGCGTCGTCCTGCCTCCGCCCTCTCGGAAGAGCAGTACGTCGGGATGGCCTTCGGTGCACAGGAGCGCTGTTCTCGCGGTGCTGCCGGTCACGACGGCGTTGGTCGCTCGTGTGGTGCCGAAGACGAGGGTGTCGCCGCGTCCGATGAAGGTCGACAGGTCGTCGCCGTGGTCTGCGGCGGCTGCGGCGAAGACGGCGAGCAACCCTTGGATCGGGTCGGCGGGGGTTGTGGCGCGCTTGTAGAAGCGCGGCGACAACCCGTTCCCGTCGACGACGAGATCGGTGAACGTGCCGCCCGTGTCCACCGCGAACTGCAGCATCAGCGTCGTGCTCCGGGCCGCCGACCCGTCCGACACCGACCGTCGCGTATGGAGAGAATCCGTCCGTGAAGCGCGAGAGCATCGCCGTGCTCACCGAGCCGCCGCCCCCGGATCCGGACGCGCGGGTCGTCTACGGGCCGGAGCCCTTGCAGTTCGGCGATCTGCGGTTGCCGGCGGGCGCCGGCCCGCATCCGGTGGTGATGATGATTCACGGCGGGTACTGGCAGGCGATCTACAACCTCACCCATGCCGGTCACCTCTGCGTGGATCTCGCCGCGCACGGGATCGCGACCTGGAACGTGGAGTACCGGCGCATCGGCGACCCGGGCGGTGGTTGGCCGGGTGCGCTCGACGACGTCCGTCTCGCGCTCGCGCACCTCGAGGCGCTGCGGGCGCAGTACCCGCTCGATCTGTCCCGAGTGGTTCTCATGGGACATTCGGCGGGTGGTCATCTGGCGCTGTTGTGCGCCAGGGAAGCGGCGGTGGCGGTGCGGGCCGTCGTCTCGCTCTCCGGGGTCGTGGATCTGCGCGCCACCGACCGGCAAGGGGACGACAACGGGCTGATCACGCGCATGCTCGGTGGCCGCCCGGAGGCGGTGGGCAACATCTGGGACGAGGCCTCGCCGAGTGCACATCTGCCGCTCGGGTTCCGGTACGTCCTCGCGTGCGGGACGCAGGACATCCACTGGGAGCCGAACGAAGTGTTCGCCGCGCAGGCGCGGGAGGCCGGCGACGAGGTGGAGTTGCTTCCGCTCACGGGTGCGGGGCACTTCGAACTCGTCGATCCGGCGGCTCCGGAGTGGGTGCTGATCCGGGACACGCTCCACCAGCTTCTCCTATGACACCGTCATGACGTAGACGTCGGGACGAGCCAGCTCGAGCATCGACGCCGGGAAGACCACGATCGTGGTCGACTCCTCGTCCACGACCGCGGGCCCGTCCACGACGTCGCCGACGCGCAGCGAGGCGGCGGCGAAGACGGGTGTCGGTCGATAGTCGCCGTACTCGGCAAACAGGCAAGCGCGTGTGGCGTCAGGGTCGGGTCGTCCCGCCTCGGTTGGTTCGGCCTCCGGTCGAGCGAGTTCCGGTGAGCGACCGAAGACGCTGACCTCGACGTTGATCAGTTCGGCCACGTTGTCCCGCTCGCAGTAGGTGTAGAGCGCCTCGTGGCGTCGGTGGAACGCGTCCTCGATGTCGGCGATCGTCGTCGCGTCGATCGAGAAGCGTGGGATCTCGACCCTGCACTCGTGCACTTGGTCGACGTACTTCATCTCCACTGAGCGTTCCGCGTAGATGTCCGCGTCGGCGAACCCCTCGGCGTGGAGGTCATCCCGTCCTCGGCGCTCGAGGTCGAGGAACATGTCGTCGAGCCGCTGCGCGTCGAGCTCGGGGAGCCGGACGGTGTAGGAGGCGAGATACGTGTGCTTGACGTCGGCGACCGCCTCGCCGAACGCGCACAACCCGGACGCCACTCGGGGGATCAACACCGTGCGGATTCCGAGCTCGGCCGCGAGACGTCCCGCGTGCGCGGAGGTCGCGCCTCCTCCGGCCACCATGCTGAAGTCGCGAGGATCATGGCCGCGCTCGACCGAGACCGACCGGATCCCACCGTTCATGTTCCCGTTGACGATGTCGAACACGCCGAGTGCCGCCCGTTCCGGGCTGAGGCCCAGCGGGTCGGCGACCCTGGTCTGCAGCGCCGCGCGCGCCAGGCCCGCATCGATCGGCATGCGACCGCCGAGGAGCGCCGACTGGTTAAGGTAGCCGAGCACCACGAGGGCGTCGGTCACGGTCGCCTCCGTTCCGCCTCTCATGTAGCAGGCAGGGCCGGGGATGGCCTCGGCGCTCTGTGGCCCGACGTGGAGCAACCCCTGCGCGTCGATCCAGGCGATAGAACCGCCGCCTGCGCCGATGCTGATCACGTTGACGAGCGGCACGCCGACGCGGTAGCGGTCGATGTCCACGTCCTTGACGAGATCGACCTTGCCGTCCTTGACGAGGGAGATGTCGCTGCTCGTGCCGCCCACGTCGACGCTCACGACGTCGGTCTGGTCGAGGCTCGCGGCGTAGTGCAAGGCTGCGCTCGGCCCGGCGGCGGGGCCGGAGTTGAGGGCACTGACGGCCCGTCGCGAGAACAGTGCGCCGGAGGTGAGTCCGCCGTTCGACTGGAAGTAGCGGATCGGGTTCGCGTAGCCGAGCTCGGTCAGCATCCTCTCGATCGATCCGACGTAGCGCGCGAGGCTGGGCGCGACGTACGCGTTTACGGCGACGGTGCTGGTGCGCGTGTACTCACGTATCTGCGGCAGCAGATCGACCGACAAGGTCACGTGCACGTCGGGTAGTTCCTCGCGAAGGATTTCGCCGACGCGCCGCTCGTGGTCGGGGTGGAGGAACGACCAGAGGAAGGAGACGCCGACCGCCTGGACGCCTTCCCCTCGGAGCGTCGCGACTCCGCGGTAGACGTCCTCCTCGTCGAGCGGGAGACGAACGGAGCCGTCGCTCAGCACGCGTTCGCTCACGGGAAGCCGCAGGCGTCTCGGCACGAGCATGGGGGCCGGCGGATACCGGAAGTCGTATCGGTGGCCGTCCTCCTTGTGACCGTTCCTGATCTCGAGAGAGTCCTCGTGTCCGCGGGTGCAGAAGAGGCCGACCTTCGCGCCGCGGAGCTGGATCAAGGTGTTGAGTGCGACGGTCGTGCCGTGGATCACGAGGTCGCAGGCGCCGAGGAATTCGTTCGCGGTGGTTCCGAGCCGTTCGGTGATCGCGGTGAGCCCGTTGCGGATGGCTGCCGGTGGGTCGTCGGGGGTCGACGGGGTCTTGAAGAGCTCGACGGTGCCGTCGCCGTCGAGCAGCACGAGGTCGGTGAAGGTGCCGCCCGTGTCAATCCCGAGGCGGTAGCCCATCAGCGCGAGCGACCCCGAAGCTCGCGTGTCGCGTCTGCGTCCACGGTCAGCGAGGAGTCGAGGCTGACGCCGTACTCCACCCGGGCGGCCTCGACGGACACGAAGCCCTCGATCACGTCGTCGCGGACCCGTTCGGGGTCACGTTCGAGCGGATTCCCGACCGCTCCGCCGCCTGCACTGCGTGTGACGAACCGCTCGCCTGGGGCGAGGCTGAGAACGCAGTTGCGGGAGATCGCCTCGGCTGTGCCGTCGTTGCGGATGATCTCGACCGTGCCGACCTTCGAGTGGGGCACTGCTGTCGCGCCACCGCCGGAGACGCTGGACGCCGGGTACTTGCGCCCTTCACCCCACACGACCGCGGTCATCTGGTGGTCGAGCGCCTCCACCTCGTGCACGAGACCGGATCCGCCACGCCACTGCCCCGGGTTCGCCGAGTCGGTCGCGAACCCGTACCGGTGGACGAGAAGCGGGAACTGGTACTCGATCAGCTCCATGTCACCTGCGGCCCCGCCGCCGAGTCCCGCCTGGGGCCCGACACCGTGCCAGCCGTCCATCACACCGCCGACGGCTCCGGCGCCGCACATCAGGCACGACACCATCATGTGGACGTACTCGTTCCCGCTTCGTGGGTCGAGACCCGCACAATTGACGGCCGAGCAATGGCCCCAGCCCGCGACGGCGCGCTCGGGATAGGCGACGCTCAGCGTGTCGCGGACGGCGTCGGTGATCGTCTCTGCCGGACACGTCGTGCAGGCGACATGGGGCGCCGGCTCGACGGCGTTCACGAGAGACCCGGCGGGGCCGTAGTCGATCTCGATCGGCCGGTACATGCCCTCGTTGAACGGGGGCTGCGGCTGGAGGAACATGATCAGCCCCAGGTAGACCGCGCTGGTCGTGTTCGCTCGGTAGGAGTTGGTGTAGAAGGGAATCTGCGGCGGCGCGGTCAGCGCGACCCGCATCGTGTCACCGGTGATCGTCGCGGTCACACCGATCTCGAGGTCTCCGAGCCCGTGGCCGAGATCCTCGACGAGCCTGCTGCCCGTGAACGTCCCGTCGGGCAGCTCGGACAGCCGTCGGCGCATCTGCTCCTCGGCGAGGTCGAGCAGAGCCCGGACGCAGGCCCGCACCTCGTCCACGCCGTACTTGGCGACCAGCCTCGTCAGGTGGGCCGCGCCCACGTCGACGGCGCCGAGCTGGGCGCGAAGGTCGCCCGCCTGGTTGCGGCGCGTGCGCGTGTTCGCGAGTAGGAGGTTCAGGACGTCGCTGCGCTCGCGACGTTCCTCGTAGAGCTTGATCGGTGGGATTCGCAGGCCCTCGGCGAAGATCTCGCGTGCGTCGGGGTTGTAACTGCCCGGGGCCGGGCCGCCCGAGTCCGCCATGTGCCCCTTGCTGACCGTCCAGAAGAGCAGCTCGTCCCCGACGAAGACCGGCTTGTACATGCACCAGTCCGCGATGTGGCTTCCGTCCCAGGCCGGATCGTTGTGGAACATCACGTCACCCGGACGGGTGTCGTCGGCGAAGAACGAGGAGACTGCCTTCGTCGCGAGGATGAGCGAACCGAGGTGGATCGGCAGGTCCTGGCCTTGCACGACCATCTCTGGTGCCCAGTTGAAGATCGCGTTCGAGAAGTCACGCGAGACGGTCAGCACGCTCGAGCGGCCGGTCCTCTCCATCGTCAGCGTCATCTCGCGTTGGGCCGTCTCGAGCGCACCCCGTACGACCGCGAGGGTGATCGGGTCGACCCCGTGCGCTGGTGCGATGGCCTCCTCGCGATGGTTCGAAGCGATGTCGTTCACGCGAATCTAGGGCTCCGGTCAGCGCATCACGATGCCGCCGTTGACGTCATAGGTCGCGCCGGTCGTGAACCCGGCGTCGGGCGACGCGAGGAAGACCGCAAGAGCTGCGATCTCCTCCGGCCGGCCCAGGCGCCCGAGCGGGATGCCCTTCACGTACTCGGCAACCGTGTCGGCAGGCATCGCGGCGGCCGCCGGCCCGTCGATCGCTGCCGGCGCGATCGCGTTGACCGTCACGCCCTGGGAGGCGAACGCCGTCGCCGCGTAGCGAGTGATCGCGACGATGCCCGCCTTCGAGGCCGCATAGTGCACGCCGGTCAGACCCCGTCCCCACTGGCCCGCAACCGACGCAAGATTGATGATCCTTCCCGACCCGCGCTCGCACATGTGAACTCCCGCGACGCGACAGCCGAAGTAGGTGCCTCGGAGGTTGGTCGCTAAGACGTCGTCCCACTCGTCGGGGTCGATCTCGAGGAAAGGGCGTGCCACAGTGCGCGCGGCGTTGTTCACCCACACGTCGACGTGACCCCAGCGCTCCAGGGCTGCGGCGAGACACGCTTCGACCGACGGGAGCCGTCGAACGTCGAGCTCGACGGCGACCGACTGCTCACCGACCGGGTCCCGTGCCCGGGTCGTCTGCCGAACCAACTCGGC
The DNA here is from genome assembly GCA_046732615.1 of Actinomycetota bacterium. Taxonomy (GTDB): domain Bacteria; phylum Actinomycetota; class Thermoleophilia; order Gaiellales; family Gaiellaceae; genus Gaiella. The sequence continues at coordinate 15,274 of JBKPNM010000025.1, read as the reverse complement.
GTTGAGATCACCGAGGACGACCTTGTAGCCCTCGGCCAGGAAGCGCGTTGCGATTGCCTCGCCGAGGCCCTGTGCCGCCCCGGTCACGACCGCCACGTGATGGTCGCCGGCGCTCATTCGCCCTGTTCAGCGAAGAAGAGCGGACGTCCCAGCCGTGCCTCGATCTTGAGGTACTTCCAGAGACGCGCGTCGCCGACCTCGGTCTCGCGCAGGAGGTTGCAAACCTCTGCGGCGGCCTTGCGATCGGGCACCTCGGCGAGGATGTAGCACGTCCACGGCCAGGTCTCTCTGGCGCCGACGAGCAGCTCGTCGTCGTCGAGCGTCCCGAGGATGCGCACGCCAAAGCGTTGCTCGAGATCCGCGAAGCTCGCCTTGAGCGCCTCCATGATCGCCGGGATCTTCGAGCGATCTTCGTTGAAGAAGTCCTGCGTGAGTCCGAACGCGAACAGTGCCCGGAGGCCGCGCACGCTGGAGCGGTAGGGCTCGACCTCGACGTTGCTCATAGCACCCCTCCAGACGCCTCGATCATTTCGACGGCGATTCGTTGCCCGGTTTCCACGTTGGCGATGATCGCCGTCCGGGCCGCGTCGAGGTCGCCGCCCTCGTACGCGGCGACGATCGCCCGATGCTCCTCGGTCGAGTTGCCCGCCTTCCGCGTCGGCCCGGAGAAGAGCACGCGCTCCATCAGCTCGTGCAGGCTCAGTGACCGGTAGGCGTACGAGAGCGTCTCGTTGTCGGCGAGGTCGACCAGGAACTCGTGGAACGCCTTGTTGGCGAGCATGTACTCGTGCTTGTCGACGAGCTCGAGGTTCTCCACACAGGTGATCGTCAAGTCGAGAAGGACGTGCAGCCGCGCCAGCTGCTCCGCCGAGACCCGCCCGACTGTTTGCTCGGCGGCATACAACTCGAGGGCGCGACGAACGTCGTGGGCCTCCGCGATGCGCTTCGCGGTCACGGCGCGAACCCGGAAGCCACGGCTGTCCACGTCCACGAGCCGCTGTGTGACGAGCCGCGTCAACGCGTGGTGCACCGGGGTGCGAGACACGGACAGCTCGTCGGCGATCGTCTGCAGCGGCAGACGCGCGTCCGCTCCGAGGTCGCCCGCTAGCAGCCGGGCCTTGATCGTCTCATAGACCTGATCCTGTAGATCGATCCGGTGGATCGCTCCCAAGGCGGACACCGGCCCGACCGTAACATGTTGCATTCCGACACGCAACGTGTTACATGTCACGCGGTGTCGGGCCCTGCGGACGACCGGCCGCTCGTCGAGCTTCGCGACGTCGTCAAGACCTTTCCGGGCGTCACGGCGCTTGCCGGAGTCGATTTCCGCCTCGCCGCGGGCGAGATCGTCGGCCTCGTGGGGAAGAACGGCGCTGGCAAGAGCAGCCTGATCAAAATTGTGGCCGGGGTCGAGAGACCCGACTCGGGCGAGCTGCTGTTCATGGGGCGGCCGCCTCCGGTCGGGTACGGGCCGCATCAGGCCCATCAGCTCGGACTCGCGTTCGTCCACCAGGAGCTGGGCAACTTCTCCGAACTGAGCGTCGCAGAGAACGTCGCGATCGGGTCGAGGTTTCCTCGCTGGTTGGGACCGCTCGTCTCCCGGAAGGCGCTCAACGCTCGGGTCGCGAGGGTGCTCGACGAGCTCGAGGCCGGGATCGACCCGGCGCGATCGATGACCGGTTTGACGGCCGTCCAGCAGCGCCTCGTGATGATCGCGCGCGCGCTCTACCACGACGCACGCGTTCTCTTCCTCGACGAGCCCAGCGTGTCCCTCACGATCGAGGAGATCGCCCAGCTGCACCGGATCGCGCGACAACTGCGGGAACGAGGACACTCGATCGTGTACGTCTCGCACCGGCTCAACGAGGTCGTCGCGCTGACCGACAGGGTCGTCGTGATGCAGGACGGCCGGGTCACGCTCGAGCGCGAGACACACGAGGTCACCGAGCGCTCGCTCGTCGACGCGATCGCCGGCTCGGCGGCGGTCGTCGAGCGCGCACCGGCGCCGCCGATGCGTGAGCGGGCCACGCCGCCGCTGCTTGCCGTCAAGGCGCTCAGTCGCCCTCCGACGGTGGCCGAGATCTCGTTCGAGCTGCATCCGGGCGAGATCCTCGGGCTCGCCGGGCTCGTCGGTTCCGGGCGGACGGAGACTGCGCGGATGATCTGCGGCGCCGACAAGCCGTCGTCCGGCTCGATCGAACTCGACGGCCGCGAGGTTCGTTTCCGCGACCCGGTCGACGCGGTGCGCCGAGGGATCGCACTTCTGCCCGAGGACCGCCGCCACGAAGGCCTCGTCCTCAACTTCGGCGTCCGCGAGAACATCACGGTCACGTCTCTCCAGTCGCACCGTCTTGTGCGGGTGCTTCCGTTCCCGCGACGCTCGAGCGAGCGGCAGGCTGCCGCCGGCATCGTGTCTCGCCTCGACATCACACCGCCCGGGCTCGAGCGCGAGGTGCGCCGACTATCCGGCGGCAATCAACAGAAGGTCGTGCTTGCCAAGTGGCTGCATCGGAGCGGGCGCGTGCTGATCTTCGACGAGCCCACGCAGGGCGTCGACGTCGGGGCGAAACTGGAGATCTTCGCGTTGATCCGCGAGCTCGCCGCGGAGGGGAAGGGGATCATCGTCATCTGCTCCGATTTCGCCGAGCTCGAGGCCGTCTGCACGAGGATCGTGGTGATCCGCGAGGGAAGCGTCGTGGGCGAACTGGCGGCAGACGAAATCACCGAGGAGGCGTTGATCAGGCTCGTGTACCGGGTGGCCGAGACGCCGGCCGAGGCAATCGGGCGCGACCGGGGAGGAGCGTCCCATGACGGCTGAGCGGCCGGCCGACTTGGCGCTCTCGGCGCAGCGGAAGGACAAGGCGTCACGGCGCGCCAGCCTCGCGCGGCAGGTGTCACGGTACGGGGTCCCGCTGGCGATCGTCGCCACATTCGTGGTGTTCAGCGTTCTCCGCCCGGACTCGTTCTTCACCGAGCTGACGATCAAAGGGATCCTGCGCGACTGCATACCGCTGATGATCACGGCGCTGGGCATCACCGTGGTGCTCGCCATGAACGACTACGACCTGTCGGTCGGTGGGCTCATAAGTCTTTGCGCGACCGTCGTCATCGTCCTCGTCTCGAGCGAGTGGGTCGGGCTGAACTGGATCCTCGCGATCTTCGTCACCATCGGCTTCGGCGCCCTGCTGGGTCTCGCCAACGGAATCCTGATCGCCTACGTCCGGCTTCCATCGTTCATCCTCACGATCGCCAGCGGCACGGTGTTCGCCGGCCTGGCATTGCAGATCGTCGACAGCCAGAGCGTCTACCTCGGCATCCCCGCGTCATTCGTCGAGCTCGGGAGCGGCACGTTCCTCGGGTTCTCGAACCAGGTCTTCATCGGGTTGGCGCTCCTGATCGCGGCCCATCTCTACATGCGTCACACCGAGCAGGGGCGCTACATGTATGCGATCGGGGGCAACCCCGAGGCCGCCAGGCTCGCCGGCGTCCGCGTCCAGAGGCTGAGGGCAACTGGGTTCGCGCTCGTCGGTGCTGCCGCCGCGATCGCGGGCATCCTGATCAACTCATCAGCGGGTGCCGCCAACCCGAACACCGGAGTCGGGCTCCTCCTCCCGGCGTACGCGGCGGCATTCCTGGGATCGAGCATGTTTCGGGTCGGCGTGTTCACGCCCCTCGGTACCGCGCTCGGTGCGCTTTATCTCCAGATCATCGGTACCGGCCTAACCATCCTCAACCTGGCAGGTCCCATCGTCCAGATGATCCAAGGCGGGATCCTGATCGCGGCCGTCCTGGTCTCGCGCCTCACGCGCGCCGAGGAGTATCGATGATGCCGCGTCGCATGCATGGGCGTCCCGCGCAGCGATCCCCGCTCTCGCCATGTGCCCCGGGGACGCCGCCGAAAGAGGTGGTGCCGCCGACGTAGTCATAGGCCCGACGCTCGCGGACCGAGCAGATTGCCGCGGGCAGAGTCGTCTGAGATCGATCATGTGCGTCACCGAGATCCGAGACAGGAGGACGTCAGAGCATGCGCAGAGCGAACGACCGAACCCGACGCGTGCGTGCGAAGGCCACGCTGTCGGCAACTCTCATTGCATCTATCGCGCTCGTCACCGCGTTCTTTGCGAGCTCGGGGATGGCCAGCCCCGCAAAGCAGAACGCCGTTGCGGTCGGTGGGTACATCTGGGCCGGCACGCCCGCACAGACGAGGGCAGCCCGCACGGCGGGGAACCGGGACGCGAAGGCGCGGGTGGCCGTGCCCCGAGGCCGCACCATCGGGGTCATCCAGCTCTCGGGCACCTCGTCGCAGAGCATCGGCGTGCTGGCCACGGCACGCCAGATCGCCAGGACCTTTGGATGGAAGGTCGCAGTCTGCGACCCAAACTTCGACCCGCAGAAGGTCGCGCAGTGCGCAACGTCGATCGTCGCGCAGAACCCGAGTGTCATCTTCTCGGTCAGCACGAACACGGGCGCGATGGGTTCCGGCTTCACGGATGCGGTCAACAAGGGCATCCCCTGGATCAGCGTCGTCAGCGGCGTCGTGCCCGCGCGCGGACTCTACGATTACGGCACGAACGGATTCGCGCTCGCGAAGATCATCGACGCCTATCTGATCAGGTCGATGAGGGCAAAGGGCGGGTCGAAGCCGCACAAGTTGTTCGCGATCGGCGCCCCGACGGTCGGAGTGGCCAGCGCAAACTCGAGCAAGCAGCTCGAACGCGACGTCGCGGCCGCCGGGGACGTACGGCTCATCAACCACGACCTCGACCTCTCGAATGCCGTCCAGGACACCCTGAGCACTTCCCGTCAGGCGCTCCAGCAGAACCCCGACCTGGCCGGTATGTGGACGCTGTGCGACTTCTGCCTGCCGCTCATGGCCCAGGAGGTCGGCAGGGCACAGACCGGAACCCGCACGACCGTCGTCGCCGGCCTGTACGCGAACCCGCAGGCGATCGCAGGCATCCGCGATGGATCCATCGACGCCGTCTCCGACCTCCCCTGGGTGTCGTCCGTGTGGATCGGGATGGATCAGGTTCTGCAGAACATCACCCGTAAGACCCGAATCGCCAGCACCCAGGCCGTCTACGGCAGGTACCGGCTTCCGTTCATGCGCCCGTACGTGATCGAGCGTCGGAACGTGGGCAATTTCGGAGCGGTGATTCCCGTCTACGGGCCCGACTACCAGACCTACTTCACGACCAAGTGGAAGAAGGAGTTCCGCACGAGGTAGGCGCGTCGCACGGCCGGGCCGATGCCAACGGGCGTCGGCCCGGCCGACACGTAGGATCGCTCGAGTCGAACAATGGGTGACTACCGCACGAAGGCCAACGATGCGCTCCGCGTCCTCTTCTGTATCGGGGTGCAGCAGACGTTCTTCGAGGAGGAGGCGAGTCGGCTGCCGGACGTCATCCCCGCGATCAAGGCCGCCTTCGACGACCTGGGCGGACGGTTCGGCGTCAGCGTGATCGGCACGCTCGACGACGACCAGATCATGGTCGGCAACTCGCCCAATTGGCCCTGGACGGCATACATCCTCGCCGACGCGCCCGATCTCGACGCCGTCGCAGCGGTCTGCAACATCGTTCGCGACACGCCGATCGGTGAACACCGCCTGTGGCGGTACCTGCGCATCGAGGCGCGCGTCGGTAGGGAACTCTTCTTCGCGAACGCGTGACGAGACGGTGGCATCTGACGGGCGCTCGGACGCGATGACCTCCCTCAACTGGCATCGCGGCGTTCAACTCGCGGCGGCCGTCGGGCCGCTTCACAGCGGTCGCGGGCGAACTTGAGCCACCCGGAGGCCGTGCTGGCGGGCATCGGCGAGACACCGCTCCTGCGCAAGCCGCCCGAGGATCTCACGACGGCGCAGGCGCTTGCCGCTGCCGCGAGAGACGCGCTCGAGGACGCCGGAATCGGGCCGGCTCGAGTCGACGGCCTCGGCGTCTCGTCTTTTACGCTCACCCCCGACCGGGCCATCGACCTCGCCGTCCGGCTCGGACTGCGCTGCTCGTGGCTCATGGACGCCGGTACGGGCGGTGCGTCTGCAATCGACATGCTTCAACACGCTCGTCGCGCCGTCGAGGCGGGGGACGCTCACACGGTATTGCTCGTCGCCGGCGATTGCTTTCAGCCGGGGTCGTTCTCGCGCCTCGTCGAGGAGTACAACGTCGCCACTCGCGATCACCTGGCCACGCTTCCGACGGGCGGACCGAACGCGGTCTTCGCAATGCTGACGCGGCGACACATGCGTCGGCACAAGCTGACGCGAGCGTCGTATGGCCGAATCGCCGTCGCACAGCGTGACTGGGCTCGTGGCAACCCCAATGCTGCGTACCGGACGCCGCTGACGCTCAGCGAGTACCTGCGCGCGCCGATCGTCAGCGATCCACTGGGCCGTTACGACTGCGTCCCGGTGGTCGCCGGCGCCGCTGCCGTCGTCGTGTCGGCCAAGAGCGAAGGTCGCGGCGTGCGAACGCGCGCACTTGTTGCCCGTCATGGAGCGAACGGCGAAGCGAGCGAAGGCCTTCGCACCGGGCTCGCCGAGGTCGCGCAGACCCTCTGGGATCGAGCCGGGGTGAGCCCGGCCGACGTCGACGTGATCTCTGTCTATGACGACTACCCCGTCATGGTGCTCGTCCAGCTCGCCGATCTGGGCTTTGCTCCCGACGGAAACCCCGAGGCTCTCGTGGAGCGCATCGCCGAACACGAGCTGGCCGTCAACACGGGTGGAGGACAGCTCTCCGCCGGACAGGCGGGAGCAGGCGGCGGCATGCTCGGACTCGTCGAAGTCGTCCGGCAACTGAGCGGGGGTGGCGGCACCAGACAGGTCGAGGGCGCGAGATACGGTCTCGCGACCGGCTACGGCATGGTGACCTATCGCTTCGGTTCCAGCGCCAACGCGGTCGTGCTCGAGCGCGCATGACGAGCATCGTCGTCGGCAAGTGCCCGTCGTGTGGAGCCGAGCGGTTCCCGCTTCCCCTGTGGTGCGACGTCTGTGGTTCGTACCGCATCGACGAGCTGTCGTCCCCCTCCGGCCGCGTCACGGAAACCACGATCGTGCGACATATCCCCGGGCACTCGCTGCCGCCGGTGCGTCTCGGAACCGTGCGGCTCGACGGCGGCGCGGTGGTCGTGGCTCGACTTAGGGCCGGGGTGGGAGAGGGGAGTCGCGTTGACGTCGTGCTCGAGGCTGGCGCGCCGATAGCGCGCCTCCGACCGTCGTCTCGACCCGGCGGGTGACGTTTTGTCCTCGCACGAAACTTCCGGCGCGACGTCGCCCGCGTCCGGCCCCGGATCAGGCGGCTCGGCGGGGTTGTTTCTCAGTGGGAGTGGTGCTCACAACGTGCGCCGCTGTGCTCGGGGGACGGCACGTCGAGAGCCGGATTCGCGTCGAAGAAGCCGAACGGCTTCAGCATGAATCCGATGTAGTGAACGGGCATCACGGGCCAGTCCTCCGGGCGCGGAATGTGATGGAGGCCGAACGTGTACCACAGCACGATGTCCTCGTTCTCGATTCCGCGGCCCTTCGCCACCATCTCCGGGAGACCGTCGCCACCCGGCTTCTGGTTCGGATACTCGCCCGCGGCGTAGCGTTCGCTCGCGTCGTACCGCGTGACCCACACGTGCTTGTAGGCGAAGCCGGCGCGCCGCTCGAACGCCGATCCAGGTTGCGCGAAGGGAAGGACGTTCTCCCCCGGCAGGAGGCGATAGCCGACCGGCTCCCCGACCGCGTTCCTCGACGACTCGTTCGTGATCAGCCAAGTCCGGCCGCTGAGTGGATCGATGATCTGCGGCGATTCATCCTCGGACTTCAGCAGCCTGCGAACCGGATAGAAGCCGTTGCCAAAGGGGTTGTCCGGGCCGGCCGGCGCAGACTCGGTGTGCAGCTCGTAGACGGAGTTGTTCTGCCCGTCGACGTCCAGATCGAGGCGTACGTTGAAGAAGTGCTGGTGGATCATGCCGTTGACGCCTTCGGCTACGAGCTGGCCGTAAACCGGGGTTTCGCCCGGGGCGATGGCCGCGGTCGCGATAATTCCTGTTGCCTTGACCTCTGACTCGATCGTCCCGTCCTGATACAGGTACCAGAAGAATCCGTACTCGTAGTTGCCGATCGTAGAAACAGACGACACGACGAGCCGCCGCGACCGCCTCACCTCCGTCTCGCCCGTCCGGAAGTCCCAGTGCTTCCAGAGGATTCCGTAGTCCTCCTCGTGCATGCAGATTGCGTTCTTGATGACCACGGGCTCGCCGTTCCCGTTTGTCACGGTCGCGTCGATGTAGTAGATCTCGCCGAGGCAATCGCAGCCGAGCTCGAGCGAGTTCGCGAGGGTTCCGACAAGATTCTCTCCGATGTCGAACGGTGACTGGAGGTACCTGGTAGGACTCGGATAGCCGTAGGGAACCGCCATCTCGGAGTACGACGCCCGATGGAGGATCGGGCGCACGACGCCGCGGTCTGCGTAGCCGACCTGGTGGAGGACGAGACCCTCCCGGGCGGTGAACCCGATGCGCAGCGACCATTTCTGCCATTCGACGAGGTTGCCGGTGACCTCGAAACTGGAGCCCGCCGGCTGCGTGATCTCGATGGGCTTGAGATCCGTTCGCAGCGCGCCGAGTTTCGCGGCGCGATACTCGCCATCGCCTGGCGGGAGCGGGACGACTCCATAGTCGGAAACCTCAAGGACCTCACTGCGATTGAGATCGACCAACCCGACGACCCCTTCGATCGGACGGGCGTAGGGATTGGAGTCGCGAGCCGCTCGCACCCAGGCGAGGGCGCGACACAGACGACGCCCGTCATACGAATGATCGCCCCAGGCGCCGGCGGGAATCGGATCGACGCAGACGAGCGAATGATCGGTGATCCCACGCCGCTCGAGCGCGGCGACAAAGTCTGGATGACCGAGCATCAGTTCCTCGATCTGCGTGTATTCCTCCGGGACCATCGCAGGCTGAAGACCGTCGAGTGGCTTGACGAAGACGACGGAGTCGTTGCCGACATCGACGACCAACTCGTACGCCTGCTCTTCGGCGGGAGAGAGCACGACCAACTCTGCTTCGCGAGCGATGGACGACGCCGGCCAGATGGCCAACGCAGCCTTCGAAGGCTCACGCAGGGAGACAGTGACGAACCGGAGCCCTGAGGGAAGCGCGGAGCGCGCCGAAGCCACTGCCCGCTCGATCTCCTCGGCTGTAAGCGGATCAAGCGGATATAGAGCAGCGGTCGTCGCGGTCACGGGGCTCAGGAGCCCTCCGTGACGTTCGAGAAGCGGACGTCTCTAGAGCCTGACATCGAACCTCCAAAAGACGGCGACCATCGTTCCGCGAACCTGTTCATCTGTCAAGTTCAGACAGGCGCATGCGCGGTAACCCATCCCTCGCCGGCTCCGGAGCGACACCGCCGGTTGCGGGCTAGCGGCTCTTGGTGGTCGTCTCCGAGAGAGCGATTGCCGACTTGACCGCCGCGGCCGGCCGTAGTGTCCGTGACGCCACGGGGCCCGGACGCTCCTCCAGACCGTGCAGCAGTTGCCGGATGACCACCAGGGCGCGGCGGGTCCGGCGCGTGTCTCCGTAGATCAACTGCTGCAGGTTGAGCCCGTCGAGCATCGCGAACACGACGGAAGCCAGCACGACGTCATCGGGCAAACCGAAACGGACGAGAGACTGGCGAATGGCATCGATGTATCCGTCGTAGCTCTCACGGATGTCCGGAAGCAGCTCTTGCCTCCGCACCGCCTCGACGGCCAACTGGAATTGGAAAATCGCGTCCTCGGGCCGCCGGCGCATGAGCTCCGGGAGATCCGCGGCGAACTGGTCGAGATCGGCCGCGTCCTGTGCCAGCCCCGCGTCGCTGATCGCGTTACGCGTGGCCCACGTGAGCGCCTCGTGGATCATCGCCTCCCGCGTGCCGAAGTGGTACGAGGCGAGGCCATGCGTCACGCCTGCCTCCGCGGCCACCGAGCGAAAGGTCACACCGTCGAAACCGTCCCGCACCGCGACGCGGATCAGGGCGCGGCACAGCGCTTCGCGGCCAGCGCCGCGCGGTATTCGCGCGGTTCGCGACTTGCCGGGGCGCTTGCCGTTTCCGCCGCGCGCAGCTCCACGTGCCGGCTTGGCCACGCGAACCAGTCTATGGAACTCCACGGCTGCGGACTCCGCCGAGCTCGCCCCTCTGACGCCACGGCGTCCGGCAGACGGCCATCTTGTCAGGTACCGCTCGTGTTCCGACCTCGACCCGGCTGCGTCGGCGCTTCGGGCACTTCGGACAGCTCTTCGACGCTGTGGAGAAAACTGGTCACTGCGTCCGCGACCGCAGCGGCCGACCATTCCAAGGGCACGACGCCGCCACTGATGATCTCCACTCGGGCCGTCGGCATCCTCGAGGTGAATTGCTCCAGATCGTCGATTGTGTACGGGTCGGACTCGTGGCCCAGCAGGAGCACGGGGCACCGGACCACGGAGATCGCGCGATCGATGCGATAGCGCCCGCAGGCCACGTGGCCCGCCCGCGGATCGACGACCCGCAACGCGTCACGCAGATATGCCTGGAGCAACGCGGTCGCCCCGTCCGGATAGGAGACTTGGCGTTGCCGCCAGAGCTCGAGGACGTGCTCCCCCGATGCAACGGGTTGCGCGTTGTCGACCTCGAGGTCACCTCCGGCAGGGTTCAGTTCGCGATAGCGGTCGTCCACCCATGACGGCGCCGACAGCGTGAGTGAACGCACGCGTGTGCCATATCGAGCAGCCAAGTCCGTGGCGACGAACGATCCTGTGTGGTGCCCGACGACGTGTGCCCGCTCCACTTCCAGCGAGTCGAGAAGCGCTATCGCGGCGTCTGCATAGGCCTCGATGCTCGGCTCGCCGGGGGGCCCGTCGCTCGCGCCCATCCCCGGCAAATCCATGGCAACAGCCCGCCAGCGAGAGGCGAGCCGTTCGATGACGTCTGCGTACTCGTCCCACGACCGCGGTGTCTGGTGGAGGAGCAAGACGACGTCGCCGTTGCCCGCGGCCGCGTAATGGATCTGTCCGTAGGGACCGTCGGAGTAGGCGCGGCGGATCGTAGGCATCTACGTCGAGGGGGTCGCGACAGCGGCCGGAAGTATGTTCTGGTTGAACGCGAGCACGTTTTGCGGGTCGTACTCGGCCTTGAGTTGCGCAAGCCTGGAGTACTTCTCTCGGCCAAAGGCAGCCACAACACGATCCTGACCGTCGTCCGCTGCGAAGAAGTTCGTGTAGACGCCCGACCGCGCGTACGGCCGCATCGCCGCGTGAGTCGATCGCGACCACTCTATGAAGCGTGCCCCTTCGTCATTCTCGATCGACCAACGGCTGAAGACGTTGAACGAATACGGCGCGTCCCTGTCGGCGAAAGCGGAGTCGGCCTCGGCCACGTTCAGCTGTGCGCCGCCGTGGGGGATCAGCTCCAGCTGGCACATGTCTCCGGGCATCTGCCGTGCAGACTCGACCATCACCTCGATCAGTTCGTCATCGATCGCGTCGAGGTACCCGCCCTTGGTGTAGTTGCCCTTTCCGTGACCGGAGATCGCATCCTCGCGGGTCTGCAGGTCGAGCCAGCGTGTCATCGCGATCTCTCCGACGAGCGGCGTGGCGGCGTTGCGTAGTGCCGAGAACGAGGCCCTCGCAGCTCGTTCGTCAGCGCCGATCCAGGGCTGGACGAGAACGAGGACTGGTTCGCCGACGAAAGCGCCCGGAACGCCGAGCGACGGATCGGCGACGACGAAGAAAAGCGTGCCTTTCACGTCGTTCGGTTGCTGCGGCATGACCGCTCGGTACGTCTGAACCACGGCACGCGCCTCATCAAGGCTCCAGACACCTAGTGCGACAGGTAGGAAGTTCGGCACGGGATGGGCGCGAAAGGTGAACTCGGTCACCACGCCGAAGTTGCCTCCGCCGCCGCGCAACCCCCAGAGCAGCTCCGGTCTCTCGCTCTCGCTCACGTCGAGTACCTCGCCGGCCGGCGTGACGACCCGCGCACCGATGAGACTGTCGCAGGTGAGGCCGTACCTCCGTGTCAGCCAGCCGAAACCGCCTCCCAATGCGAGGCCACCCGCGCCGGTATGCGAGACGACGCCCGCCGGCACCGCGAGGCCGTGCTGTTGGCAAACGCGATCAACGGCACCAAGGAGCGCTCCACCGCCAACGCGTACGAGTCGGGCCTCGGGGAGGACGGTCACATGGGAGATCGACCCGAGTGCGATGACCAGGCCGCCGTCGCACGTTCCCATGCCGGCCACACTGTGTCCGCCTCCTCGTACCGCCACGGGTAGCGCGTGCTCCTGGCCGATGCGGAGCGCGGCCACGATGTCGGCCTCGTCGGCGCACTCCGCCACGACGGCGGGATGGCGGTCGATCGCCGCATTCCAGATCTCCCGCGCGCTGTCATAGCGGCTGTCGCCCCGTGCAGACACGGGGCCGCGCAACTGCCGACGCAAATCGGAGACGACGACGTCGTCGATCTCACGCGACTGCATTCGCCGAGTACATCAGCCGAACTGTTTCGGGGTCAACAGCAGCCTCTCCGCCCGCCGACACGAGCCTTGACAGATGCACAGGTTCGCCGAATACTTGCCCAAGCCCATCGCCGCGTCGGGTGCGAGCACTGTCTCGGCTCCACCAGCTGCCTGGGCCGGCGTCCGTGAAGACATCGAAGCCCCGAGCGAGGAAGTCGAGTCCTACTGCCGCAGCGGGGCGGTTGCATAGCAGACGCTCGGTCACGAGGAACGACCGGCCGACCCTGCTGAGGCGGCGGGAGTTCGGAGAAGTCGAAGTGCGCACAGCGCTCCACCCGGACCCGGCCCGACTCCTGCGGCGGGTTCGGCGGGAGGGCTCGCGATGTCCGCTGAGCGACCGCACGACGGCCGTCGACGGAAGCTGATGTTCCCATGACCCGCCCGAAGTCGGCGGCAGGCAATAACAGGCGTACGCAAGCGCGGTGCGACTTGTATATCCACCGACCACGGGAGGAACGCTGATGACGGCTCTAACTCGACGTGAGCTCGTCCGTGCGGGTGCCGCAGGCGCGGCCCTGCTCGGGTCAGGCGGGCTGCTGGGGAGCGACGCCGCACGGGCCGCTCTTACGCAGACTCTCGCGCCGGTCGCGAAGCGCGGTGGCACGCTCCGCGTCGGGATCGCCGGCGGCTCTCCGACCGACGACTTCGACATGGCGCACATCAACGGGCCATCCGCAACGGTCCGTGCGCAGACGTTCTACGAGACCGTCACATTCCTCGACGGTCAGTTCCGCCTGCACGACGACTTCCTTGCAGATGAGTTCGAGCCGAATGCAACCGCAAACGTCTGGACCGTGCGGCTCAAGCAGGGCGTCGAGTTCCACAACGGGAAGACCGCCACGGCCCAGGACCTCCTCTTCTCGATCCGGCGACTACTCAACCCCAAGTCTGGCGCCACGGCCGCGGGTCAGCTCACAGCCGTCGATCTGAAGCGGACAAAGGCACTCGACAAGCGGACGGTTCGCTTCGTTCTCAAGACACCGCAGTCGTTCTTCGACTATCTGCTGAGCGACATCGTCTACCTGGTGCCGGTGGGCTATGACCCGAAGAAGCCCGTAAGTACGGGTCCTTGGCGCTTCAAGAGCTTCCAGCCCGCCCGGCAGACGGTGCTGACGCGGTTCGAGAACTACCACGGGACGGCTGCGTACGCCGACCAACTCGTCATGTCCGAACTGCCCGACGACGCGGCGCGAGTGAACGCACTGATCTCGGGTCAGGTGGACGTCATCAACCAGGTGCCTTTCCCGAATGTCCGCCAGCTCAAGAGCCAGTCCGGGATCCAGGTGGCGGTTTCCCCGACCGGCGGCTGGAACCCGATCACCATGCGGGTCGACGTCTCGCCGTTCAAGGACGTCCGCGTGCGGCAGGCGCTTCGCCTCGCGATGAACCGTGAGCAGGCAATCGCAACCGCGCTATACGGGCAGGGCTCGCCCGCCGCCGACACATACGGGCGCTTCGATCCGTCGTTCAGCAACGCGTTCAAGCGCTCCCAGGACATCGAGAAGGCGAAGAGCCTTCTAAGGCAGGCGGGCCAGAGCAATCTGAAGCTCGAGCTCGTGACGTCGCCGATCGCCGCCGGGATCGTCGAGGCCTGTCAGGTGTTGGCCCAGAACGCGAAAGCGGCCGGAATCAGCATCACGGTCCGCAAGGTGGATCCCGGCACGTATTTCTCGCGGTATGGCAAGTGGCCGTTCGCGATCGACTTCTGGGTCGGCCTTCCGTATCTCGTCGTTGCGTCGATCGCCGACGGCCCGGGCGCAAGCGTCGTCAACACGACACACTTCGACGACCCGGCGTTCAACAGGCTCTACGCCCAGGCGTCAAGGACGCTCGACAAGAACAAGCGTGCCTCGCTCGTGCATGCCATGCAGAAGATCCAGTACGACCGCGGCGGCTACATCATCTGGTCGTTCCAGGACTCCGTGGATGCGTACTCCAAAAAGGTGGGCGGCGTTCAGCCGATCGACAAGACGGCCTGGGGTCTCAATCGCTGTCAGCTGCACAAGCTGTACTTCACGTAGCGCGCCGCGGAGCCGGCGACCGCGCCCGTGACCGATGGACCGTTGCTGACCCCGGAGGCGGCGCTGGAGCCTCCGGGATCGCCCAGTTCAAGGTCACCCTGGACGGCGACGGCGCTGTGGATCCTCCGGCGCGCACTGCTCAGCCTCTTCGTGCTCTTCGGTGTCTCCGTCCTGGTCTTCTTTGCGACCCAGGCGCTGCCCGGAGATCCGGCGGTGCAGATCCTCGGCCAGACCGCGACGCCAGAGCAGCTCACCGAGCTCCGAAAGCAACTCGGTCTCGATCAGCCGCTGCTCGACCAGTACGCCACCTGGCTGCGCAACGTCCTGACCGGCTCGCTCGGGCAGTCGCTCACATCGCCGCAGTCCGTGAGTTCGCTTTTGGTCGACCGCGGGCTCGCCTCGCTCGCGCTCGTCGGAGCGTCCGCGCTCATCGCCATCCCGCTCGCCGTGCTGCTGGGCTCACTCGGCGCGATGCGCCGGGACCGCGCGGTCGACCATGCGACGCAGGGCATTTTCCTCGTCCTCACAGCACTGCCTGAGTTCGTCATCGGCCTTGGCCTCCTGATTCTCCTCGGCACCACGGTTTTCACCGTCCTGCCGCCGGTGGCCTTGATTCCCTCCGGCGGCGCGGCGTTCACCCATCCGCGGGAGCTCGCCCTGCCGGTCATCACCCTGGTGCTCGCCGTCGTCCCGTACCTCACACGTCTACAGCGCGCGGCCATGATC